>JBAZNR010000003.1 GCA_041649175.1 Candidatus Omnitrophota bacterium | reverse complement strand
GTACTCAGAAAGCTCATCAATAGCGTCATCCGGGTCAACATCAACGCGGAAAAATGCCGTATCCTGTCCTTGATAAATCCACTCTTTCGATAGAACAACAGACTCGCCGAAATTCAAAAGAGCGACCACCTCATCGTCGCCTACGGCAAAAAGATCTTCTGAATCCGGCAGAACTTCAGACAGCCTAACGACAATATTCTCCGCCGCAGAAAGGCCTTTATTCTCGATTTTCACATTAATAGTAATGCGTTCGCCTGCAACAGGATCAGCGTCTACTTCGCTTAAGAAAATTGATGATGTTAATTCTGGCTTTGTGGATGTAGCGCGGTGACCGGAAACATTCAACGCCGGATCCCCAAACAAATTAGTGATCCGAATATCTCCGTAATCAAGCAATTTGGCGCTTAAAATAACGCCACCAATGGTGCCAAAGTTATACTCATAGAGATTTTCTAAAATAAGAGGTATTGCCGCATAGTTGTACTGATACGTATCACGCGAGCTTCCCCAAAATGCCGCTGAACCCTTAGCTGATGCTTTAACCCAAGATTCACCGAAAGAGTTTGACGTGGGATAGTCAAAGTACCCTGTCTTACAGCCAATGCTAACAACAAGAGCAGGATATCGGGTTTGAGGCTGATTACCGTTGATCAGGGGAATTAAACTAGAATTTAGCGGCGGATACCACGAAGTTATGCCTCCATGATCTTTGTATATGACATGCAAAACGCCCTGCTTGATGATCTCGGCGGCAACTGACGGATCGTGATAAGGAGACAAAGAATCATCATGATGCAATTCTTCCATTTCCTGATAATGCTTGAGAACAAAATCTTTTTGAGGTGTGGTTACTGCCGGGCCACGCTCATACCCGCCGATATATAACCCGCGTGTTCCCCAGTGGTTTTCTCCTTCGGGGGGATTCTGCTCAAAGTAGAGAGTTTTATCAACCATATAACCTAATTCCGCATCTGTTTTCACGGGAAATCGCCCGACCATCACATCCGGAAAATTATCATCTCCATCCACGCAGCCATAATAGTGATCGGTGATCGCTCCGGAATTTTCATGCATCCCCGGCATAAACCATTCGGCTGTCTCAAAACCTTGATCAGCATCGCCGATCAACGAAACATAATCAAGATCGGGAACTTCAATATTTCCACGCCAATTTTCATACGCAAATCGGATAAATTCTCTGATAGAAGAGCCCTCGGAATCATCTGGGTCAACCGGCATATATTGCGCATAAATATCCGAACGTTTAATAACGCCAATGTTGTGTCCGCCGCCTTCTACGCTAGCTCTCCAATTAAGCCAAGTTGCAAGGCTAGCAGAAGGAGCTCCTTCGGGCATGAAAAAGTCAGCGACAACAACAAGATAATCAATGGGAAGTTCCAATGAAGGATTAACAATATCTGCCGGCGCTAAAACATGATACGCGCCGGGAACATCAACTGAAGGCGTATTGATGCCAGGTCCCGCAGGTTGACTAGGATCAGAAAAGTTATCCTCTTGCGAAATGGAAATCAAATGATAATTAGGAATCATTGCCTCATAAATATTCTTAAAAGGGCTCTTGGCTTGAACAGAGACAGTGTTGTCTTTTTTGCTGCTGACATAAGAAATACGCACGCTTAGCGAATCGCAATATTTGATGGATTGTTTCTGCGGGTTAAAAGAAACCGGATGGAATTCAACGATCGCCACATGGGCTGAACGGATCTTGGCTGTACCCTTCAAAACCACATGTGAATTCCATTCATCCTTTTTATAAACAGCCTTATCTTTAACAAACCGTTCCTTGGAGCCAGAAACTCCCTCCTCCTCTTCAAAATACATCTCCGGAGCCGGATAGACGATGCCCTTTTGTTCGGAAGCATAATGAGTTTCTTCTATGGTAATTCTAACATTGGTCGCATCTGCGGGAATTTGGAAGTTTTTACTGATCAAAGGGAGTTCCGGCTTGCCTTCTTCAGATGTATATAGAAAACCCGAAGAGTCGTCCTTCTTATAACGGATATAAGAAACTCCGTCTTCCGCGACTACTTTTTCATAAGAGAATCCTTGGGTAAAATCAATCGTCGTAACGATTTCTTGGGCGGTGGATGACAGGACTTTAACTTGCGGGATGCTTTCGCCCGCGGATCTGCCGGAAGTAGCTTGGTAAGATTCCGCTTGCCGACCTTTGCCTTGCGCCGCTTCTTCTGCCATGGAATTACTAACAGAAAAATCCTGGAAAGAAAAGAGAACGGATAAAACGGCAATAAAGAGTATTTTTCTCATTTCGTCTCCCCTTTGGCTCGTTCCAACAAGCACAAAAAACAAAAAATTAAAGAAGCAGCCCATTCGGGCGCTTCTTTTGGAATACTTCGCACTGATTTATGCTTCTTTATAATATTTCTGCAATTACTGAACAAGTATTGCTAACCACTATGTAAAGTATATCCCATAAAAACCCGCTTTCAATGCTTGCTGGGACGCGTAAGAAAGCGCTTTCGCGGGATCTAAAAACAAAAAAGGGCTGCTTCATCCGTCACTATTCAGTGACGGATGAAGCAGCCCGCTTAAATTACTTTACAAAAAAACTATGACAAGTCTACTCTATTTGCCGACGCGATGAAAGAGAAACAGAAAGCGTTGAAAGGTCCGCATACTCTAAAGCGCTTCCCACCGGAATTCCTAATCCAATCCGGCTGATCTTAACTCCCGTATCTTTAAGTTCCCGCGTAATATAAAGCGCTGTTGTTTCACCTTCCGTGTCCGGGTCGGTTGCAATGACAACTTCTTTAATATCTTGATTTTCAACTCGCTTAACCAAATGATGGATCTTTAGATCATCCGGCCCCCGTCCTTCGGCCGGAGCGATAGACCCCAACAGAACATGGTAATGGCCCCGGTAAGCACCGGTACGTTCAATAGCTAAAACATCTTTAGGATTTTCTACAACGCAAATCGTTCGCTCATCGCGGTTGGTGTCACTGCAGATCAGGCAAACTTCTGCTTCGCTTAAGTTGTTACAAATACGGCAAAACATCAATCCTTCCTTGATCTTCGTGATCACATCGCATAATTCCCTGACATCTTCTTTGGGCGCGCTTAGAAGATGAAAAAGAATACGCTCGGCGCTGCGCCGCCCTATTCCGGGAAGTTTCATTAATTTTTCAATAAGATTCTCGACAATTTTAGGATAGGCCATTGTTTTTAACCGTCACGATTCCATTTGCTAACAACTTTTCCTTGAAAAGTATCTAACGCCGCTTTGACGAACGGTTCTTGGTTTTGATGCGGCTGGTGATGTTCATCGACTTTAAGATTAATATTAACCATAGTCCCTAATTTTTCAGAAAAAATCTTCTCGATCAGCCGAAGATTGTCTTTTTGCTCTAATGACTCTTTATGGAAAACGGCTTCCGGCGAGAAACTGATGGTCAACTTCTCTCCTTTAAGCAAACTCGGGCTTCCTTCTTGTAAAAACGTCGCAACGGACATCTTTTCACGGCTGATCGCATGCGTAATAGCATCCCAATTGCGCCGGATCAGATCCAAAGACAACACCAGCTTCTCTTGCTCCGGGGCCGCGACAGAAACCGGCAAATCCTTACCTGTTTCTTCGATATCATCCGCGGAAAAATCAACATACCCTTTTTGATTGGCTAAAACATTTCGCGGACGCGCGAGCTTGGCATCAGGCTTCTCAGCGACAGATTGTTTTTCTTGAACGAGTTTCTCCGGCAAAGCCCCCGGCTCTGTCGTATAAGTCAAACGCGCGAAGGCAACTTCCAAGGGGATCGTTAAAGAATCTGTCCGGCGCGCGAATTCCTGCGCTTCAACAAAAACATCGATCGCTGCTAAGATCTCTTTTAGAAGAAATTTCTGCGCTTGAGTCAAGATCATTTCCTTGATCGCCACCGGATAATCCACCAATTTTCCAAGCGCTTTGCCGCCAATTTTAATGACCATCAAATTCCTAAAATGTTCGATCAGGTCGCGGTTAAGCTGTTTGATGTCTTTCCCCTCTTGGGAAATTTTGTCAAAAACGTCCAACGCTTGCGCACAATTTTTCTTCGCTAAGGATTCAACGAGTTCGAACAAAAGTTCTGTCTCGATAATGCCAAGCATAGAATAAACATCGGCGGTCTCTATTTCTTGAGCGATCAAAGCGCTTAACTGATCTAAAATACTTAAGGCATCACGCAGGCTTCCCGAAGCCGCTTTGGAAACCATAAACAACGCATCGTCTTTGATCTTGATCTTTTCTTTAGAGCAAATTGCGCGCAAAGCTTTTTGGATCGTTTCAACCGACACGCGCCGAAAATCAAAACGCTGACAGCGGGAAATAATTGTCGCCGGAACTTTATTGGCGGCCGTTGTGGCTAAAATAAATTTTGCGTGTTCGGGAGGCTCTTCGAGTGTTTTTAAAAGCGCGTTAAACGCCTCGGTCGTTAACATATGAACTTCATCAACGATATAGATCTTATAACGGCCGTAGGATGGAGCGAATTTAACATTTTCGCGAAGTGTGCGGATCTCATCAATGCCCCGATTGGAAGCACCGTCGATCTCAATGACATCAAAGCTATTTGAGTTTGTGATTTCCTTGCAGGCAGGACATTCTCCACAAGGCGTTAAGGTCGGCCCATTTTTACAATTGAGAGACTTCGCTAAGATGCGAGCGCAGGAAGTCTTCCCGATGCCGCGCGGCCCGCAAAAAAGATACGCGTGCGCCAGGCGCTTAGATTGGATAGATTTCTGCAGGAGATCTGTTATGTGGCTCTGGCCGATCACTTCGTCAAAAGTTTGCGGCCGGTATTTTCGGGCTAAAACAATATACGACATAAGTTCGTCTTACCGTTTAATTTTTGGTTACGGCTATATCTTAACATAAAAAATCTTTAAACAAGCACGAATAATTAAGGAAAATTACGCAAATCGGCCAACACGGCTAAAAAGCCTTGGACAACCATCAATTAAGGAGTCTATTTTAGGATTTTATTTAAAGCTTGCTCTAGATCCGGATAGATGAATTGATACCCGCTTTCCAGAAGCTTTCGAGGAGCTACTTTAGCACCGCTTAACAATAAACTATCCGCCATCTCGCCAAACATTAATCGAATCATAAAAGCCGGGGCTGAAACAAAAGTTGGCCGGCGTAAAACTTTTCCTAAAATTTTTGTGAATTCCTCATTGGTGACCACTTGAGATGTTGTTAGGTTAACGGGACCGGAAATAGCATCAGTTTTAAAGATATGGGAGATGATTTCCGGAATTTCATCCAAAGAGATCCAGCTCATCGGTTGAACTCCGCTTCCCAATTTTCCTCCTAGCCCCATTTTGAAAACAGGCAGCATCATTTTCAAAGCACCGCCCTTTTGACTTAACACCATTCCTGTGCGCAAATGAACAACACGAATTCCGCAAGCCTTGGCTAATTGTGTTGCTTTTTCCCATCGATCGCACACTTGCGCTAAAAACCCGGTTCCCATCGGGCTTTCTTCATCAACTTCTTCGTTTGAACTGTCAGGACCATAAAAACCGACGGCCGATGCTGTTAAAAATAAACGCGGCGGGTGCTTAAGCTGAGCTAAGGTTTGAGATAAAAAAGCCGTGCTTTTAACACGGCTATCTTCAACGATTTTTTTATACCCGGTTGTCCAGCGCTGACTCGCTAAATTAGCTCCAGCCAAATGAATAACAACATCGTGATTTTCTAATCCTTGTGTATCAATATACTCACGTTCAACATTCCAGCGGACGACTTTTTTATTGATCATAAGCGGTGTGCGCGGACGAATGATCAAGGTGACCCGATGGCCTTGACGGGAGAACGCCTCCACAAGCGCCGAGCCAACTAATCCGGTTGAACCACTGATAGCAATACGCAACGGCATAAGATCCTTTTTAGAAAATAATTTTTTTATCGCATATACGTTACACGAGAATAATTAAGATGTCAACTGCTAAGGAAATGCTTGAAAGAAAATAGGCGGCGTCCGACCACTAAGAAACGTGGGTGGCGGGGCGGACGCCGCCTTTCTCAGAACTTATTTCTTATACATGCGCGGGTTGATTCTGACTCACCACTTGCGCCGTAATTTTCGCGGGCGCCTGCTCATAATTCGAGAACTTCATAGTGTAACTTCCCCGTCCTCCGGTCATTGAGCGCAGATCCGTCGCATAACTGGACATCTCGGAAAGTGGAACATGGGCTTTAAGAATTTCATTCTTTCCTTTTGCTTCCGCCCCTAAAACTCTTCCGCGTCGAGCATTAATGTCTCCGGAAACTTGCCCGATAAATTCATCGGGAACCGCCGTATTTATTTCCATGATCGGCTCCAACAAAACCGCCCCGGCTAATTTCACGGCTTCTTTAAACGCCATCAACCCGGCGATCTGAAACGCCATATCGGAAGAATCAACGTCATGATAAGATCCGTCCGTAACGGTCACCTGAATATTGATGACCGGATATCCGGCGATCACCCCCTCACTGATGGCTTGCCGAACACCTTTTTCAATAGACGGAATAAAATTGCGAGGAATGGCGCCGCCAAAGATCTTATTGACGAATTCAAATTGAGCGCCATCCCGCGGCAAAGGCGCAATCTCCAGTTCAACATCGCCGTATTGCCCTCGGCCTCCGGATTGTTTTTTATATTTATAACGGAATTTCGCCTTCTTGGTGATAGTTTCGCGATAAGCTATTTTGGGAACACCAAGATCGACATCAACATGATAGCGCCGGCGCATACGCTCCAGCATAACTTTAAGATGGAGATCTCCAATGCCGGAGATGATCAACTCTTTTGTTTCGGTATCACGGCTCACTTGAAAGGTATGATCTTCTTCGCAAAGACGATTTAAGCTAAGAGATATTTTCTCTTCATCTAACCGTGTTTTTGGCTTGATAGATGCGGAAATAGATGGCTGCGGAAATGTGATAGGATCGATGACTACCTTTTCTTTTTCATCCGCCAAGACATCCGAAACATGAGCATTTTTTAATTTTGCCAAAGCGATAATATCCCCGCATCCGGCTTGATTAACCATCACCTGGTCTTTACCCTGCAACATCGTGATGGCGCCAATATGTTCGCGCGTTGACGTATTCACGTTAACGAAATCAGAATTCGGCGTTAATTTTCCGCGCAAGATCCGCATCAAAGAAAGCTGTCCTAAGTGGGGGTCGAAAATAGATTTGAAAATGAACCCCGTAAACGGCCCGTCATCTTGCGGAGAAATATCTTTTAATTGCTGGGTGACAATATCTCTGGCATGAAAAGCCGGACGCTCGACCGGTGAGGGGAAATACGCAACGATCGCCTCCAGCAAATCGCTGATGCCGCGATCGGTGGCGGCACTGCCGACGATAATAGGAACAATTTTTAATTCTAAAACCGCTTTATGCAATACCGGCTTTAATTCATCGATGGAAAGATTTCCACTATCTATGTATTTTTCCAGAAGTTTTTCATCTAACTCGGCAACAGATTCAACGAGCTCGGATGCATTAAGATCAAGGAGATGCGCATCTTTAGACAAGCGCTCCTTGATAGATTGAACGACTTCGGCGACATTCGCTTCCGCTTTATCAGATTTATTAATAAAAATGATCCTGGGCATTTGAAATGATTCTAATCGCTCCCAAATATCTTCCGTCCCTGCCTCAATACCGTTTACGGCGTCGACAACGACGATGGCGGCATCGGTCGCCCGCAAGGCGGCAATCGTTTCCCCGATAAAATCCGCATAACCAGGCGTATCGATGATTTGTATTTGAGAGTTTTTATAAGCCGCTCTTAAGAAACTGGAATTAATGGAGATCTTTCGTTCAATTTCATCCTCGCTGTAGTCGCTAATAGAATTTCCCTGCATCACGTCGCCCTTTCGTGTCGTTGCTCCGCTAACAAAAAGCAGGCTTTCCGCTAAAGACGTTTTTCCGCTATGAGAATGACCCAGGATGACAATATCTCTTTTAAATCTCGCTTCCATAATAATCCTATCCTTTCTAAAAATGGCTCTTGCACACAAAATACATCTTTAGAAAAATAATCACTCCTGAAAGATCACGCATAAGAAACTTTTCCTGATTCGACATCTAAGGAAACATGGGAACTGCCGACATCGGCTGCCGTATTCCGCTTTACCTTAAGATGTTTTTGTTTAAGCAAGTCCATAGCTGAACGCAAATTTTGTCGGTATAATAAATCGCCTTGTTCATGAGGGACATTCTCCCCGGTGACAAGGCGTACCACAATATCTTCTTTCTTTGCGCCTAGAAGCGTCATGTCGGTGATCATTTCATCAATGGCTTTTTCCGGGTCAGGCAGGATAACGGAATCCAATTTTTTCGTGGAAAATGTGGACGCGAGCATCGCGTGGGCTAAGGCGCCAATTTTCTTATGCGCGTCATAAGCAGCAAAAACAAGGCAAGAATTATGCGCATCGGATTTTAAAACAACTTCACCTTGCCCCGCCACCACTTCTCCGGTGTGAACATCAATAAATCTTTTCATCGCCCCTCCTCTTTTGAGCCCCCGATGTTTTGATTCGCTTTGCGAACGCAAACGAATCAATGGGGGCAGGTTAAATATTTTTATTTTTATGTAAAAAAGGAAGGGGGCAATGTCTCCGACGGAGACATTGCCCCCTTAAAAAATTCTCAATCTGGCCTGAATACAATGTTCAAAAAATACCACCTCCTTCAACACCGGTGGCTTGCCGCATCTACTATTCTTTAAAAAAATAAAAACCCCCGTGGCTTTTACGGAGGTTTGTACATTCAAAAGAGCTTAAATAAATCTAGCTGATGCTAACTCTTTTTTTTATTTTTTGCAAGAAAAAAATCTAATGAACAAAAATAGAAAAATACGATCTAAGCAGGTTCGCCGGAGATTTTTGACAACGCGTAAGATGCTCCCGCCCCTAAGAAAAATATAATAACGGCGAATAATACCACATGCTCGCCTCGAGGAACTCCCGGGAATATTTCGATGAACGAAGCCGTGACCAATCCTAATATGAAATAATAGGTCATGGCCGGCGACCTCTCTAGGCATACTTTTATAATCTTTGAAAAAACAAGTATTCCTGCCATTGCTCCGAAACCAACAACAATGAGGGGCGTTAAAATCAATCCTTTAATGGCGGCAATAATGAGCGCGTATTGTCCTAAAAGCACCAAAACAAAAGATCCGCTAATTCCGGGAACGATCATGGCCCCTCCGGCTAAAAACCCGGAAAAAAGAAGCGTCAGATATCTCCCCTTGTCAAACATCAACATCTCCGGCGCATCAAACGTCGCTGTTTCAATCGCCGTAAATCCAAGTAATGACGGGCCAAGAACGATGAGTATGCCCGCGATAAAAACAAACACGCGGGAGGTTTTCACTCTCATATCGCCATGTGATCTCCATATCGACGGAACACCGCCTAAGATAAGCCCCATAAAAGCAAATATGGTAAGATGAAAATGATGTGTTAGCAAGAAATCCATCACATTCGCCAAGAACAGCATGGAGATTCCGGCGCCTGAGAGTATTTTTGCCAGGAAGATAGCGTACTCTTTTCTTTTTCCGGGAGATTCAAAAAAACACGCGATCGATTCGATGAGACGGTCATAGACTCCGAGAACCACAGCCAGTGTACCACCCGATACCCCCGGAATAATGTTGGCCACTCCAATGGCGCACCCTTTTAGAAATAAGATAACTGTTTCCTTGATTCCGTTTGTCATTTTCCCTCTCTATTCTGCCCAGCTTTACAACTCGCGTGTTTTTGTGTGCCTCCCCAGAAAACACAGGACAGCAAAAAGTTAAGATTTTAAGCTACAAAAGCCCTTGCGATCTTAAAACATTTTCCACGATCATTCGGGCAACTTTTCCATTGGGATCTTTTCCTCCTGTGATATTACATGCAAACACATATGTTGTCCCGCTGTGTTCAAGAAATCCTACAAACCATCCCAAGGACCATTTCCCATCAATGCCCATGCCAGATCCGGTCTTGCCATAAAGCGTTCCCTTTTCACTCTTAGACACAAGCATAACATCTTTTAATTTCGCAATATTCTTGTCAGCAAAAGGCAATTTTCCATCAAGTAGTTTATTTAAAAGCGCTACCTGCTCATCAGCGCTAATCATTATTGAAACAATTCCTGAACGATCGAGCCAGAAAATATCGATCCCGGCCGAAATATCTTTAGTTCCATAATTAATCCGATCAATATATTTTTTCATCCGCTTCATACCAATTTGGCGCGCCAGAATTTGATACGCCGGCACCGCTGATACGCGAAATGCCTCACGTAACGTCAAGTCGCGATTCCAATCATTGATATCACGGCGAACACCATCCCATTCATACCATGGGTCATCCGGCCCTTTAATTAAGCCAAGTTCAAGTCCAATAAGCGTATTGTAGATCTTGAAGGTAGAACAAGGAGAAAGACGTCGAGCGCTTAATGCAGGACTGGTATTTATAGTTTCATCCGCTGACCGATTATAAATTACCAGCGCGGCATCATAGTCGCCAAAAAAAGATTTGTCAATTTCTTGCGCGCCTGAAACTGTTAAGAAGCCCAGAAAAAAATATAATAAAAATATGATTTTTCTCATCATTGCATCCCCTCGCCATGACAAAAAAATTTGAACCCTATTGGCATCTTTGCCGAATAGGGCTCAACTTGTCACCTCACAACACTTGTTTTGGTGTCCGCTATTTTTTCCTTGTCGGGAAAAAGCTACTATGTTTGCGGCGCCGTTTCAGCCGACGTTGCTTGTCACAACGTTACGGCTTCATCGGCATCCGCCATTTTTTTCCTTGTCGGAAAAAAATGGCGGAGAGGTCGGGATTTGAACCCGAGGACCGGGTCACCCCAGTCAATTGCTTAGCAGGCAACTGCATTCGGCCACTCTGCCACCTCTCCGAGCGCTACCACAATGCTATATTAGAAAAGCGCGAGGACTTCGAGTTCCGCGAAAGCGGAACGAGAAGTTCCCGTCTGTCAAAATCTTTTTAAAAAGCGCGAGGACTCTGAATCTGCCGCCAGGCAGATGAAGAGTTCCCGCCTCTTAAAATCTTATTAAAAGAGCGAAAAGTTCCCGCCCTATAAACTTCTTCAATTCGTCAATTCCTGCGCTTGCTTACGTTTCTTCTGAAAAAATTCACTCAATAAACTTCCGCACTGCGCTTCGTTAATAGCTCTTTTAATTTCAATACGGTGATTTAATTTCTCATGATCGGCAATATTAACAATGGAGCCGCAGCCTCCGGTTTTAGGATCGCCCGCTCCAAAACAAAGACGCTTGATTCTAGCTAAAACAAGCGCTCCGGCGCACATGGAACAAGGCTCAATTGTAACATACATCGTACACTCCTGCAACCACTTGGAGGACAGAAAACTCGTCGCCTGAGTAATGGCCAGCATTTCCGCATGCGCGGTAGGGTCTTTAAGCAGTTCCACCTGATTATAGGCGCGGGCGATCACTTTATTTTGATGGACAATAACCGCCCCCACCGGCACTTCGTCTTTCAAAAAAGCCATCTGGGCTTGCCGTATCGCTTCCTGCATAAAAACTTCATCAATGGTCGGCATAATACCTATAGTTATTTTTTGATTTTTTGAGTTCTCGAGATCGGCAGGATCACTTTAAAGGTTGTTCCGCTGCGCAAACTACTTTTCACCGTTACGTCTCCCCGGCAGCTTTTCACGATAGAATAAACGATCGATAATCCTAACCCAGAATTTTTTCCCGGGCCAACTTGTTTGGTCGTAAAAAATGGTTCAAAGATACGCGGTAAATTCTCTTTGGGAATTCCTAAACCGGTATCATGAAATTCGATTTCCACATGAGACGTTTCATGGTCATAGAACGTGCGGACCGTGAATTGCCCGCCGCTAGGCATAGCCTGCAGAGAATTAGAAAAAATATTGGTGATCACTTGGTCAAATTCGACGACGCTAATAGCCGCGCGCGGCAATGACGTCGCTAGCCGTAAAACCGGCTTCACATTCGCTAATTTTAACTGTTGCGTAAAGGCCTTCAACGATTCACGCAAAACGCTATTGACGTCACAGTCTTTTTCTTTGATGCCGGCACGCTTACGGTTCAAAAGCAAAAGTTTATCGTTAATGTCGCAACAATACCGGATCTGATTGCTCACCGAGCGGATAGTCTGCATAATGTCGGAAAATTCTTTAAAGCCGATATATTCAAAATCTCGATTGCTGTATTTGGAAACAAGCTGTTGAATATGCGCCAGAACAGCTTTTAAAGGATGCTTGATCTCCTGCGCCGTCCCGGAAACAAAAAGGCTTAACGCCATCATCTTATTGGTTTCGCGGATCTTTTCTTCATTGCGCACGCGTTCCGACAAGTCACTAAACCGAATAAGAATAACTTCCCTATCGCCGGCTGTTATCCGTCGGCAAAAAACCGAAACCGGGATTTCCTGGCCGTCACTGCGCGTCACCTCAAGATCGCATGGCTCGCTTTTTCCTTTTAAGCTACGGCTAAAGATCGCATTATAAGCCGCTTCATGTTCAATGGGATACAATTGTGACTGATGAATACCGACCAGTTCTTTTTTGGGGCGTTTAAAAAGCTGTTCGGCTTGACGATTAGCGTCAAGAATGATCCCGTTTAGATCAGCAATGATCAAAACATCATTGGCATCTTCAAAAAGATCACGATATTTTTTCTCAGACTCGCGCAAAAGCTTTTCAAGATGACGGCGACGGCGAATATCGCGGACAACCGCGTGAACGCCAATGATCTTTTTATCTTGAAAAAGAGGCGAGGCATTCACTTCCACCGGGATAACATTGTGCCGGCTATCAATGACATCGATCTCTTCTCCAACCTGTCTCTGCCCTTTTTTAGCCATTAAAAAACATCGCATAGCTTTCGCTTGCGATGCGCGATGGACATACTTTTCAAAATGAGTTCCGAGTGTTTTTGATAAAGGAATATTGATAAGATCGACGAGGGCACGATTAGCAAAGGTGATCTGCCCTTTGAGATCGACCGTAAAGATCCCGTCCGCGGCAGATTCGGTAACAAGCTGGCAAAAACCAACGGGGAGATGCGGTAAGTGGCTATTTTTTTTCGACATAATCTTAATCAACGCGCCCGAGAGGAATCGAACCTCTAACCTTCTGCTCCGTAGGCAGACGCTCTATCCAATTGAGCTACGGGCGCATAATCTTAAAACTTTACTGCTTATTACGAATGAGTTGTTCGCGGTTAAGCCCTAAATTTGACAAGGCGGTTTTAGAATCCTTATTGTAGGCGCGCGCAAAAACAGTAATTTCTTTCATGGTATGAAGCCCTTTTTCCGCTAACTTTTTCAAAACCGCCGTACGGACTTCCACTTCGTCAATAATATCTCTTGGCGATAAGCCGGCGATTTTCGCCAAGCGGTCGCGGTAAACCGTGCTGGTCGCGATGCTGCGAATAGCTTTACGCTCATAATCATATTTGAATATTTGCGACAGCAAAATAGTCTTTTGTTCCATCCCGCCGGTTTCGCTCACTTCATCTACAACGCGGTAAACCTTATCATGAACGTGAAATCTTTTCATAATAATAAAAACATCCACCAAATTTACTAAAATTTCCGGAACATTCATCGGCTCATTTTGTAAACGTAAAATCGCTTCGCGCGCGGTTGAAGCATGAATAGTTCCTAAACAATATTTTCCTACATTAACGGCTGTGATCATATCACGTGCTTCCGCCCCGCGCACTTCGCCGATTACGATCCGGTCGGGGCGCATACGCAAACTATTTTTAACAAGCATGGAAAGCGGAACATCATCGTCGCTTTCAAGCCTCGAACAGCTGTCTTCTAAAAAGGTGTTTAGCTCAAGGGTATCTTCAATAATAACCATACGTTCATTGGTCGGGATAAAACAAAATAAGGCATTTAGAAGTGTTGTCTTCCCGGTTCCGGGGCCGCCGGCAATAATGATATTGGCGGGCTTAATGGATAATCCTTCCAAATAAAGCCATAACTGGGCGGCGACTTCATAGGTCAGCGTCCCGCGCTGGATAAGATCAATGATACTTAATGGTTCGACTTTCGCTTTTGTAATGGTGATCTGCGGCCCGAACGGCGACATAACAATGTTGACGCGGCCTTCCAGATTGGGAAGCTCTAAATTCATGATCTTCTTTATTTCCATTCGCCCGGAAAACAAAAGAAGTTTTTTGATAAAAAGGTCTATTTCTTTTTGAGTATGAAACCTTTTTCCTGTCTCTACCAATCCTTTTTGAGAATGATGAACGTAAATGGGTTTTAACGAATTGATGATAATATCTTCAATCTCCGAATCGCAAAGCAGGTCCTCAATAACGCCGTAGGATAGGAATTTTTCGATAAATTGTGTTTTCTCTTGAGCGCCGGCGACCTTGCGAAGTTCATCCTGAAGCTTAGCTTTATGGTTTTCTCCGCCGGCTTCGCTAAGAACAGAGGTGATGGTCTCTTCTTTCTCACTTTGGGATTGGAGAAGGGTGAATTTTCCCCACAGCTTATCGACAACCAACGATTCTAATTCCAGATTTTCGTTTTTATTCATTTAAATTACCTTTTGTGAATTTCCCGAGGACTTTTCGTTTACCAGCATCAAAAACACATCTAATCTATCACCGCATTTTTCACTTGTAAACACAAAACTCGTTTCTATTTCTGAACCTCTGCAGGCGCCCTATCGCTCTGAGAAGCTTCAGGCCTAGTGGCCACAATAGCAATTTTCTGTAAGTCTAAATAAGTCTTAGCGATGCGGACAAGATCTTCGCGGCTTACGCGGTCAATATTCTGATCATAATTAGCGTAATCCGAAAAACCTAAGCCATAAAGCTCATCCAGCGCGATCGTCATCGCTAAACTCGCGCCTGTCTCAAGGCTCATATGATGGACGCCTTTCAGATATGTTTTTGTGCTCTGCAATTCTTCATCGGTAAGCACGCCCGCGGTTAATTCACTAACTTGCTTAAGAAGTATTTGTTTTACTTTCTCAATATTTTCATCCGTTGTCAAAACATAGCCATAAATAAACCCCGTTCCCATTCCGGGAATAGATTGAGCGCCTAAAGTGTAGGCCTGCCCCAATTCATCCCGGATTTGTGTGAACATCCGTCCGCTTAAAGGCGACCCTAAAATAGACATCAGGATTTCCAAGCCATAACGATCAGCATTGGTGATTTCAGCGCCCTGAAAACCAAACGTTACCATCGCCTGCGTCTTATCCATAAACATTACTTCTTCGGCCGGGCGTGCTAACGGTAAGGGTTTAGAAAAATCAAATTTGATCTCTGTATTTTTAAGAAGCGAAAATTCATTTTGTAATCTGCGAGAAATTCTTTCCGCATCAAAATCTCCGATCACGGCTAAAACCATGTTTTCAGGAACAACGAGTTCTCTGTAAAAAGCAATAATCTTCTCCCGCGTGATTTGATTCACAGATTCCAGGCTTCCCAGGGAATCATTTTGATACGGATGTCCGGCAAAAAGAATTTGTTTTAATCTTAAAGATGTGCTGGACGAAATGCTGTCGTCGCGTTGGCGAATGGCAGTTTCCATTTGTTCTTTTTGCTGAAGAATTTCTTCCGGAGGAAAAGTAGGATTTTTCATGATATCAGTTAACAGCTCAATGGTGAAATCAATATCCTGCGATAAGCAATCAGCCTTTAGCCCAAAACTATTTTGCCCCGAGAAGCTTCCCACATTCATTCCAAGCATTTCAGTCGATTCGGCGATTTGCTTAACAGAACGTGCTTTTGTTCCTTTGTTCCACAAGCTTGACATTATTTCGGATATGCCGCTGCCGTATTTCGCGTCCGCCAATACACCGCCGCGCAAAGTTAATCGCATCGAGACCAAAGGAAAACGATGATCTTCTTTTAAAAGCAAGGTCATTCCATTATCTAAAACTATTTTTTTGATTTCGAAAGTTCCCTGCAGGGCCGGCAAAACCGCCTGAGCCTCGGATTCTTTCTTAGGTTTCACGATCACTGTCGTTGAAGAAAAATCATTGAGATATTTGTTCGCTACTCTCTTGATATCCGCGCTTCGAATATTCTTAACTCCCTCAACATATTGCTTGGAAAAATTGAAATCTCCCGTCATGGCTTCGTTTAAAGCAGCATCAAAAGAAATATCCGCCGCTTGCTGACGGTCAAAAACATACCGGCTTAAAACTTGCCGTTTAGATTTTTCCAATTCTTTAGTTGAAACGCCTTGGCTCTTGATCAATTCGATTTGCTTTTTGATCTCATTAAGAACAATATCGATATTCTTCTCATCTAAAAGGCAGTTAATTTCAAAAAGCCCTTGATCCATCGGCGTAAAATTATGCGCGCTGATAGAGTCGACGATCCTCTTATTTTTATAAAGTTCTTTAACTAGGCGGGAACTTTCCCCCTGCCCTAAAATCATCGCCAAAACATCCAGCGCCATCATATCATTATTGAGAATTCCAACTCCCTGAAAGACAATGCTCATGCGCGTTAGCTGTGTGGCATATTCTCGGTCAATGCGCCGAGCTAAAAGCTGCGAGGATTCCGCAGGTAAATTACGGATGATAAAGGGGCGCGGCTTAAAATCCTTAAAAGCCTCTTTTATTTCCTCTAGCGCATTTACGCCGTTTAAATTTCCGGCAATGGTGACGATGATATTATTCGGGATATGGGTATTCTTATAAAAATCGAAAAGTTCATCACGAGTTACGGATTTAAAAAGCGGCTCATAACCGATGATAGGAAATTTATAGGGATGACGAGTGTAGGCATTTTCAAAAACAAGTTCATTGAGAAAATTTTCCGGACGGTCTTTGTAAAGCCGCATTTCTCCTAAGATCACTTCGCGTTCTTTCTCGACTTCTTCGGCATCAAAAACAGAATTCACCAGCATATCTGATAAAATATCCAAACCCTTTGAAAACTGCCCCTGCGGAAGCTCGAGAGTATAAAACGTATAGTCAAAGCTTGTGGAAGCATTGATGTGCCCGCCCAAGGCTTTAACTTCCTTGGAAATTTGGCCCACCGTGCGCTTTTGTGTCCCTTTGAACATCATATGTTCAATGAAATGGGATAATCCGCATCCTAAATATTCCCTTTCAGTTGCCGAGCCGTTTTTAACAAGCGCCTGGACGGCAACAACCGGGCTATCGGGGATTTCCTGAATGAGAACTGTCATTCCGTTTTCCAGAACAAAACGCTGTGTTTGACTTTCAGCAAAGGAAAAAGAATATCCCGCGAGAAGGAAGCTCAGTGCTAAGAAAAATCTGAATGAAGTTTTTTTCATTTTATGAACCTGAAGGGTCGGCCTTTTTTCGATATTCGTCAAATAACTTTTTAACATCTGTGTCAATATTTCGAATAGCCTGCGAAAGCACGAAAACCAAAAGCGAAAATTGCCAGCAATCATCCGGCGCCACAATGAGCCCGGTTAGGACATCTTCTTTTTGCTGCAATTGCTCAAGATGAGATTTCACCGCTTCCGACATTTTTCCTTCAAAAACATTCAAAGAATGAGTTTGATTATCGTAATTAAGAGACGGGAAGCTTATGCCACGCATTAGAAAGAAATTTAGAATTTGCGGGTCAGAAGACGGCGCGTTTGTGAAATCAAAACCATTAAACCGCGGCATATTAGGCGGCAAGATCAGAGACGGCCGACTGATCGCAACTTCTCCGCTTCGCACAACCGTATCTCCTGTATTGATCGTTGACTCTGACAAAAGAATGTATGGAACGTGAGTATCGCTAAATGTGGAGAGATTTTGAACGCGGGATCGGACGATCTCGGTATTTTTAAGTGCTTTTTCCCAGGCTTCGTTTGTTTCCATAGACTACCTTTTGATGCTGCAATCCAGCAGTTCATCTTATCAGAAAACGAACTGTTGACACCGCGCTCGTGGTTCGGCTTGTCGCCTCACGACACTCGCTTTGGCGTCCGCCATTTTTTCCCTTGTCGGGAAAAAATGGCGGAGAGGGAGAGATTCGAACTCTCGAACCACCTTTCGATAGTCACACGCTCTCCAAGCGTGCGCATTCGACCACTCTGCCACCTCTCCGAAAAGCTTCCTTAATACCTTGCTAGAAAAGCTTGAGGACTTTGAGCTCCGAAGGAGCGAAAAGTTCCCGTTTAGCCAACTACTAGAAAAGCGCGAGGACTCTGAATCTGCCGTTAAGCAGATGAAGAGTTCCCGCCGCTCAAATACTTTTCTTCAAAAGCACGAGGACTCTGAATCTGCCGTTAAGCAGATGAGGAGTTCCCGGCGCATAAATCATAGCGAAATAAAACATCCGCAAGGAAAGTATTATTACCGATTCCCTTGCGGATATCAATAAAGAATTTCTAATCCTTATTTATTTGCAATAAGCAAAACAAAGGCAATCACCGCGATGACCAACCCCGCGATCGCCCGATGTTTCAAGATCCACTGATCGATAATATGAAAGGAGGTGTTTTCAATTCTTGGGATAAGTCTTGTCTTTAAGCCGTATTCCTTCTGAAGGGCCTTGTCAAAAGCCGTAAACGCTTCGTGGGAAACCATCAAGATCAAGCCGACAACAAACGCAAAAGAAACCATAATATAGAAAAATAATTTATAAGAAACTTCCGAGCCTAATACATCAATCATATTCCCCTCCTCTTGTATATGCGTTGATGTTTTCAAAAATGTGTCCGCCTTAAGTATAACAAAGAACAACGGGAATGGCAATTTTGCTGATAGCGCGCATATAGCTCGCTTTGGTGTTCGCTGTTTTTTCCCTTATCGGGAAATCTATTAGCGCCACGCTCGTGGTTCATTCTAACATTGCGACTAGACTTTGACTCGGACGGAGCCTCGTCAAAGTCCGTTATTTTTCTCTATATTGTGCAAACTTCTTTCCCTTTCGGGCTAAAGAAATTTGCACTTGTTGAAAAAATAACGGAGAGGGAGAGATTTGAACTCTCGATGGACTTACGCCCATAACGGTTTTCGAGACCGCCCGATTCAACCACTCTCGCACCTCTCCAAAATTTTGTTTCACAAAATTTTTGACTCCGGGCCTCAAAAAGGCGAGGAGCCAAATAAGAATTATAAAAGTTTCGAGGACTAAAATTCGCTCCATTATATGGAGCGCCCCACGTAACGTCAAGGTGTTTTGTTGCCTCGATTATTGAACCTTCACCCGCGCCGTCCGCTCAATGGTTTTCCAGCTTTCAATTTCCTCGAGTGGATCGGAATCAATATCTGCACGACTCGTATTGCTTTTTAAAATGCCTTTTTCCGTGATCCCAAACTCCGGCTTTCCCGGCCATGGACCAACCGGCGATGCGGAAATAATAAATTGATCTGGGCCTAATGCTTCCATGGCATATTGATACCCTTTAAACTCAGCTTCTTTGAAACATTTGTGGTCAAGATATAATCGATCCAAAGCGGAAATAACAAAAAATTTAGGCAGCTGCTCTTTGCTCGCCGGATAGAACCCCTTTTTTTGATGGTGCGCGGCAAAAATCCTTCCTAAAACATCAACGTTAAAACGCGCCTGCCGCGCTTGACCGGCAGCATGCGTCATGAACGCAAAAATAAAAACGGCCAAACCAAAACTAAAAATGGCCGACGTCAAAATGGCTTTCCTTCGATCAAATGTTATCATGATTTGATGTGATGTGCCCCGCTATAAACATCTTTTTCAATAAAAGCCGTGAACGCAAAAACCTGCGCGACATCATTTTTCCCGAGAATTTTTTGCAGGCTAGTAAGTGAAATTCCTCTTCTCATTAAATGCGCCGCAAAAGTATTTTGAAAGATCTCAAAATTAACCGAACTCGGGAAAGCGATCTGCTTTGCAATGTCTTCTAACTCGCTTTGCAACTTTTTCTTACTTAACGTGGGAAAAACTTTCCTAGAATTTGACTGATCCTTTCGATGGTCTTTAAGTTTTTCTTTGGCCTGAGCCACCAAGAAAATTGTTCGCGCCTGCGCCTTTTTCTTAAAAAGAATGCTGATACAGTTTCTCGTCCAATCAATATTATTCCAACCAAGCTGAGCAAGTTCTTCTAACGATAACCCCGTTGCTAAGATAATTTCTACGGTCAATTTCAACAACGGCGACGCATAACGTAAAAATTGCTCCGCTTCCCTTTCGGAAAGAATGACCGGAATCTCTTTTTTATTGGCCGGTAAGATCCGCACATGCAGCGTTGGATTATCATTCAAATACCCGAGTTTTATCGCGTGATCAAAAACTTCGCGTAGCAAAAAAATATTCAAATTAACGTCCGGCTTATTTGCTTTATCTAAGAACGAGCGGAAATCTTCTATGACTCTGGGCGTAAGTTCAGACAGCCTTGCAATATCCGGCCTGTCCTGTTTTAAGAAAACTTTGAAGTTTCTGACAAGAGACCGAAAGCGCTGAAAGGTTTTTGGCGAGAAGTCTTTTTTAATGCCAACTAAGAAATCATCTAAGAAAACAGTCCAATGAATGTCTCGGACAACTGTGGCCGCTTCGCCTCTTGAGATCTTTTCCTCGGTCTCTTTTAAGGCTTTAACAGCCAAAGCGCGGCTTGGACCTATTTTTTGCTGGTATTTAAGCCCGCGGGCAAGAAATTCGATAAAATAGTCACTGCCGATCTTTTGTATTTTTCCCATAGGATAGATGAGGGAGGTTAAGAGAAGTGGGTGTTGATTCTTCACGCTTACTGCCCCTTGCCTCTGCGCTCCGTAATTTTTTCAAAATTACGTTCGCAGGCTTCGGGGTTATTTTGTCACCTTCCGGTAACAAAATAAACGGAGAGGTAGAGATTTGAACTCTAGATGGACCTCACGGCCCATAACGGTTTTCAAGACCGCCGCATTCGACCACTCTGCCACCTCTCCGAAAAGCTTCCACGTTTTTTACTAGAAAAGCTTTGAGGACTCTGAGCCGCGTATGAGGCGAAGAGTCAGATAAGAAAATGTTTAGAAAAGTTTCGAGGACCCTCAAGGGGCTTAATAAAATTTACTTCAATTTTCCTCTAATTTTCTGCCAGATACGCTTCAGCACAGATTTCGGCTGGCTTTCTTCAACCCTATGCTCAACAATTTTCCCGCAATATTGGCAGGCGATCGCATATTTGTCGATTTCCTTACTGCACCCGGGGCAATTTTTCATGTCCAGTCACTCTTTCTAAAAAAGAAATCAAAGTTTACGGAATAAAAAGCTGATTAAAAACACTTGTGTAAACACCATTGGCTAAATTCGCCATGACCACAAAAAGCTTTGGGAAAGAAAACTCAGGGTAAATCAGATCAAATAAAAGCGCGAGAATAATAACATTAGGAATATAAATAAGGATCATCGAAAAAAGATAATGCGCTTTGGCAATATTATTATCTTTGGCCCGCAACGACTTGGCGGTAAAAATAAAATGCAGGCTTAAGGTAAATCCGGTCAAAAACATAAAATATTTACTCGCCCCGACCATCGACGGAAAGAATAACGTAAAAAAGTAAATGATCAAAATAAAAAGCGAATAGATCGGCAGAACGAACGGCGCAACTTTAACTAATGGCGCAAAGAACTGAAAAACATTACCAACCAAATCATATCCGTATTGATAGATTCCCTGCGGCTCATAAACGAACAGGTAAATAATTAAAAATGCAGAAACCCCTAAAAGAAATCCGTTTTGGTCGACTTCTTTGATAGTCTGGAATTGATGTAAAAACCCCGCCGTAACACCAATGGCCACCGGGATCAGCAAAACAAAAAATAAGAATTTTAAGCTTTCAGCGATCTTTTCTTTCAATTTTCGTTTTTCCTCCCATATACGGCCGCAATACTTCCGGGATAAGCACATCCCCGTCTTTGGTTTGATAATTTTCTAAAATAGCGATCATGGTTCGCGCTAAAGCAACACCCGAACCATTCAACGTATGGACAAAACCGGTCTTTTTTGTTTCCTTGTCTTTATAACGAATGCTTGCGCGGCGCGCTTGAAAATCTTCGAAATTGGAACAGCTGGAAACCTCCAACCATTTATCCATTCCGGCCGCATACGCTTCAAGGTCATAACATTTCGCGGCCGCAAAACTCAGATCGCCGCTGGCCAGTAGCAGCACCCGGTAAGATAATCCCAAAAGCTGTAAAACTTTTTCGGCATTACCGACCAATTTTTCTAATTCATCATAGGAAGTTTGAGGTTTAACAAATTTGACCAGTTCAACTTTATCAAACTGATGAACACGTACTAATCCGCGAGTGTCTTTCCCGTAAGAACCGGCTTCCCGACGGAAACACGGAGTATACGCCGCGTAAAATATCGGCAGGTCTTCGTCATTTAACACTTCATCCCGATGAAGATTAGTGACCGGAACTTCGGCTGTCGGAATAAGAAAAAGGTCGTCGTCTTTGAGCTTGTACATATCTTCTTCCATTTTGGGAAGCTGCCCTGTTCCGGTCATCGAAGCGCGGTTCACCAAAATAGGAGGAAGAATTTCACTGAACCCATGTTCGCTCGTATGCAGATCCAACATAAAATTAATAAGCGCCCGCTCTAATCGCGCGCCGTCTTTTTTATAGACGATAAAATTGGATCCGGAAATTTTTGTCGCACGCTTAAAGTCAATAATATCTAAACTTTCGGCGATCTCAATATGGGTTTTGGGTTTAAAATCAAATTTTCTAGCTTCGCCCCATACGCGCACTTGTTTGTTTTTCTCCGGACTACCGATCGGAACGGATAAATGCGGGATATTTGGAATGTTTAAAAGCAGCGCGTCCATCTTTTCATCCAGCTCTTTGGCCTGCGGTTCAAGCTCGCCAATTTTTTCCGTGATCTCCTTCATGGCGGCAATTTTTACTTTAGGATCTTTCTTTTCTTTTAATAAGGCGCTAATCTCATCATTAGCTAAATTCTTTTTATTGCGCAACTCGTCTATTTTTTGAGTGAAATCCCGGCGCTTTACGTCGCAAGATAAAAGTATATCTAGATCGATCTTTACATTCTTGGCAATCAGGCCTCGGCGCACCACTTCACTATTTTCTCTGATAAATTTTAGATCAAGCATAGGACACTTTCAAGATTTGGCATCGTAGGTTAAACCGGAGAAAATTCTTTGATCGTTATTTCAACTTGGCGAATTAATTCTTTGGCGTTGATGGGCTTGGTTAAATGGATTTCCCCGCCGACTTCATAATGTGTAATAACATCTTTCGGTTCATCCATCGATGTTAAGAAAATTACCGGAATATCTTTGGTGCGGCTATCAGCCTTAAGGCGGCGACAGGCTTCATCACCGTGAATGCCGGGTAAAACGACATCCAAGATGATCAGATGAGGGCTTTGGGCTTGAGCGATCTCTAATCCCTTTTCCCCGTTTTCCGCGATCAAGACGCTAAACCCCTGCTTAGCTAATATTTTTTGCGCATAAGCGCGCTGTGTGGCATCATCTTCAACAATTAAAACTTTTTTCCCGGCCAATGGATAAAGCGGATCTTTTTCGCCTTTAATTCTTTTTAGGATTGATTTAAAACACATATATTATCTTTCCAAAACTGCCTGAATTTGTTTTAAAAGGTCTTCGGCCTTGATAGGTTTTGTTAAATGCGCCATCACATCCATTTCAAAATGCCCTAAGATATTTTTCGGATCATCTACGACCGTTAAGAACAAAACCGGAATATTGTGGGTTTCGGCGTCTATCTTAAGCAAGCCGCAAACTTCCGTTCCACGAATATCCGGCAAGATCTCATCTAAAATGATCAGATCCGGTTTTTGGGCCTTGGCGATTCTAAGGCCGCTTTTTCCGTTATCAGCCGTTAAAACCTTGTAGCCGTCTTTTTCCAAAACCCGCTGGATAAACCGCTGGTCGCTGGGCGTATCTTCAATAGTGAGAATAGTTTTTTGGGGATTTCCCTTTTTATTTACCATAGGTTGTTTTATTGTAAAACAAAGACACGAGAAAATCTAAAGAAATTTTTGATTTAAAACAACAGGGCGTCCCCGCCGCAAAACGCGGCGGGGACGCCCTCGTATCAATCATCACGATCGTTTTTTCTTTAACTACTGCGCCAAAAACTCCCACAATTCTTGATCTGCAAACACTTTCTCAATAGCTTCGCTAAGCGACTCATTAACAACCTTCGCGTTTGTTTCCTGTGAAGTAGGGTAAAAAGGGCGCTATCTTTTTTTCCAGCATAAGATTACCAGTAGAAAAAATAGCTTAAAGTCAATCGCTCTCGGGTATTCTTTTCAAAAGATATCTGCACGGCATGTTGCTTGTTGATCTGGTATTGCAGTTTAGCCTGCACGGTCTCAATATAGCCGTAATCTTCAAGGCCAAACTCCAGCCCATAATCTGTCTGAAGCTTGAGAGAATCACGGCCGATAATAAATCCCATTAAAGGACCCGCGCGGTACTGCTGGTCGAGCGAATGCAAAGACACATTCATAAATCCATAAAGAATACCAATGTTATCGGCCTTTTCGACTAGCCCAACTCCTCCATCCAACACATAATCATATAAAGCATTATCATCTCCACCATATCGATCAATACCTACCCGGGTCCTCCAAGATAATGGATTTTCTTTCGCCTCTTTGATAGAAAATGTTCTAAAATCCTTAATTTTAAGAAAATTAAAAGTATCTACAAATACTTCATCAGAATCGAAAGGGATTCCAATATTTAGGTCCAAAGCAACAAGTTCGTTATATTCCAATGCATTCATACCCACTGATTCTTTTCTAAACACAGTGACTCCTACCGCTTGAAACGGATCTCTGCCCCGATCATGAACGAACCCAACATTAAATGTAGACGGTGGTGAAACATCAGCGGGAGACGGAATTTCCGGTATATTCAGAGGAATTTCCTTTTTTATCGGCAACCGTAATCGCTCCAGAAGAATCTTGTCCTTGTATTCCTTCAAACGGTGGTCGGGATTTTCCTCATCACTCGCCATTAATTTATAATACTGGTATGCAAGCAAAGCGTTCAGCACATTAATACGACTAGAGGTGTCCAATTTTCTGAGCAGAGGGCTAAAATCTTCATTATCCCCATTTGCAATATTAAGATACACTCCGCGTTCCTCACTGCTAAGGCGTTTGAGCTCGTAAAATAAATAACGCCGAGCTGACGGAATATATCTTATATCTTTGATCAACGCAGCCTCTTTATTTTCTCGCCTTTTCACATCAATTTGTTTCAGTCTGTGAAACAGCTCTTCCGGCACGTAAATCGGATAGTCGAAATTATAGATCTCTTCTTTGATAAAGATATCAAGCAGAGCGGCCATGCCCTGAGCACAATTGGCGCTCAGAAAATAATATTTAAAACGCTTGGTAAGCAATTCAGCAAGATGATAGATGAGCATCTTTTTTTCTAAATTGGTAAGCTCAAGTGTATACTCCCACATATCCCTAAACTCTCTGTTGGTATAAACCTGGTCATGGGCATAAAAGAATTTATCGGAATACGTAGCTCTGTAGCCACCAAATAGCCCATTTAGTATATACATCACTAAGTTTTCGTTAATTGGAACTGTGGCGCCATAGCTGATGGAAGTGTCGAATAATCCCAACAACTCATCGTTACCTTTGATCTTCAGATTCAGGAGGGCATGGCCAAATGAAGACGCAGGGTTACCTAGATATCCACTGACATAAAACAGACTGATCGCTTCAATCTGATCAAGGCGGGCCCACTTGCTTAAAGCGGGGCAAAGACTCTCATCGCATCTGTAATTCGGAAGGTCGAGCTTCTCGTTAAGCCAGGCATACCTTGCTGGAAATATACAAACAATGTTTTGGTCACCCGATTCTCTTTTGACCGTATGTTCTGGGGTAAAGTAGGCTTCAATTGTTGCTTCTAATTCTGCCTGGGGGTCAGTTTGCCCTCTGTCGGATAAAAAAAAGTCCCTATCCAGTATGAGGCTACGCCCTCCTTTAAAGTGAAGAAGCCCCCTCCAAAACGGGTCATCTACTAAATGCAACGTATTCGCTTTTTCGATATACGAATTAATCTCTGACGCATCAACAACGGGAGTGAATAGCATATAACCCATAAGAAAAAGAAGAGGCCATGCCTTAAGTATTAAAGCACGGCCTCTTGAGCTATTAAAAACTTTGTAGCCTAAAATTTTAGGCCAAGTCCTGAATCATTGTGAACATTAACTTTGCTTTTTCAAGATGATTCAGAGATGAATAATCATTCCTTTCAACCACCTCGAGGAACTTTGCTCTGAGATTATGAACAAACATTTCTTTTTCCGCTGTTGTCTTTTCGGACAATACGGCCAACATATCTAAATACTTGCCATCTCCCTTGGAGAGATCTTTTTCAATAGAGTCATATGATTTGTAGATGAAGGCTGCTAGCTCTGCTTTGCCACCCTTGCAAGCATCCGGCGTGGTCAATCCGGAGGTTGATGCCGTCGAACCATAATCCCAAGTAAAATTACTGACACTCGCGCCTATTGGCCAGCTAGGAAACAAAAGCGCACCGATACCGCACTCTTCATAAATCCCCTTTAAATCTTTAGTCTCAGTCTCTTCGGCATAAATGATTGAAGTTGATGCAATCATGACTCCGGTTAAAAGCAACGCTATTAAAATTCTTTTCATTTTTTCCTCCCTTTTCTTTAAAAGATTTATGTTAACAGTCGAAGGTTTCTTCGGCTGACTATTAAGACTACTTTTATCTCGGAAATTCTAACCAATATTTCAACTTTTTGATTATATCTTACTGCTTCTATCAAGTAAACAATTTTATACTTCAAATTTCGGGGCAAGTCCAATAACATAAAAAAGTACACTGCCCTCTTGTTTTAAATCTTTAATGTTAAAAACTAATATTTGATGGATCAACGTATTTATAATTCTTGACTGCCTCTGATACTTTGGATTCAGGGATTTCCCTCAGCATCGAAAAAGGCTCATTGTATTCCACATAAAGGTTCTCCCCTGCCTTGATCTCGATCTCCGTTATGAAATATTTAAACGATCCCTTTTCAAAAGTTAATTGATAAACTCCCGGCGTTACATAGGCGTACGAATAACCCATCGCCGTCAGATTAACAAATGGTTTGCCATTAAGCTTTACTGTTGGAATTAGAGCTCCCACCGAGGCTTTGGATCTAAAAACATACAGTGTTCCCTTATCAGTCGGAGAAGCCGGGGCTTGACTAAATAAAGGGCCAGTGGCATAGGTCGCACAGCCTGAAATGACCATACCCAGAAGACTCAAAATCAGGATTTGTTTCTTCATTTGATATTTTCCTCCCGGGGCAAGGTTCCAACATGTAAATTGACATCATCCGTCACATCGAAAACTTCAGGAAACCACTTATCGCCGACAAGAAATATTCCTCCGCCCTTCGATTTCAAAATATACGTATGTCCTGCAACAGCATCAAGATACTTTTTGTTTTTCATCCAATAAGTCTCAAAAAGCGTTTGACCACTAATACTAAAAAAGACCTCATGCCGTCCGGGTTTGAGCAGAATATATTTTGCGCCACGTTGGATTGGAACACTGTCACACCCATCAATGCGTAAACCCTTGCTCTTATCAACTCTCAAAATAGCCACCTGATTTCTCTCTGCAGCGTTATCATAAGTTTTGATGACCGACGGGCCGATGGCCGCACAACCGGACAGAGATAATAAAAGCATAAAAGTCAGGGAAAAATTAATAATTGTTCTGTTCATTGCGATCCTTTTTTGCTGGTTGACCAAATTTATTTGTTTGAAACTGCCCATATTTCTAGGGCAAGGCCGTTGCCCCCTTTCTCTTCTCCTCTCACTGCCCATCTTCTTCCATGGCATCAATCTCATCAACATAAAAAAGAGCTTTTCGCCAAGTTTCTTCATCCTTAAACTTTTTTGTTGCATCCCAAAGTTTCTTCTCCTTAGCAAATTGCTCTTCTTTTGGTTTTACAACGTAGCCATAATAACCCTTGAGTAAATAACCGTATACAAAATATACTTTTGTTTCCTGGCAAATGTTAATAGTCCAATCCTCAGCACTGTCATTTCCAGCTTTAAGTAATTTTATATCAGTAACAGCGATGGGGCATTTCTTTAATTCTTTGGGTAATGTTTTCTTAATATCATTAAAAACTTGCTTAAAGCTACTTTTTTTGATTTTTGACTGAGACAAAACATCTAAATTCATAAGTTCTGCGCTCCCCAAAGATAACGTAGCTAGCAAAATAACAACGACCAAGAAATTGACTCTAAAACAACACAACATTTAATTAGTCTCTCCTTCCCCAATTATTATTACGCAAGGGACATGGCCCGTTCTCGTTCTCGCAAATTGTATTTACCAAGCTTCAAAGCTTGTCCACATTTTTGCTACAATATCATTTTTAAACTGAATATGTGTTTTTTCTTTAGCGATATCTGGAAAATAATAAATCCAATGCTCTTCATTTTTAATTTTCCAAGGATCCCCCCATTTTTCGAGGACTTCTTCTCGTGCCATTCCTTCATGCACTGCAAGCAATTTGCCTAAATCGACAGGGTGTTCCATATACCATCTATCGCGTTCCTTATTGGGAAGTAAATCTAGAAAACCACAACCACTTGAAGATAAGCAAATACCAATGATAAGAGCATAAGCTACATTTTTTTTATACCCCAAATTAATAGTTGACATGCTGCCCCCCTCCAGTTATCGCCCCAAGAAATCCGTTAACATAACCAAAAGGACTTATTTCAGAGGAAGTCAGCTTTATTGGGTCAAACACATGCGTTTCACCATACACCCGCGTCACGCCTGCCATCCATGCAGAAGCATGTGCTCTAAACGAACCTACTGCGGAACCAATGGTGGTGAGTGACGATCCTTGCACCGCACCCCCATGCAATCCGGCATAAATCATTGCATTAGATGAAATAATTGACCCTTGGCTATAACCAACTAAATCTACCCGCAGTTGTGTAGCAAGATGACCTAGTTGCCTGTCCAAAGAACCAGTACCAGTAACTGTCTGAAGAAAAGATTCTGTAAAATCTGCCACAGCTCCATGGGATGGATTGTAAAATAAAACATCTGCGCCACGCCTTCCAGCCATCTGGATTGAATCATCCAAGCTCATGCCAACACCATTAGTAAAGGGCTTCACTCCATTTTGACCATACTTAGCAACGATATCAGCTTCTGATATTTTTGTTCCGGCAAAACCATTATCCGGTCCTTTCTGGATATCATAAAAGTTACCCTTTTCAGACGTCCAAGCTTTTATTCCTTTCCCAATTTCAATCCCCGCTCCTATTGCCGCAGCTGCTGTACCTGCATATCCAAGCACTCTGCTAACTTCAGAAGAAGCGTTGTCTCCAATGTGAGAGGTTGCCCGCGAAGCAAATCCTAAAATTCCCGCTGCCACAAACCATGGGTTACCTGATGCAATAGCTACGACATTAAGCATCTGATATCCAAAATTTGCCCAATCTCCAGTGACAACCGCCCTCCCCAAGGGGCTTACAAAATCTCCCCATTTCTTCCAAAAACTTTTCCAACTGTGTCCATCGGGATCAGTTCTATTAACTGGGTTATTGGAAACATAAGAATAACGATTAAGCGTCTGGGGATTCCCAACCGGATCTTGCACAATCGTATCTGCCGTTATGAATCTTCCCAGCTTCGGGTCATAATAACGCGCGCCGTAGTAATAGAGGCCGGTTTCATCATCGAGTTGTTTTCCGGTAAAGTAGAATTGCGCCTGTTCCTCGTCGCTTGTGCCTAGTCGCTCGTGTCTCGAAAACTGGCCATAAGGTTCATATTCTATCAACTCTTTCAGTACTCCCGCCGAATCGGTGACAACGTTCGTCGAGCCTAAATGATCACCATGGTAATAGTAAATATTACCACCCGTGATGGAGGCGACGCGCATATCGCCTAAGAAAATGTGGCGCGTCGCCTGATTTCCCCGCTTTTCATAAAGCGAGCCGACAAACTTAGTTGTTACCGTCTGAACTTCTACCTGCGGATTTAATTCACTGGGTGAGAGATTACGAATATACCTGGCCCTCGGGAAAATAGGCATTGCAGGTTCATCATCACTTAATTCATCATTAGCCGGGATATTGGCGTTTTCAATTCCCGCTTCCAGAATTTCATGGACAGACGGTTCATAAATGATCTTCTTAGTCCGCCCGCCATCCCCATCATACTCAAATCGCGCTTTTATGGTTGAATTAACTTTCACCTCCTTGAGCCGATTTTCGGCATCGTATAGATAATCGGTGATGCGATTTCCTGTTTCTGTTTTTTGGATCGTATTGCCGTTTTCATCATAAGAAAAATGCGTGCCATCGGAAAGGGATGTGACCGCGTGCGGTTTGGCGCCATTTTCTCCGTATGTATAAGTGAGGTTGTCTTTTTGAATGATATTGCCTATCGCGTCGTATTGGTAGGTTTTCACGCCGTAACTTCCTTGGGCAGAAATTAAACGATTTAAGGCATCATACTGAAATGTTTGTGAATCACTGTAAATATTATCTACGATTGCGATAATATTTCCAGAACTATCATAAGAATATTGCAGGTCTTGGATAACCTGATCTCCTGATGTCCTGGTCACCAAATGCCCCAATCTCACTGTTAGTGGATCATAATCATAAGTTGTCACATCACCATTGCCATAATCAATGCGCGTTATTTGCCCTTGCGCATTGTAATCAACGTTGGAAATATATTCTTCGCCTTCCCCATCGTAGTTTTCCAGGACATAACTTTCCGTTGGCGGGATAAAATCAGAAGTCCACCGGGCGACGCCTTTGGAAATTCTTAGCTCATCAATATAGCCATAGTGATGTCTGGTTGTATCCGCGGTGTCTGCCCCGATCAATAGATCGGCGGTAGAATTTGAAAAAGTTCCTTCGGCGGATGTATTTAGCTCCAGGGAAATTCCATCAACAAATATTTTCGATGTTCCGGACGATTTGGAATATGCGATATGATGCCAAGTATTAACATCTGGTGTCCATGCCGCCCTGATATTAACCGCTCCGGTCGCATCGTACATGACCAATTCATTGGAATCATGCAAATACATAAATACCCATCTATTGCCTCCCGGACCATCAGCAGGGTTGTATTGAGAACAAAAAGGAGTTGAGCCAAGCTTATCCCATCTCACCCATAGATCTATGGTCAGATCACCGCTTCCAAAGTTCCAATCATCACTATCAGATAAAGAAATCTTAGAACCTGCCCCGTCAAAATAAGCGCTGGAATCACCAAACTTACTTTGAGCCGTGGACACAGCTACCCGGCCATAAGGATATTCGGGCGGCGTAAAGTTAGACGTCCACCTGGCTTTTCCTTTAGAAACTCGAAATTCATCGATCCAGCCATTCAGAGAATTATCTGCAAGATGGTCATCCGCCCAATTTTCAGCTCCCAACGTAAACGGACGCGAATAATTAGGATAAGGCGTGCTATTTATAGCCGATGCTTCCAAAGATCCGTTGACAAATAAATACCAGTTGTTACCGGAGCGTGTTGCAGCCAAATGATACCAAACTCCCGGTAAAGGCGTGGATGTTCCGGTAAGGATGGCTAAAGGTATTCCGCTGTTGTGAGCGGAAAAATTCCAATGATCGCCATAAGCGCTGGAATATCTTACCTCCGCGCCTGTTGACGCGTTGCTCCACTGCGCCCAAACTGTTTGTTCTCCGGAAACAGTATTTAATCTCACCCAGCAGTCGATAGTGAAATCCCCCGCGCCAAAATGCCAATTCTCACTATCCGCTAATGAAACGCGAGAACTGTTGCCGTTAAGATAAAGGCTGGAACCGCCAAACTTACTTTGAGCCGTATCAAGCTGGGCTGTTCCTGAAAAAGTATACGCTCCAAAAACAGGATCTGTATAAGCAGCAGCTCCGTCAAATCCATCAAAGTGGCTGGCGAGTTTTGTATACGCATCATAAGCAGCAGTATTAGCTACGCTCTTTCCCGTCTCATCGCTGAAAACCACAGACCCATCGCTGCCGTCGGCATGCAAAAGAAGTTTAGACGCCGTATCGTAACTATAGCTAGACGCTCCGCTTCTCACCTGCTTGATCTGTCCCGCGCGATTGTAAACATAAAAAAGTTCGCCTTGGTCGGGATATTGAATTTGTGTAAGCCTGCTGGCGGCGTCATAATTTCGGTTAACCTCATAATCAATACCGTCGATTTTCTTAGCCGATTGAATTTCGCGGCCCAATTGATCATAGGTGAATTTAGTATCGTCGTGAGTTTCGTATTGCGCTTTTGTAAGCCGGCCTTTGGAAAAATTGACGACCGGATCATCATAAACATAATCAACATTTAGATTTGTCGGTGTCGATTTGTTGATCAAGCGGTTTAAGGGATCATAAGAAAAGTTGATTTCCTGATTTTTTGCATCAGTTTGGGAAATTAGATTTCCAGAAATATCATATTGATACTGCCAGACGCCCATATCGGGATCATTCATTTGCGTTTTTCGCCCCAACGTGTCGTAGGAAATATTTGTGACATTCCCTTGCGCGTCTTCCACCTGAATTAAATTTCCGTCGCTGTCATACGAATATAAGGTCGTCGCGTAAAGCGTAAAGGGCGCTTGCGGATAATTCGGACTTCGTCCGTCAGCGCCTAAATATTCTTCTTTTCTGATGAGCCGTCCGTAGGCATCCATATACGATGTTTGTTTATGCCCATTGGCGTCGATGGTGGAATTGGGCCAATCATCATAAATGGCGGTCGCGTAACTGCCGTCGGGATTGGTGGTTTGAACCGTTCGGCCCATCGCGTCATAAGAGACCAATGCGGACGGAACACTTAAGTCGATCGGGTCTATTGTATTTATTGAATTTGTTGAAAAAAACGAATTGAACTTACGATACGGCAAACCGCGTGAATTATATTGCGCTTGCCCCGAAACAATATATTGCCCCAGCGCTGCTGATTCTGTTTTGGTTTGAATAAGGCGTCCGAGCCCATCGTAAAATTGAACGGAGTCAATTGTGCCGGCCACCCCGTGATTTTCGCGCGCGTGAGTGGTTATTTTCATATACAAACTTGCGAATTCATACTCCACGCTGGACGTGGGAAAATCAATCTGATCCAAGGGCGAAACCGTGGCCACAGGACGTCCGAAGACATCATATGTTTTTCGCCCTTGCTGATTATTGGGATCGGTTGAACTTTTTACTTGTCCCCAAAGCCCACGGAAACCGTCGCCGCTATTCAAGGCGACGCCATTAACGCCATAATATTCGCTAACAGCTTGATGGCCTAAGGAATTTTCGCTTGTCAGAGGAAATAAATGATAAAGCGCGTCGTACGTAACGGTGGAAATATTTCCGGCTGGATTTTGAGTGGTTAAAATATTTCCGAAAGCGTCGTAGGAATAGCGGGCGGTCGGGCCATCAAAATCGTTGCCGCCCGCCCAATCCGTTTTTTTCGTTAAAAGCCCGATTGCGGGAAGCGACTCAAAATTTTCATTGTTATCATAATAAAACCATGACTGATGAATAATTGTATTGTTATTATCTTTAACAACTGCTCTTTTCGGGATTCCTAAAAGCCAATTATTTCCGGATGTATTATTATGGAATTCTGCTTCACTGCTGCGGCTATCATCATTAATATCAGCGCCTGTTGTTAAATTTACTTCGCCAAGACTTATTGCTTTTGTTAAATTTCCTAATTGCGGCGATTCTTCATAAAAATATTCTTCCGCCGTGCGCCGTCCGGTTTCATTGCCATCATAAATAAAATTATCTTTGCGTTGAGGATAAATAAAGCTAACTCCCGAAATAATTTCCTGCGATTGCCAGGTATTGACCGTTTTTCCGAATAGATTTCCCGCCGCGTCACGCGTTTCTTGCCGGCTAGGCCTTCCTTTATAAACATCATCCTGTAAAATCCAAGTTTCGCTGTAATTTCCATCGGGATCGATCGTTTTTCCATAACCAAAACCGCGGAATTCTCGATTGGGATGATTCCATAACCCGGAAGAAAATTGATACTGCGTCGTATACGTTTCATTCAATACAGACGTCGTGACAGATTTGACCGTATTAAATAGCGTCGGACTAAATGCAGCCTTATACCCCGCTCCGTCTAAATTTCTCACGGGAAGATTTTTGTATTCAATGCTCATTGAAGCACCAATGCCGTTATCCATTCCCGTTAAAACATTGGGCCGCGACGATAAATTTCCCGCCACCTGCGGATAAACTATGTATTGCTGTTGCGGAGCAGCTCCGCGCAATAAATCGATCAAACCATCACTGTTAAGATCCACTAACATATTCGCGTTATCGTCTAAGTCAGTGTTTGAATAGTTGCTTAAAACGATCGGCGGATAAAAACCGTCTTCTCCGTTATTAAGCGAAATTTGATACGGAACACCCGCCGACACTTGCCCTAAAAATACATCTAGAAGCCCGTCGCCGTTAACATCGATAAATTTCGCGTTGGAATTATCCGTTCCGCGAATAGGCGGATTAACCGCCGCAACGGGCGCGTTAAAGTCAGCATTTCCATTATTGAAATAAATTAAATACGGTTGATTATTTCCGGAATGACTTCGAACAATATCCGCCAGGCCGTCGGCATTCATATCAACAATACGCGTTAAATTTTGATGCGTAATAGAAATATCCGGGCTGTTACTGGTCAAAACTTCCGGGAAAAACCCGTTCACGCCGTTATTGACCCAAATATGATATGGATTCCACCCTAAAACGGCGTCTAAAAGTCCGTCGCCGCTTACATCATGGAGTTGCATATCCACATTATCCGTGCCGCGAATAGGTGGATTTGTTGCGTTAATTGGAGCCGTAAAATTTCCACCACCGGTGTTTAAATAAATAAGGTACGGTTGATTATTCCCGCCGTAGCTCTTGAGCATATCTGCCGCTCCATCGGCGTTCATATCGACAAATTGTAATAAGTTTTGGTGGCTGATGGAATGGTCGGGGCAATAATTAACGGAAAAAGGCGCGTTAAATCCGTCTATACCGTTATTGATCCAAACCTGGTATGGAGAACTGCTGTAAATAACATCTTTTAATCCGTCGGCGTTAAGATCGATAAAACGCAGATCAGGATCATCAAGTCCATGCGAGGGATAATTTGTCATGGCCACGCGGGTATTGAAATTAAAATTCCCGTTGTTAAAGTAAACATACCAAGGAAGATTTGTCCCCGATTGACTCTCGACAATATCGACCAATCCATCAGCATTCATATCAGCTAAAACAACTAAGCTACTGTTATAAATATGGATGTTAGGATAATTATTAAGGCCCTGATGTGGTTGAAGATTGACCGAGCTTCCGCTATAAGAAAATGTTGTCTGCGGTAAAGCGGTTGCACCGTCGCTGGCGTATTGCGTAACAGTATTAAGCCGCGAACGGTTAAGCTGATTATCAAAGGAATAATCAAATTGATATTGGCGTTGAAGATTTTCTTCGGCAAAAACATCAACGGAAGATAATTTCCGGCGAGTCTTAACACGAAAGCGCGAAATAAATGAAGTCATTTCATCCGCGCGATCTCCATAATGGAATTGAACCCGGGCAAACGGCGACAGCCCTTGGGTATTTCCGGTATAAATGATTTCGTCGGGATAAATTTGGTTTTCATCGCTGAAGTAACTGATATCCATGTAATTTCCGAGCAGATCTTCCACCCGGCTTAAACACCATTTAAAAACACGATTGCTGTTGTTGGGATCACTTTGGCGAGCTTGCGCCGTTTGCCCGAAATAATACTTGGTCCCCTTTTTGTCGGTGACCTTCCAATATCCGGAGATTTGCTCTATCTTCATAAAAGCGCCTTCATTTTTCGAGCGGTAAAATCCGGCTGACGCGTCAAAAACCAACTCTTGAGCTGATCCAGCCTGAACTAAAATAAAAGTATCCGCAGAATCATATTTCGGTGGGCCTTTTTTGGTTGAGCGCTGGATATTTCCTAATTCCAAGATCCATCCCATACCTAGAATTCCATTGGGCGAGCTAGAATTATAGAGAAGATTGATGCTTGGTTGAATTCCGGCACGGCCGGCCGGAACTTCAATGGGAATGCTAATCGTCGCCGTTCCAGTCGTTGGATCAACATCCAGTTTTTCAACCGACTGAAATGCTTTTCCGCCGGACATAATTGAAGAAATGGGAGAATCGCCCGAGTCGTCTTCCGGCGGTTTTTCCACTTGCGCTTGTTGCGAATCCCCGCTTCCTTCGTCGGGAACAGATCCCAATTCTTGCGTCGGCGCATCCCCTTGCGATTGCGCGTCTTGTTTTTCTTCGATTTTACTGATCTCCTGCTCCTGAGCAAATGCGGAATTTAAAACAAGAAAGCTGAATACGCCAGCCGCAATCATAAAACCAAAAACCTTTTTCATAGCATCTCCTCCTGTGCCACTTTAAGAAACATCTCCAACGAACACCTTAGGGATGAAAACCTATTCTGGCTTTCTTTCTATGATCCGCTCCATCGAGCAAGCTCTTGATCGCTTCAAAACAACCTTAAGGCAAGCATCTCCTGCTTCCAGTTTTTGAGGTGCCAAATTGACACCTCAAAAACTCACCTAGCAAATCAATAGGGACGCTTCTGTGGCCCAATATATATCTGTCCCTCTTTTTAAAGTTGGGGACATATATGGGTTACAAGACAGAAGCGTCCCTAATAGTTTATTCACAGCTTTAGCTATCCTTACCTTGGTAGACATCTAATATCTGTTGCGAAATCGCGAAACGAACATCACGCGACAAACAGCGAATCGTGTCATACCATTTCTTGTCTTTCCCTTTTTGTTGCGGCATGGCAACAAAAAGCCCTTTGGGCCCGTCTACAACGCGTAATCCCTTCACGACAACCAGATCCGCGATATTCATATCCACAAAAGCCTTTACTCTGTTATTCCCATCCACTTTGTGCATTCGGGCAATCCGCACATTAATATTATTTCCGGTCATTTTAATCTCCTTTATATGGACAAATTTTTGAGCAAACTTTTATTTTCGATGATCAACTTTCTTGCTGTTTTGCTTTGACATTGAATTCTGAAATTCTCATCATGGCTTTGTTTAAGGCAAATTGTTGAAATGCAATCGTTACTTGCTTGACTTTTTTGACGCTAATTTTTCCTGTTTTGATTTTTCTACAGCCGATTGATTGCCATCGCTCATGCATTTTCCGCACGGCTTTAGGCCTTTTTCAACGGCCGCCTGCTGATCGATCTTTTGCGTGTCTCTATTTTTGATAAAAACACATTCAGCCTTGTGATATTTTTTTCCATTTTTTGTCGCATAAACATCTTCGGCGAAAGCTAAAGCACTCACCGAAAGGACAGCAACGCATAAACTGAGTGTGATCATTTTCTTAATCATGTTTTTCTCCTTGTCATGATAGCCATAAACAACATGCTTAAATTTCAAAATTCAATGTCAAAACAAAATCCAAATGTCAAATTCCAAGAATCACGTTTTTGTTAAAGAATTTACGCCATCAATGATCCCCTTTTGAAATAGATGAAAAGATCCTCAATAATTGATCCGACTCATCAATAAGTCGGTCAATCTGATTTCCCTGTTCCCGGTTAGAATGCCGTAAAAGCCTTAACCAATATCCGCTTTCTTTCGATTCTCGGCGCGCTATTCCAATACGATGGAAAAATTCTTTTCGGGATACCGCTTCGCTGGCTTCGCGATAACTTGCGCCCACTAAGCTTGATGAACGAATAAGCTGCGTAACAAATTCCGCGCGAATAATATCTTTAATAAATGCCTGACACAGATCGGCACAATCTTTGGAAAATTGGAGCGTCCGATCTTCAAGATCAAATTTTTTTTCCGGGCCCCGATCAGAAAACGATTGCCCCTGGCTCGACGATAAAACCGTTAACTTAATCATGACGAACCTCTTTGGCTTGCTTGCTAAAACCACCGCCGGTAAATCCGTCTAAAAGCGCGGTTAACTCCTCAATGCGCATTTCCTTATCGATCCTCTGCACCGGCGGCAAATCTTCGGTAAAAACTAATTCCATCTGAAGCCGTCTCCGCTCAAAATAAAGCCGTGTCACTTGATCTAAAATATCTTCACGCAGCTCCACCATCAATTTAGAGCGAGAATCGATAGATGTTTGATCGGAGCTCCAGATCACATCTCCTAAATCCCAGGAAAGCGCAACTCCCCAGCCAAAATTATCATAAAACGTCTTATCATCCGGGCCGATATAGCTCGAACCTCCGGATGAGCTGGAGCCGTAAATGCTGTCGCCAATGGTTCGATTTCGGTCCTGATCTAGGCTTAAAGACACGCTGGGATACCATGCTTTCTTCTGAGCGGCCGACCGCCAGCCTTTAATTTTTTCAGGATTAACTTCCGCGTAATTGACCGCCATTTTCTGGACAAGAGAAATAGCCGGTTCGCTTTTAAAAGCTTCCTGTATTTTTGCATAGTCGGCCGTGCCGGAAAGTGCCGGCGCATTTCCCTCTTTTAAAACAAAAATACCGCGATCGGTCGCGGCGATTGGCGCGCCCAAAGGGCGCGCCACCAAAAAATTGATCTGATTTGTCTCTAGCCCCTTATAAAGCGCGGTCCACCTTTCCCCGTCAAATAAAAAGATCCCTTTTCGCGTTCCGGCAAGAATTTGTTCATTCTCTAAAATAGTTAACGAAGTTATGTTTTCAACAGGCAGACCATCGCTTTCAACTCTCTGCCACGCTTTATCTTGATCATGTTTTCTAAAAATCCCTTTTTGCGTCGTCACATATAAAAACTCACCCGTACCCATCCGTTTTATTTGACGAGCTGACACATCGTCTTGCGGCGCGTCACTGCTATTTTCATCTACATCAACAAAACTGCTTTCCTGCGATGCCACCGAAAAAACCTTATCAAACTCCTTACCGTCTTTGACGGTACGAAATATATCGCTTGCGGTCGCAACATAAATATATTCTTTATCACCCGATAGATCATAAATGGGCGTATGTGCCAGCACTCCGTTTCTTTTTTGCCACACAGAGCCGGAATTTTCCCTGACAAAAAGCCCATCCGCAGTTCCCAAGAATGTTGCATCTTTATTAGCCGTTACCGAAAAACATTGACGCTCCAAATCCGAATTTGAATAAAAGATCCGCTCCCAGACCTTACCGGCATCTTTGCTAAAAAATAATCCGGAATTTGTTGCGGCAAAAACCTGTTCCGGAAAATCTGCCCCTATATAAAGGAAGTTAGCTTCCGGCTGACTGCCCGGAATTTGAAAAGCCAACTCAAAATCCTGGCCGCCGTTTGTTGACTTGTAGATAGCTTTGGAAGTTCCCGCGAAAACTATTAATTCATTGTTCGGGTGAACAGCAACGCAGCTAACTTCAGATTCCCTGATGCCTCGGCCACCCTTTTCCCAGACAAAACTGGGATCAATAAAGGCAACATTAAAAAATGCGACCCCTAAAATCATTAGTGAAAGTGATCTTTTACGAACGCTCACGGTTTGCAATGTCCTTATACATTTTCTCAATACTGATCAAATTAATAGCCTCCCCAACGGCCGTTTTAAATTCCGGGTTATTTTTATCAATAACGGAAAGATATTTCTCAACATACTCCAACATCGCCTCTAAACCTAAATGCGACCTCATCTTGAATAGAAGGCGTAGGAATGTGTAAATAGCAATGGAATTACTGGCAGAAGAAAAAATGTTGGAAGCTTTTTGGGGCTTTGCGGCTGAAGGATTGTTATCGTGTTTTGAATTATCCATTTTGTTTTCTCAACTTGCAAAAGAAGAATAACACGATATTGATTATTTGTCAAGTATATTGATTATTGTTCAATCATTTTAACTGCATTGTATATCATTAAACACCAATGATTTACAGAAACATAAGTTTATAATAAAAAAATTTATTGTCTTTCTTGATTAATTAAAAAATATATTGACTTTTAATCAAGGGATGTTATCTTATTTGTATATCAAACAAGCGAAAGGAAAACAATGTTCATCGGCACCAGATTAAAAGAGATCAGAGAATCCAAAAAGATATCCTTGACCGCCCTCTCTAAAACCAGCGGCGTTCAATTGGCAACCCTTAGCCGAATTGAAAATATGAAAATGGTCGGAACGCTTGAGTCTCATATGAGCATTGCCACCGCTTTGGGGGTAAGCTTAGGTGAGCTTTACAGCAACATCAGGACCGAAGACCGCAAGGTTGACCTTCAAAAAGAAAGTAAAGATCCCGGCATCTTTGTTCATAGCGATAGGTCTTCTTACGAGATCCTTACCGCGCAAGTCTTAAATAAGAAAATGATGCCTGTTCTACTTAAGCTGGAGCCGGGCGGAAAGACAAATGTCGAGCAAAGTTCGTTCGGAACAGAAAAGTTTCTCTATGTTTTAGATGGATCTTTGGAAGCCAAGATCGGTGGCGAGACCTACTCTTTAAGCAAAAATAACTCCCTTTACTTTGACGCTTCCCTGCCGCACAGCTTCTCTAATAAGGGAAAGGCTTCAACACGCGCGTTGTGCATGGCGAGCCCTGTATCGCTGTAGGAACTAAGTAAAATGACTGCAACAGACACAATCGGAGGAAAATATGTCTAAGCTGAAAGTACTAATTTGCGACGACGAAGAAAGCATTAGAGAATCCTTAAAGCTTATCTTAAGCGACCACTACGACCTGATCGCCACAGAAAGCGGAGAGCAATGCTTGGAATGCTTAAAGAATTCCAAGGACATCGGAATTGTTTTGATCGACATTAAAATGCCCAAAGTCAATGGCCTGGAAACTTTAAGGCAGATCAAAGAGGCAAGGCCGGACGTTAAGGTCGTCATGGTTACGGGATACAAGAGTGTGGAAACCGCTCAAGAAGCTATTCGTTTAGGAGCTGATGGATACATCGTCAAGCCGTTTAAGTCGGAAGAAATCTTAGAAACAATTCGAAAGCAGTCTTAAGGCAGCCTTTCCGGATCTTGCCTAAATCTTCCCCTTCTCAAACAACTCCACAATAGCCCGGGCGGGCTTGGGGTTAAATTGAATACCGGAGTTTTTCTTGATCTCAGTGATGGCTTCGTCTTTGGTGAGGGCTTTACGATAAGTGCGGTTGGTCGTCATGGCATCAAAGGTGTCGGCAACGGCAATAACAGCCGCCGTCATCGGAATATCTTCCCCTTTCAATCCTTCGGGGTAACCTTTCCCGTCATAGCGTTCGTGATGATATTTCACTCCGTGAATACAATCTTCAAACTCGGTAATAGGGCGCAAAATTTCAACTCCGCGCACGGGATGCTGTTTCATAATTTCAAATTCTTCCGCCGTTAATTTATCGGTCTTGCAAAGAATGGCTTCAGGAATAGCTATTTTACCGATATCATGCAAAAGTCCGGCAATATAAAGATTTTCAAAAAAAGACGCTTCAAAATTAACGCTTTTATTTTCGGCCATTTGACGAGCTATCGCCAAAGAATATTTGGTAACCCGCTCGGTATGGCCGCGCGTGTATTTATCTTTGGCTTCAATGGCGGACGCCAAGGCAATGGTGGTGCGGATAAAAAGGCTTCGGTTACGCTCGGCTTCTTTTTTAAGATCATCGAAAAGCTGGGCGTTTTTAATAGCCATGGCGACATCAGACGCCAGCGCTGAGAAAAATCCCAATTCTTCTTGGTCAAAGCCCGTCGCGTCCGTTTTCTCGCCTAAAAGAAGAAGAGCTAAAAGCGAATCTTGAAAATACGCCGGAACACACGCCACCGCGTTAAACATCTGCAATTGCTGGCCGACCGTGTGCAAGAATTCTTTTGCATCGCCATTGCCGTTTTTTATAACACTGTCTTGCCAAAGCAGCGTGTTTAAATCGTGAACTAAAAGCGCGTCACGGTTACCAGGAAGCTTGACATTTCTTTGCGTAAAAAGTTTAATGAGAGGATTATTGCGGTCGAAGCGCGCGAAACCGGCTGGGATCTTTATTCCGGTTTCGCCTTTGGAGATGGTCAAAACGTAAGCGTCTTTTTGCGGATCGAATAGGATCATGGCCGCGTGCTTTATTTGCACTTTGCGCACGATCATACGCACAATGAGCTTGATGAGCGTTTTCGGCTCATGGATGAGGATCATTGACCTGCTGGCGGATTCGAGTTCTTTCTTATAATTGACGGGCATTCGTAGCGTTTAGGGCTTACCCCTATCCCCTTTTTATTGAAGTTCTTTTAAAACAACTTTTTCCAATTCTTCCAGAACCAACGGCTTGTGAATATATCCAGCCACACCGAGTGAATTGGCTTCGCGGATGGTTTCGGTGTTCTCTACTCCGGTCACCATAATAACTTTAACAGGATTGTTGCGGTTTCGCAAAGTTTTTAAAACATCAATGCCGTTCATCTCCTCCATGCGCACGTCCAACAAAACTAAATTGGGGTTTTCCTGGTCGATCAAACGCAAAGCTTCATTACCGCCGGAGGCTGTAAAAACATCAATTTGGCGTTTGCGGAAAAAATTCCCGGCAAATTCTCGAATATCAACTTCATCATCTACAATAAGCAGTTTTAGCATAGTTTCCTTTTTAGCGTGTAGCGTACAGCGTTTAGCGGATAACCTCAAAACCCTAAGTGCTATACGCTATTCGCTAACCGCTATCCCCTAATTAACTGTTGGCAATAATATCGTAACAAGCGTTCCCGTCATATATTCCGACGACATGGAAACTTTTCCGCCATGATTATCTTCAATGATCTTTTGGATAACGTAAAGCCCTAACCCTGTTCCTTTTTTGCTGGACAACTTTGTAGTAAAAAACGGCGTAAACAGTTTTCGGGAATCTTCATCCTTAACGCCAATGCCATTATCCAAAACACCGATCTCTATTTTACCCTCCAGCCGTCTCGCGGAAATATTTATTTTCCCTTTATAGTCGGGCTCTTTCTGCTCAACTTTCCTTTGCATCATAGCGTCATACGCATTATCGATCAAATTAAAAAACACTTCCTGAAGCTGGGTAAAATTCCCCAGGATCTTCGGGATATCTTCGGAGAAATCTTTAACAATCGAGATCTGATCAAGTTTAACTTTATATCCGGCCATTTCAATAGAAGCCGTTAATAGCTGGCTAAAATCCACCGGAGAAAATCCGGCTTCGCCTTTACGGGTGTATTTCAAAAGCCCCTGAACAACTTCTCCGCCTTGCTTGACATTATCTTGAATGCGAGTAAGCGAGCGCTCCAGATCGGCTAAAATGCTTTGCGCCTCCTCGGGTGTTTTGATCTCTTTTTTTAGGCGGATGGTGTCTAAGGCGTCGCCGGCAATAAATCCAAGCGCGTGCAAACGATTATTGATCTGGTGGGAAAGCCCGTCGGCCATGGTCCCGATGGTGGCCATTTTTTCAGCTTGAAAAAGCTGTTCTTGAGTGCGCTTAATATCTTCGTAAAATTGAGCATTCTCAATGGCAAGCGCCGCCTGGTTGGCCAGAATAGAAAACACCGCCAAATCGTCTTCGCTATAGAGTTTTCCGGAAAGTTTTTTTCCTAAAACAATGATCGCCAATAATTTATTTTCCACAAAACTGGGAATAACAACAGCGGCATCCAGCTGACGAAGGTTTTCTTCAACTTGACTTAATTCAGCATCGCTATAATCTTGCGTACGCTGCTTTATTTCTTCGTAGACAATGGGTTCGCGCATGCCAAACAAATATCTGATGAGGGGCGAATCAATGCTGATAACAGCGCTAGGCTTAGTCGCGCCTTTATTGCGGGTCGCTTCCAGGAAGAATTTCTTATCAGTGCTGTCGTACAGATAAACCTGGCTGTGCTCCAAATGAACAGTTCGGGTCACAATGTGGACGATCATCCTTAAAAGTTTCTTTAGATCCTTGATCTTACTCATCCCGCTGGAAGCTTGACGAAGCGTCATCTGATAACGGCGCTGTTCCTGTAGTAATCTATCCTCCGCCCTTTTTTGGATAAAAAGATAAATAAACGGCCCAGCGGTAGCAAGCACGGTCGAACTGATCAAAGGCACCATCCACCAATTTTTTCCAAGAGCAGAAATCAATCTCTCCTGATATCCAAAGGCGAGAGCAAAGGGAATGCCAAGAATGAGTGAATACGTTGCTATGAAAATACTTGTTCGAGTGATTGCCAATGAAATATCCATTAAACGATATCGAATTATTGTATATCCAATAACAATTAGAAAGATGAATGCAGGCAAGTAGCCAAGTGGATATATTTCAAGTCCGTAGTTTGGTAAAAAGTCAACCGAAGCAAAGTTATAGACAAATAAAGCAAGAAAGAGGTATTTAATTTGAGAAATTTGCCGAGTTGATAGCTGATCTCTTTTTTTCCAGAAAAAATAAAATAACATTGTCGAAATTGTGCTAGCAATCCCAATAAAGAAAACTAGGAACAGGGGATGTAAAATACCTGCCTGTGGATAATATCCCCAAGAGTAAAGCCTTACTTTGTCTATTAACAAATGAGATGCCCATAACAAAGAAACCCAAATCATGCCTAAGAAATATGCAGAAATTATAAGCAGCTGAATATTCTGGACTCGTAGAAATTTTAATGTATAGTGAAATGCAATGACTGCAATAAAAATAACACCGGTGTAACCGATTCTAAAGAATAAATCTGCATTTTGCTCACTATTCCCTCTTCCATATCCAAAAGAATAAAAAAGTAGCCACATGCTGCTTACAAAACATAGGAGCGCAAATAAGCGATTAAGAATATTCTTTTGATTTCGAGTATAAACTATTACTCCAAGAGCAATTTGGAATAATGAAATTATAAAAGGTGGTATTGAAAAAATGTTCATTTCTTAAATTGCTTTCGAGTTTTTCATGTAAAACAATATTTTTTTAAGATGATTATTTTTATATTCCAAAAATTGGAATCCAATCTCCTGCAAATAACGATTAGTTTTTCTAGAATCCAATTTTAGCTTTCTAGACAAGAATGAAAAATTAAATTTCAGTATAGCTCTTTCTGTAGCTGTAAGTTTTTTCTGCCATTTCCGATTCGGGTATATAAACTTAGGAGCTTTGATCCTTAAAAACTTACTTGCAAGCAATAAGAAATTATCAACGGGTAGTGGCGTAGAATTAAACAAGTGGTAGCAGGAATTTTTTAAGGTCGACTTTGAGAAAATACGATAGATGCTTTTGCAAAGATCATCAATAAAAACGATATTAAAACTTGTATTTTTGCATGGTAACTCTGAAAATATTCTCTTGCTTAATATTCTGAGCGCTTGATAAAACGATTGACTAAAAGTTAATGCTTTCCCAGTAGCAGCCTCTCCGATTATCGCGGGTGCTCTCAAGATATCAACTTCCAGCCCCTTCCCCCGATACTGTCTAACAATTTTCTCTGCTTCAAATTTGCTCCACTCATACGGGATAGTAAACGACTGACCTAAATCAAAATCGGCCTCTGAAAAACGCCCTTTATAACTACCGCAAACATAAGCCGTGCTCATGTGATAGACTTTCACGCGATTTCCATGGTGTAAGCAATTTACTCCAAAATCTAAGATATTTCGCGTCCCGCGAATATTTACATCAGTTAAGATTTCTGACGAACACTTAAAATTAGTCAACGCCGCAAAGTGAAATATTGCATTAATTTCGCGACAAAGCTTTTCTTGAACTATTGAAGATACTCCCAATTTAACCTTAGTGATATCGCCATCAATTACGTTTAAAAATCTTAGATGTTTCTTAGCAAGAAAATTTTTTCCTCCCCAGAATTTTAAAACATCAACTACTCGTTTTCTTGAAGACACTCCTGGATTTTTCCTGACTAAACAGAAAACCTTATGGCCTTTGAGCAATAATAAATAGAGCATAAAAGATCCAACCATGCCAGTTCCGCCGGTTAACAATATTGTGTCTCTTTTTATCATTTAATGCTCAATTCTCGTTTAGAATTTGCCCTGCTTTTCGCCTTGCTAAATCCACAACAGCTGGAACGCCGAAACCTTGTGTTGTCCAATGCCCAACAAAATATAATTTTGGAACTGAATTTAGACGCTGTAAAACTTTTCGGTTGTAACATTGGGCAACTGTCGGAGAAGCACCATAGGTTGCGCCCATATAGCTTCGAATATATTTATTAATTCCAACTGGAGAAAAATTCTTTAGGAATACTATATGCTTTCTAAGCTGAGGAACAACCACCTCTGCTTTAGAGAGAATGTCATTTATAAACTGGCCATCTTTATTTTTTCCAAACAAATCTTCAGAATATGGCGCATTAACAAAAATAGAGATGGTCTTATTTTTCTTCTTCCGGAAAAACTCTGAGAAATACATCAAGAGATAAACATTCTTACTGGTAAAATTTCCGGAAGAAATATCTGCATACATTTTTTCCAAGTTTGGCTGTGGTAAGTACCAAACATTGGCGAGCAGATTATCGTCAATAGCAAGCTTGTCATCCATGCCCAAATACAATGTAAATGCTGATAAAGAAGGCTTAATGTCACAAGGAATTTTTTCTCTCTCAGTATTAAGAATCCGATTCGACTCATAAATGGAACAATTTAAAATTACTTTTTGGCTGCGATAACTTCGTCCGTCTACAGTAGTGACATCAAAGATTTGATCAGAGTTTTGTACTGAACTTACTTCTGAGGCAAATAGAATGTCAGCTCCCATTCTATTTAGATTCTCAGCAATTACATTCGCAAACTCTTGTATCCCACCCTTTACATAGTAGCCCCCATCAAAAATAAAGTCCCTAAAAACAAAAACAGAAAAATAAGCAGACACAAGAGACGGGGGAAGCCCTGCATTTCCCAGTATCAATACCCCCAAGACTGATTTTAAGAGACTATTCTTGAAATAACTGTCCAATAACTCCGCAAGACTAAGACCCTGCAAGCGAATCAGGAGAACTTTCTCGCTTGAACTAGAAACAAATGATAAGAAATTATGGATAGCGATACCTTCCTCTGGAAAGTTTGCGGAAAGCTCCTCAAGCAAAGCTTTTCTAGTATTCCAAAATCTAATTTGCTTTTCTCCGCTAATCACAATATCAGAAGGATTATATCTCTGAATAGATAATTTACCGTTCAGTTTAAATTCAGAAAGAAAGCTAGAAACACGTCCACCCTTTCTACAGCTACCAAGAGAATGAACAAAAGGATCAAACTGAAAACCATTCGCCTCAAACGATGCGCAACATCCCCCACTATGCCTTGAACATTCCAAAACTAAGACTTTCTTTCCTGCCTTACTTATATAAGAAGCAGAAACCAATCCGCCTATCCCGGCGCCAACAATGATTACGTCGTATTCTTCCTTTTTCAACTCAATCCCTCGGTAATTCAATCGTAAATTTTGTTCCCTTGCCTAATTTACTTTCAGCCATAATCATCCCACCATGCGACAGAATAATTTCTTGCGAAATACTAAGACCTAAACCAATCCCATCCTTTTTTGTTGTTACAAAAGGCGTGAAAAGCTTCTTCAAGCTCTCTTCGGAAATTCCACAACCGGTGTCGGTTATCGTAATTTGATAGACTCCAGACTCAAGACTCAAGACTAAAGGATCATCTGATTTCTGGGCTTTGGTCTTTGGTCTGTAGTCTTTAGCCTCAACAGTAAGCGTTCCCCCTTTATCCATCGCCTGAATAGCATTTAGAAACAAATTTAAGAACACCTGGCGAAGCTGTTCTTCATCACCATTTATTATAGCTTCATTTACGGAAAAATCTCTCTGAACACTGATTTTCTTTAAGGTAAGATTGTCTTGCAAAAGCGCAAGCGTTGTATCGATCACGGTTAAAACATTAAGGGGCTTTAAGTTAACTTGCCGAGGCTTCGCGAGGTTTAATAATTGCCCCACCACTCTATCAATACGCTCAACTTCTCCGGGAATAAGGCGAGAAAACTTTTCTCTGAAATCCACATCATTATATTTCTGCGGTAAATAATCAACAAAAGTTTTTATGGCTGTTAGCGGGTTTTTTATTTCATGAACAACAGAACTCGCAAGCTGGCCGATATAGGCAAGTTTTTCTTTGTGATAAAGCTCCTGTTGCAAACGCTGCTTTTCCTGAGCCAAAGATTCCAAGGTTCCTTGAAAGAAATATCGGTCAATAAACCGCTGAACCTGCTCCCTCAAGGGATTGAATAAAATCGCAATCATCAAAACAGCAAATAAATTCATCAAAAAAGACTGCGACCCAATTAGCCCCTGGAATAGCTGCCCAATTCCCAGAATAAACATAAAATATATAGCTGTAATAATTGCAACTGAGATTGAATAAACAACGCTTTTTTGGATAATAAGATTTATGTCAAGTATCTGATGTTTTAATACTGCATATGAAATTACCACAAAATATACAGGAATCAGAAAGCTTGCAATAGGATATAAGTTAATGCCGAATCCTGGCAGAAAATTTGACGCACCACCTAAGAAGCCCACAATAGTTGACGTAACGAAGAGTAAGTAATGTTTGTCTTTTTGTTCACCAATAAATCGTATAAGAAGATAGTGTCCGTAAACTACCGCGAGAATCCAACAGATGAAGAGTGCTAAATAAGGCCATTTACCCCTTAGGTAATAAAAAGAATCAAACATAAACATAACATCGGTAAAAAGTACTCCATTGAAATTTAAGACTAGAAAGAATACTCCCGCACTATAACATGCTAATAAAATAAGAATATTACGCTGAGAAACTAAAATGAAAATGGCATGCAAAAACAAGATTGGAATAAATATAACTGCAGAAAAAGCAATCTTCCACCAGAAAAATGCGCTTACACTGGAAACACTGGACGTCGAGAGAAAGCCCCCAAAACCCCAGAGAGCGACACAACATGTGTGCAAACCATAAACAAAACTTAATTTTGTTTTACCGCAAAGAAAGAGAATGGCTGAGAGGATAATGCAAGTAAACGCCGTCAGCAAATTTGAAATCGCAAACGGATTGAGATGAAGTTCATTATTGAGCATAGCGTCGCATGGCTACACACGCGTTATTTCCGCCAAACGCCTGGGAATTATTCAACACTGTCCCAACTTTGTGTTTGCGCCCTTTACCGGGAACGCAATCAATTTTACACTCAGGGTCCTGCGCTTCTAAATTTATGGTCGGCGGGACTTCTTGCTTTTCAATGGATAAACAGCACGCAATGGCTTCAAGAGCCGCGGCTGCTCCCATGGTATGGCCCAACATCGATTTAATAGAACTGACCGGAACCTTAGGAGTGTTTGAGCCGAGGGCCTTATTGATCGCCTGACATTCGGCTGTATCATTTTCAGGAGTTCCCGTTCCGTGAGCGCTCACATAACTGATCTCCTCTTTTTGAATTCCAGATTGCTTAATTGATCTTTCCATAGCCTTGACAACACCTTCAATCTTTGGCGCCGTCATTTCAAAAGCATCGCAGGACAAACCGTATCCTAAAATTTCGGCATAAATATGGGCTTTTCGTTTCTTTGCGCTATCCAAGCTTTCTAGAAAAAGGATCCCGGAACCTTCTCCCAACATCATTCCTTTGCGATTTTTATCAAAAGGTTGGCATTTCTCCGGCGCCATCGCGTAAAGCCGGCCAAAACCGGTAAAAGCAATGCGCGACAAAGCGTCAGCGCCACCGGCAAGCATATACTCCGCTTTTCCGGATGAGATCAGATCGTGAGCATAGCCAATAGAATAATTACCCGCCGCACAAGCATTAGCAAATAAAAAGCTTCTTTCTTTAAAACCAAAATAACGGGAAACATTTGCCGCAATTGAATCAGCCGGATATTCTAAAATAAGGATTTTCTTTGCGTTAAACCGCCCTGAATCCGTAATCTGCTTGACCATGCTTTCGATGGCCTGAGATTCCCCCATCGTCGTTCCGATGCAAACGCCGCATTTTCGCTTTGCCAACTCATCCAGTTTAATTTTTGCATCCTTAAGGGCGAGTTTACTTGCCGCGATAGCCATTTGCGACGCGCGGCCTAATTGGGGGATTTTTCGCTTATCGATAAAATGCTCAGGATTGAAATTCTTAACTTCCCCGCCAAAGTGACGGTCGTAGGGAGCTGTATCGAAGGATTCAATTTTACTAATGCCGCTTTTACCGGCCATGATGTTCGGCCAAAAATCTTCCCAGCCAATCCCTAAAGAAGAAACCACGCCAAGCCCGGTAATAACAACACGTTTATAATTCTTTCCTGCGGCCATTATTTTTTCACCTTATAAAAGATCTCAACATCCGCGATCTTTTCTTCTTTGGATAAGATATTAATTGTGCAATATCCGCTTGTATCGAGCATTTTTCCGTTTGAAACCTTGATCTGCAACTGATCGCCGATCTTTGCTTGACCTAAAAAATTCGCGGTGGTTTTTCCTAAGAAAAAAATGGGATTTTCACCCTCCTTAATTTTACTTAAATGATGCAAGATGATGCCGGCTTGCGCGGCGGTTTCCATGAGAAGCGTTTCGGGGAAAACCCCGTTTTCCGGATCGCCTTCAAAACACCATTCATTAGCCGTGATATTTTTAACAGCGACGAGACTTTCGCCTTCTTTGTAATCAACAACTCTGTCGATCATCAAGAAAGGATACGCTTGAGGTAGAATTTTTCGCAATTCGTCAAAAGTCAGTTCCGGCATAATGTATATGTATTTATATTAGGCGAACGGAAGGCAACCGTCAAGAAAGAATACGAGGAATTAGCTTTAACTGCTTAGGAAGGTTGATGATACGCGCAAACTAAAATGGAAGCGCTTCTAAATCAGCTAGGGTTTCGATGTTGTAAACTTTTAAAGCGGGATTGATCTTGCGCATAAGTCCTTTGAGGACCTTACCCGGACCAATCTCAATAAACTCCGTAATGCCCTGCTGAGCCATAAAACGAACAGAATCGTCCCAGCGCACCGATGATGTAATTTGCTTAGCTAAGTTTTCACGAATAAGCCGCGCATCCGTTGTTGCAACAGCGTCAACATTACTAAGGATAGGAAATTTTGGCGTTAAGAATTTTGCTTTTGCTAATTCCTGTTCAAATGGGCCGACGGCAGACTGCATAAGGCTGGAGTGAAACGCTCCCGCTACATCCAAAGGAATAACTGTCTTGGCACCTTGAGCGCGAATTTTCTCGCAAGCCGCCGCAACCTTTTGTGCTTCACCGGTGATCACGATCTGCTCCGGTGAATTAAAATTAGCCACTTGAGCGCCTGTTTCTTTGCATATTTCGCTTAAAAGATCTTTTGGAAAGCCGATCACCGCCGCCATGGCGCCTTTTTCTTTACGCGTTGCTTCATCCATGAAAAAAGAACGCCGCTCTACGAGCTTCAATCCTTCTTCAAAGGAAAGCGCATTGCAAGAAACCAGCGCCGAGTATTCGCCTAAACTTAATCCGGCGCAAAATGTTGGCGAAATATCTTTAAATTTTGGATGAGCCTCAAACGCCTTTAAAGCGGCAACACTAAAAGTAAAGATCGCCGGCTGACAAAAAGCCGTTGAGGTGAGTTTTTCGGCGGGGCCGTTAAAAATAACGTCGGATAAATTGACCTTTAAAATATCATCAGCTTTTTGAAAGATCTCTTTGGCCGCGGCTGAGCTTTCAAAGAATTCTTTGCCCATGCCAACCTTTTGCGCGCCTTGACCGGGAAATATTAATGCAATATTTTTCATGCCCACCTCACGATATTCGCCGCCGCAACCAAGCCAGCACCGAATGCCACCAGCGCCACATAATCACCTTTTTTAATTCGGCCTTGCTGTACCGCTTCATGAAAAGCCACCGCAATGGAGGCGGCGGACATATTTCCATATTTATCAATATTGATAAAGATTTTTTCTTTCGGGACATCCAGCTTTTTTGCCACCGCCGAAATAATACGGTCATTGGCCTGATGCGGAACGATGCAATCGATATCAGATAGTTTTAAGCCTGCTTTTTTAGCGACTTTTTCAACCGCCTCGGCCATGGAATTGACCGCGACTTTAAAGATCTCTTTTCCGTCCATCACCACATAAGGCAATTTGGATTTTTCAGCCGCCTTTTGAGACGGATGACGCCTTCCTTCGACGACCACCGACATCAAATCAGAGAGATTTCCAAAATTCTCCAGATGATCGGCAAGAATGCCGTGATTTTTCTTTTCTTCAACGCCTAAAACGCAAGCCCCTGCTCCGTCGCCAAACAAAACGCACGTGCCTCTATCGGTCCAATCAATAATGGAAGTCATATTTTCGGCGGCAATGACCAGCGCGCAGTTATAAAGCCCGGTTTGGATAAATTGTTTGGCGGTTGTAAGCGCGTAAAGATAACCCGCGCAAGCCGCGCTGATATCAAATCCGGCGGCATGTTTGGCGCCAATGGCTTTTTGAACCAAACAAGACACCGAGGGAAAATTGCTATCAGGAGTGACGGTTGCCACCACGATCAAATCGATCTTGGAAGCATCAAGATGAGAATTTTTTAAAGCATCTTTGGCGGCGCCGATAGCCAGATCACTTGTTTTTTCGCCTTTGGCGACCACACGGCGTTCTTTAATGCCGGTGCGTGACATGATCCACTCATCGGATGTTTCGACAATTTTTGCTAGATCTGAATTGGTAAGTTTTTGTTCGGGAAGATAAGATCCTAAACCGAGAATACCGACGTGACGCATCAACCAACCTCTTTGATGATCGCCGCAAGAATGTTGTGTTCAACTTCTCGCTTGGCCGCGCGAATGGCATTTTTTATAGCTTTTGGGCTAGAGCGGCCGTGGCTGATCATGACAATGCCGTTAACGCCAAGCAAAGGCGCTCCGCCATATTCGGAATAATCGGCATATTTTTTAATATCATTAAGGCAAGGTTTTAAAAGTGCGGCTCCGGCTAAGGCCATGGGGCTTTTTTTGATCTCGCGTTTTAGAAGTGTGGCGATGGATTCCATTAATCCTTCAGAGACTTTGATCATGATATTTCCGGTAAATCCGTCACTAACGATACAACTGCATTTTCCGGAAAAAAGTTCATTCGGCTCAACATTACCGATAAAATTTTTAACACGTTCAGAAAGAAGCTTGTGTGTTTCTTTGGCAAAATCAGTTCCCTTGCCTTCTTCTTCGCCGATGTTTAAAAGTCCTACCGACGGATTTTCAATTCTTAAAACTTCCTGCGCGTAAACACGGCTCATCAGCGAATATTGCAAAAGGTGTTCCGGTTTTGGGTCAGGATTGGCGCCAACATCAATAAGAAAAGCAAAACGATTTAAGGTTGGAATAACTAAACCGATGCCGGGCCGGTCAATGCCTTTGATCATCCCTAAATAAATAGTAGCCGCACAAACGACCGCGCCGGTATTTCCGGCGCTGACAAAAGCATCATAAGATGGTTGTTTTAAAAGATTAACTCCGATAGAAATGGAAGAATTTTTTTTCGTGCGGATACTGGATGTGGCCGGCTCATGCATATCAATGGCTTCCGGCGCATGGACGATCTCGACATCTTCCGGAGAATATTGATAGCGGCTTAATTCTTTTTTAATAACATCTTCTTGTCCGACAAAAACAATTTTGACATTTAATTCTTTAATGGCGCTGATAGCCCCGGCAATAACAGCTGTCGGCGCGTAATCACCGCCCATCGCATCAACGACGATTTTCAAGAGAAACTCCTTTAAAGCTTTCAGTCTTCAGCTGACAGCTGAAAGCTAGCCTTTTTTCTTTTTCTTGTCCGCTTTTACCGCAACTTCGACGATCTGCTGGCCTTTGTACGCGCCGCAAAACGGGCAAACGCGATGAGGCAAAATGGGTTTCTTGCACTGCGAGCAAACGCTAAAACCCGGAACCCGGATCTTCCAATGTGTACGGCGTTTACGCCCGCGCTGTTTGGAATGCTGTCTCTTTGGTAATGGCATATTCAATACTCCTTCTGAAGGTTACGATGCAACTTCTAACTATTTTGAGCACTTACACTGCTCTTTATTTAAATTCACTCCGCACTTTGTGCAAAGCCCACGACAATCATCTTGGCATAAAATTTGCACCGGCAATCCTAAGATCAATTCCTGCCGGATATCTTCCCCGATATCCAAAGTGTCCATATTCGTTGAAACCGGATAATCGAACGAATACTCTTCGTCTCTTGTAAATTCCACCGGCTCAAGACAACGAACGCACGTATGCGAAAATGTTCCCTGAACGATCGTTTTTGCTAAAACCGTATCGCCCACACGAGAGGCGTCCAGCAGAATTTTTAAAGGCGCCGTCGACCGAAAATCATTCTCATCTAATCCTAAGTCTTTCGGCCAAATATCTTTTACGATCTCAATGCCGGACGCTGAAATGTCCCGGACTTTAATTTTCATTTTCGTAGACGTTCTTTAAGCTTTTTGGCCACAAATGACGGGACAAAGCTGGTCACATCCGCGCCTAAAGCCGCGGCCTCTTTTAAAAGCGTTGAGGAAAGATACGAATACCCTTCTGAGGGCATCAAGAAAACAGTTTCAACATCATCGGCTAATCTTCGATTGGTCAACGCCATCTGAAATTCATACTCAAAATCTGAGATCATCCGTAAACCCCGAATGATCACATTAATTTTCTTGGAATGCGCGTAATCCACCACCAAGCCGTCAAAAACTTCAACATGAATGCGCTTAATACCGCGGGTAGCGGCCTTTAAAAGCTCCAGGCGTTCCTCGAGGGAAAAAAGCGGCTTTTTGTGAAGATTGTGCGCAACGCCCACAATAACTTCGTCAAAGATCTGAGTTGCGCGCTTGATAAGATCAATATGGCCATAGGTAACAGGGTCAAAACTGCCCGGATAGATCGCTCTTCGACTCATTTATTGTCCTTGATAAACGGATAGGCAAGATGTGCCGTATTTTTTTTGCTTTATAATAAGAAATCTACCTTCTGATTCAGGTAGAGATTCCTTTTTGTCATGTTGGATTATTACGAAACAATTGCGCTGTAATATATCACAGGCACTTAGGGTTTTCAAGGTTTTTTTTGCCAGCTCCACGTTATACGGCGGATCGGCGAAGACAATATCGAAAAGTTTTTTCTGCGCCTGCAGTTGCTCGATCGCCGCAAAGCAATCCGCGTTCATCACCTGGCAAAAAAAACCCTTCTCGTCATAAGTCTTTATCTTTAAGGCAGTTATATTATCGCTGATGATCGCGCAGCAGCGAATACTTCCCTCTACTAAAACAGCCTGCTTAACGCCATTGGAGATCGCCTCAAAACCAACCGACCCGCTACCGGCAAAAAGCTCCAGGAAAGTTAAACCCGAAAGGTCATGGCCTAAAATATCAAAGACCGCCTTACGCACTTTGTCGGGTGTTGGGCGAATTTCATTGGGCATGAAGAAGTTGCGCCCTTTTAATGTTCCGCTTAGGATTTTCATAATTAGCCTGCCATCGCCATCGCCAAATAGGACGGATAGCGTTTTTCAATTAATGCTTTGATCACCATATGGGACGGATGTTGCAACTTAGGATCCGTTTTTGTCAGCTCAATGGCCTCCGCCCTGGCTAATTCCAGAATATCCAACTGTGTCAAGGGATTGGCTATCTTTAATTCGTTAAGCCCGTGTTGATGGCGGCCAAAAAATTCCCCGGGCCCGCGGATCAATAAGTCCTTTTCCGCTATCTTAAAACCATCGGATGTAGATAAAATAGCTTCTAAGCGCGCCTTGGCGTCAGCCGTTGTCGGGTTAGCGATCAAAATACAAGTCGCATTATCTTTGCCGCGCCCTACCCGTCCGCGCAATTGATGAAGCTGAGAAAGCCCAAAGCGCTGGGCATGTTCGATAATCATAACAGCCGCATTGGGAACGTCAACACCGACTTCTAAAATTGTTGTGGCAACTAAAATATCGATTTCTTTCTTTTTGAATTGTTCCATCGTACTTTGGGCTTGAGCTTTTTTCATCTGCCCATGGACAAGCCCGACCCTAAAATCTTTGAATTCTTTTTTCTTAAATTCTTCGAACATTATTTTGGCGGCTTTCATATCAAGTTTTTGAGATTCTTCCACGATCGGATAAATAATATAAGCCTGATGGCCGCCGCGCATAATACCTCGCGCAAATTCATACGCCTTAAGCGCTTCTTCTTCCGAGAATAAAACTGTTTTCGTAATGCCTCGCCCCGGCGGCATTTCATTGAGAATAGAAATATCCAGATCTCCGTAAAGCGTCAAACAAAGCGTGCGCGGAATGGGTGTTGCCGTCATGACCAAAATATCAGGATTCATTCCCTTGGCCGAAAGAAGCGCGCGTTGGCGCACACCGAATTTATGCTGCTCATCGACGACCGCGAAACTTAAATTCTTAAAACTTAAATTTTCTTGGATAAGCGCATGCGTTCCGACAATAAGGTCAACGCCTCCGGATTGCGCTTTTTTGCAGATCTTTTCTTTTTCGTCTTCCGGCGTACTGCCGATCAAAAGCTCTAAACGAATATTTTTAAACGAAGATTTCTTGATAAAGCCTTTCAAGACTTCATAATGCTGTTGGGCTAAAATTTCCGTCGGAGCCATAAAGACACTTTGAAAACCGTTACGTTTCGCCGCCACGCATCCAAAAAGCGCCACCACGGTTTTTCCCGAACCGACATCGCCCTGTAAGAGCCTATGCATCGGCGCTTGATTTTTCATGTCAGACGCGATTTCCTTGATCACTTTTTCCTGCGCTTGCGTAAGTTTAAAATCAAATGAACCGGAAAACTCCGATAGAAGCGAATCATCAATTTTATGCGCCACACCCTGCTGGCGAACAATGTTCATCCGGCGCAGTAAAACCGAAACCTGAAAAAGAAAGAACTCTTCAAAAGAAATTCTTTTGTAAGCCTGCTCTTGCATCTGTAGTGTTTCCGGGAAATGAAGATTGATCAGGCTTTTAACTAAATTCTCCAAATGATATTTCTGGCGCAATTCATACGATAAAATATCTTTTGCATGATTGGCGTATTGATCAAGCGCCCGCTTGATCGTTCGGCGCAAATAGCGCTGTGTGATTCCCCGCGTCAAAGGATAAATTGGAACAATGCGCCCTAAGTTAAGATTTTCTCCGTCATCTTCATCATCGATGATTTCGTATTCCGGAGCAACCATCTGCAATGTGTCTTTATACATGCCAACCTTGCCGTGAAAAACCGCTTTTGTTCCGGTTTGAAAATAACGTTCGAGATAAGGCTGGTTGAACCAAATGCAGGAAATTTTTGCCGTTCCGTCGTTCACCAAGATCTCTGTAACGTGTTTACGCTGGAACCAGCTTTTCTTCCCGTGAAAATCCATGACCTCTCCCGAGATCGTATGCTCTTCTCCAATATTTACTTTATCAATGGATGTTAAATTCGTGCGGTCTTCGTAACGACGAGGAAAAAAATACAGCAAATCCTCGACCGTCTCGACACCGAGCTGGAAGAAAAGTTTTTTCTTGGAAGGGCCAACGCCTTTTAAGAATTGGACCGACGTTTCGCTGGGATCAAATGTTCGCATAAATAATTATTTGAGTAGAATAACTCCCAAGATAATAAAAAATAATCCACCTAATTTTGCCGCCGTGACCGACTCTCCCAGAAAGATTGCTCCGATCAGAAAACTAATAAGAGGATAAGACGCCGCCAGAGGAACAACCTTGGAAGCTTCCCCGCCCTGAAGCGCGTGATAGAACATGATCTGTCCGACGACGCTGGCGAGAAATCCTCCGACGACAAGATAAAAAACCCCAAACGGGATATTGGCCAAAGATTCTTTCAGTAAATTAAATTTAAAAAATACGATGAGCATCATCCCTATGATAACTCCGAAACTGCGGTAAAAAATCCCTACCAAAACAGGCATTTTGGCTAAACCCAATTTTTCTAAAACAGGAACACATCCCCACACCAGCGCTGTCATAAGCGCCCAGATATACGGCTTCATTTATTCTCCTTTTATTAAAATACTAGCTCTTTATTCTAACTTTCTATTTTCTTCAATGCGATATTGCAGAATTTCCAATTCGTGACGGTCAAACCACAATTTGCCGCAAAAAATACACTTATCAATTTCAATAGGATAGACCGCGCTATAAAACATCCGCACCATTTTTGTTGCTACGTGTTTGCACCCCGGACATGTCAGATTATCTTGCGACTGAGCTGATATTTTTCTAGGTCCCCAGAACTTCTGCTGATTTTTTAAGATCTCCGATTCGCGGATAACATCTTTCGAAAATCCCATTTCTTCCCTGGCTAAAACTTTACTCACATCATTTTCTTCTAAAAGAATTCCGTAACATGTCACGCACTTATAAACCGGCGCGCCTTCGTACAAAACCTCCATCAGCGCGACACGGCAACGCGGACATTGAAATGCCGACAAAGCCTCTGCCTTGCGAAGCAACTGATTAATTTCATTATCTTCATAGGCGCGCGCAATATGTTCTGCGCCCATTTTTTTAATCCACGTTTCCGGCGTAAGCCAAGAGAACTCTGTCATTTCTCTTAAGAAAAATGGCCCAAGCCATTGTCCGTTATTGTGGACAAGCCATTGTGTTTGAGAATTTGTCACAGCAGTTGGCACGGCGGACTCCGCCGGAATTTGCCGCGGCCTTAGACTATCCTTTAATTTCTGCTCTAAAGCCTGCGCGTCCGCATGCGCCATATCAAGAAGGATGTCTAGTCTCTTTTGAACCGGCGGATGCGTTGAGAATAGATCGGCAAAAATGCTTTCTTTCTCATCAAGGCGGCTAAAACGCGGATTAATGATAAAAATGGCATCTAGCTCTTCTCCGGGAAGCGACGCTCCTCGCCAGCGATGAGAAATTAAATATAATGCCTCCGCCAGGCTTAACGGATCGCGTGTTAATCGTACCGCCACCGAATCAGCCCGAAATTCACGCTGCCGAGAAATAAACATATTCAGTAACATTCCAAAGAAATTGATAACAGCCAAGACTAGATAAATGATAATAGCCGAACCGCTTGCCCTTGAGCGAAACATTCGATTCTCTCCGCCTCCCATGGCTTTATTCATATAGGTCATCGCTGAGCCATAGATCTTGAACAAAGAACTGGTCATGGTCGTTGCCAAGCAATCGCCGGTCACAAGATGCGCCGCTTCGTGGCCCACCACGGCTTCAAGCTGAGCGCGCGATAATTTCGCCAAAAGCCCTTCGGTGACTCCAATGATCGATCGCCCGCTAAAATCCGTAAGCGCGAACGCATTCATCGCGGTTACCGGAACAACAACGCCTTCCATTTTCTTTCCGCCGGTTGCGACAGAAACTTCATCAATGATGTTCTGGAAAACATGATGGTAACTGTCTTTGAGATTAACCGGACCAGCGGATAAAACTTTTAAGATGCGTGGGATCAAATTTTGAGCAGTTATAAACCAGTGGATCGCCCCAACCGCGCACGCCAATAACAAGATCAGAAAAGTTTCCGGTAAGCTAAGAAAATAAAACCGAAGCTCCGGCCCCGCCACCACATACGCCATGCGCTCAACGGATTCCATCGCCAAGAGATTTTTGATCACTACGGACAAAATCCACGCCGAAACAAAATAAAAGAGGATCAAAAAAAGGAAGACAAAACCGATGGTTCGGGTTTTGTCTTCTTCGATTTTTGTGAAAGAATACGGCATGAAAAGCCAACCGTTTAGCTAAAAAGTGGGTTTAGAATTTAACGCTTGGGGCTTGCCGTTCGGTCGCGTCTTGCACTTGGAAAAATTCAAAAGGCTTGAACTGCGCTATCGCCGCGACAAAATTCGTCGGAATAGATTGGATCAACGTATTAAAACGCGCTACCTCATCATTATAATATTGACGGGCGAAGGCAATTTTGTTTTCCGTTGATGTCAATTCTTCCTGAAGGCGTAACATATGTTGATCCGCTTTTAAATTCGGGTAATTTTCCACAATCGCAAAGAGGCTGCGCAAGGTTTGCGAAAGAAAGTTTTCCGCTTCCTGTTTATTTTTAAGGCCACTGGCATCCACCGCCTGCTGACGGGCTTTGGTCACGGCTTCCAGCGTTCCCCGTTCGTGCGAAATATAACCCTTGGCTGTTTCTACCAAATTGGGGATAAGATCATGTCGGCGCTTGAGCTGAACATCGATCTGCGACCAGCCATTTTCTGTGTTTAATTTTGATCGAATGATGTTATTGTAAATTCCCACGTACCAAAGAACAGCCAGCACAACGAGAGCAATAAAGATCCAAAATGACATCATTAGTTTCTCTCCTTTTAAAAGGTTAAGTGCCTCGTAATTTGCGGATCTGCTTCGCTAACTTTTCCTGATACTCCGCGTTAAAAACTTTTTGAAAATCATAGCCGTTTTTAAAATCTTCCATGGAATCTTCATCTGTGCGGCTAAGGATCTTGTGCTCGACCAAATTAAAAACGATATACCCAAAATCTTCGGTCGTTTTAATGCCCCAATATTCTAAAACAGACAGGGTCATCGGGCCAAATCGTGAGATCAAAAGCTCTTTAGCTCCCTCTAAGAGTTCTTTTCCGGAAACATGTTTTACGCGCCGGAACTTCTTTTGAGTAAATGAAAGGGCCTCCAGAATAAAATCATACGCATCGCGCCGATAACGAGTATCGGACGCGCAAAGTTGCTCCATAATTTGATTAGCTTCTTGGTCCATTCTAAAAACCTCTTTTGAAGTTATCCTCGAAGATAAGAAAACTGAATTTCATCTTATCGCAAATAAAATGTAAAATCAAAGAAATTGTCTTAAAAGAATTAGCCGTTGAGATTTTTAAGGCTTGTGGCATAATATCGCCATGGCTTCAGGAATGAAATTACGCTGGAAGATCTACCTTTTCTTTTTTGTGCCCGTAACTCTGGGGAATTTCATCGGGATCCTGCATTCCGAGTCCGTCGTCTACGCGTATTATCATGTTTTAACGGCGTTCCACCCGGAATATCAACTTTCCTATCATCTTAACATCGCTAGCGCGGCCATTAGCCTTTTCGCGCTTATTCCGATTTTTCTATACGCCTATCGTAAGCCCTTTTTGCATCCTATAGTTTGGCAAATTTTCTTTTTTTCGCGATTTGGCCTTGACTTGATCGGACACTCTTACGAAACGCAATTTTTACGGTCGATTTTTTACACGCAACCCTGGATCGCCCTTTCAACAGCCGCCATTCTTCTGGCGGTTATTTTCCCTTCGTATTTGGCCTGTTTTTATTACGCCTTCCGGCAAGAAAAAATGCTGAAGAATTAAATCTGCTGGCTGTCGACCGGGACAACTTTAACGGTCGACTTATGAAGGATCTTTAACGCGATATCGTCCACCATCGCGTAAACGCAAGGAAGCAAGAAAAGCGTTAAAAGTGTCGAGAAGAACAATCCCCAAACAAGGGCAAGCCCCATCGGTTTTAAGAACGGATCACTTCCGCCAATTCCATAGGCGACCGTAATCAGCCCGACGATCGTTGTGATCGTTGTCATTAAAATAGGCCGCAAACGTACCTGGCAAGCTTCGAGAATTGAAGAGCGCCTGTCATGGCCTTCTCGGCGAAGATTATTGATAAAATCCACCATGACGATAGAATTGTTGACCACAACGCCGGCTAATCCCACCAAACCCATAAAAGCAAAAAATCCTAAAGGTTTTCCGTGAATAAGAAAAGCTAAAATAACTCCCACGATACCAAAAGGAATGGCCAACATAACGATCATCGGCTGAATTAACGATTTGAACATAGCCGTTAGAATAATAAAGATCAAAAACAAAGCAAATAAGAAAGACCTTAGCAGATTCCCCATAGATTCTAGCTGATCTTCAAATTCACCGCTGTATTTAACGCCGTATCCTGGATACCTTTGGCTGATATCTTCAAATTTCTTCTGTAACAGCTGGTTAACCTTAAGTGAAGTCGCATTTTTCCCGTCAACTTCCCCGGTCACTGTAATAACTCTTTTTCCATCCATATGCCCGATGATATAAACACCCTCAATTTCTTCCACCCTGGCAACAGCCGTTAAGAGAATTAACTTTCCGGTATTATTCGGAACTAAAACTTTATTAAAAACATCCCTGTCTCGCCTTTTATCTTCCGGAAAGCGCACGAGAACCTCAATTTCCTTATCTGCTTTCAAGGGCTTAATAGTCGTAGCCACTCCGCCTTTAATAGCATTTCTGACGGCTGCGGCAACATCACCAATGGTCAATCCAAATTGATTCGCTTTTGACTCATCGATCACAACACGAAATTGTTTTTTTCCAAATTGATAACTTGTATCAACATCGGAAACACCGGGAACTGTTTTTAGATAATCCTTAAACTCCCCGGCAATCTGCTGCAGAATACCAAAATCTTCGCCTTTTATTCCCGCTTCAATAGAACGGCCCGTTGGCGGTCCTTCTTTTGAAGTAAAGAAATAGAGCCGGTCAAATCCTTCAATCTTCTCAAGCTGCGGACGAATTGATTCGATGATCTCCTGAGGACCACGTTCTCGCTTTTGAAACGGTGTTAAGAAAACCGTGATTTGCGCCAAGTGCGTTCCGCGCTTAGAATTCGGATCCCAGCCGCCTTCTTCTTCGATGGAGCCGATGTAACTGCGAAATGAATTTAACTCTACCTTTGGAATTCCCGCAACCATATTTTCTATGGGCACGATCATCTCATTCATTCGTTCCAAAGAAGTTCCTTTGGGCGCTTCGCAACGAACATAGAAATATTCCAACCCTTCTCCGCCAAAAAGAACAACTCTCATTTTTGTCGCCGCAACCGCAAGAAGCGCGACAAAAAGGACAAAAGAAGTAAAAATAATTTTATACCGATGATCAATGAGCTTGCTTAAGGTGTTACGATAAAACTGCAAAAGATCCTTTATCCATTTCTTTTCTTTATGATGTTTTCCATTGCCATTTTCAAAGAAGCTCGCCTTGATCTTAATAAAATCGGATAAATGCGCGGGAAGAAAAATAAACGCCTCAATCAGTGAAGCCGCCAATGCGATAATGACAACCATGGGAACTTCCTTGATAAATTTCCCGATCATATCCGTCATGAACATAAGCGGTAAAAAAGCTGACCAAGTTGTAGAAATGCTTGCTACCACCGGCCACATAACTTCATGTGAACCTTTAACAACAGCTTCCTTAACTGAAATTCCTTTTTCCAAATGCCGATAAATATTCTCTGAAACAACAATGCCATCATCCACTAACATCCCCAAAACGATAATAAGCCCCAGCATAGATACCAAATTAATGGTCATGCCGGTAAACGACATCACCATAAAAGTAAAAAATAGGGCGAACGGAATACCGATGGCTGTCATGACAGCCGGAATAGGGTCCATAAAAATGAACAGGACAATAACCACCAAACAAAAACCCATAATGCCGTTACTAATAAGCACACCTAGTCTTCGCTCAACATAATAGGAAAAGTCATTGGCTGTCTTTAGTTTTACCTCTCCGGGAACATTTGATTTAAATTGTCCTAAAACTTCTTTAACTTCCTTGACCACTTTGACAACATCGGCATATTCACTTTTAACCACCACCATGCCAAGAGCTTTTTTCCCGTCCACCTTGGCAATGCGAGTTTCATCTTCAAAGCTTTCCACAACACGCGCAATGTCTTTGACCTTTAAATTAACTCCGGCATCATTGCCGCGAATGACCGTTTCTTCAATTTCCTGTGTGTTTTCAAATTCATCACTCACCCGAACCGTAAATTCAGTCGTCGGCGTCCTTAGCTGTCCCGCCGGAAGCGTAACATTCCGTTTTCCTAACGCTGCCATCAACTCTTCAATAGAAACGTGATATTCCAAAAGCTTGTCCGGCGAAACTTCAACCCAAACTTCCGGATCACGCCAACCAATACGCTGAATTGTGGAAACGCCCCGAATATCTAAAAGCTGATCTTCTAAGCTTTCTGCATAACGGCGGATTTCTTTCTCGGATAGATCTCCCGATAAAGATACCTCGATCACAGGACGGTCTTTGGTCCTTAATTCCGACACCAGCGGCTTATCCTTTACGCCCGCCGGCAAATCCGTAACGCGGTCAACCGCCCGTTCTATATCGTCAATGACCTGTTTTTTATCTTTTATTTTCGGTTCAATGGTAATCCCAATAGAAGAAATTCCTTCCTCGGACGTCGAAGTCATTTCTTTAATTCCGCTGACTCCCTTAATTTCATTTTCCAAAGGAATCGTCACTAATTTCTCAACATCTTCGGCCGGAGCTCCGGAATACACGGTTGTAACCGTAAGGACATCCATGCTGACATTAGGAAAGGCGTCGCGATTGACATTGAACATCGCGATAATTCCCATCGTCCAGATAAAAACAGAAATTAAGTTAACTAAAAGCGAATTTCTTATGGAAAACTCTGTGAGCTTCATTGCCTTAAATCTCTTTGTCTAAATGATCGATTAACAAAAACCCCTCTTGATGCTTTAAATTGATCAAGGAGATGTAATAATTAAATTTTGATTGAGCGGCATCGAACTGAGATTGAAGATAGTCTTGTTGAAAACGAATAATGGTATCCGTATTAGAACGGCCGTAATTAAAACGCTTTTGCTCTTCTTCTAATTTTCTTCGTTCAATGTCAGCAATTTCAACTTGACTCGCGGCAACTTCATTAAAAACATTGCAATCCCTTACCCTGTCGATCACGTCGATCATAATATGGCGTTCCAGCTTTTTAAGCTCAAGCAATGATTTAACTTTCTCCAGCTGCGAAGCCTTAAGCTCACCAAGTGCCTTATTATTTTCTAAAGGAAAGCTGACGGTAAGGCCGGCGGTTAAATTAGGATTATCTTGCTCGGATATTTCTTCGACGGCTTGTTTAAAATGATCGCCTAATCCATTTCGCGCCAAAGAAGCTGTTAAGTTGATCTCCGGCCAAAGGCTATTTTCTTTGAGAGTTATTTTTATTTCTTGTTTGCTCAAAACACTACGAGCTTTTTTATAATCATAGCGACTTGCGAAAGCCTTCTGTAAAGATTGGTCATTGGATTGCTTCTCCGATGATAAAGAAAGAATGTCTTGCGGAACAATGACCGGAGCGTCATCAGGGATATTCAGTAAAAGTTTAAGGACATTTCCCTTTGTTTCAAAATTATTTTGGATGATCTTTAATTCATTCAAACGTCTTTTATAATTCGCTTGAGAGGCATACAATTCCGGATATTCTACTAAGCCGTTTTTTATCTTCTCTTCGTGGAGATCATAAAGTTTTTTCGCTTCTTCGGCAATTCCCTGCGCGATTCCCAAGCGCTCAGCTTCTAAAACCAGGTCCCAGTAAGCTTTTTGAACTTCAATGACCGCATTTTCAATTTTTTCCATGGAAACATACTCGGCGCTTTCCACATCCTTAAGCGTCATTTTGATATTGCTTCGGTCCTCTATTCCAAAAAAATTCTTTCCCAAAGCTTGCTTGACCGAAACAGCCAAAGAAGAATCGTGGCTTAGACTCGACGTGACAAAGGAAGAATTCGACCAATTACGGTTATTGTTCATATCAACACCGACGGTCGTCCCCGTCGGAAGCTTTTTGCTAAGGCCAATATTGTAGTCGTTGTCAATGACCTTAGTTCCCATCAAAGTTGACGTTCGCTTGCTTTGATCATTTTGATAACGGATTTCGGCATCAATCACGGTATCATAAATAGATTTGGACGATTGTTTATTGGTCCGGGAAATTTTTGCGTCATATTTTGCCAGCTGAACGTCAAAGTTATTGCGCAAAGCCAGCTGTGTTGCCTCTTCCAGGGATAAGGGATAGCTTTCCCTAATAAGGACTTCTTGGGTAGAAGCCTCTTGGGCTAAGGCGCACGGCAAAACACCGTAAACAAATCCGGCCAAGCAATAAATGAATACTTTATGATGCCGCTTCATGGGTAAGCCCTCGTGTAATTTTTGTCACCGTTCTTAAAATATTTTCCTGCTCATCTTGAGGAAGCTGGCTAAGAATAACTTGCCAACGCTTACGGATATTCTCGCGAAATTCCAATAATATCTTTTCCCCTTTGGCTGTCAGGCTAATGGTAAACGCTCGCCTGTCGCTAGAATCAGCCGTGCGCTTAACATACCCGGATTTCTCTAGGCGATTAATTATCCCGGTTACGGTCGGAGCCGAGATATGCATTTCATGACTTAGATCGCACAAGTGGCAATTCCCTTTTTCAAACAATGTCGTGATGGCTAGAACCTGGGATGGAGGAAGTTTTAGAGGCTGAAAAACATACGGGTACATATGACGGATAAGCGTCGGTAAAAGCTGTGACATTTGTTTCGCGATATTTTCGGCTTGGGACATTTGAACCTCCAGTACTTAGCTTCGCTAAATATTAGCATAGCTAAGTAATTTGTCAAGGAAGTTTTTTGGGAATTTTGGGAAGGTGAAATTAAGCAAAACTACCCCGACTCGTAATCTGCGGCGAAATTCTCTTTGATAATTTCACCACACTCGTCGGGATTCGCCTTCTCGCTTTACAGCGAAGGCAAATAAAAAACCCAGCACTAATTTTGACAAAGTCAAAATTAGTGCTGGGCTAAATTAACCCGGTAACTTTCTACTCTCCCATAGCCTTACGACTAGAGTACCATCGACCTTAGAGGGCTTAACTTCCGTATTCGGTATGGGAACGGGTGTTGCCCCTCTAGTAATGTTACCGAGAAATATTCCTGACAATTACGCAACAAAAGCGAAAGCCGTATTGTGTTCACATATGATAAGAATAATACCATATGGTCAAGCGTTTGGCAGATTAGTACTGCTTAGCTTAAATCCTCGCGGATCTTACACACGCAGCCTATCAACCTAGTAGTCTACTAGGTGCCTTTATTTCCTTGCGGAAAATCGATATCTTATCTTGAGGAGGGCTTCGCACTTATATGCATTCAGCGCTTATCCCTTCCGAACATGGCTACCCAGCGTCATACCCTTGGCAGGATAACTGGAACACCAGAGGTTCGTATCTCCCGGTCCTCTCGTACTAAGGAGATCTTCTCTTCAAATATCGTGCGCCCACACCAGATAGAGACCGAACTGTCTCACGACGTTCTAAACCCAGCTCACGTACCCTTTTAACCGGCGAACAGCCGGACCCTTGGGACCTTGTCCAGCCCCAGGATAGGATGAGCCGACATCGAGGTGCCAATCCGCGCTGTCGATATGAACTCTCGAGCGCGATCAGCCTGTTATCCCCGGAGTACCTATTATTCGTTGAGCGATGGCAATCCCATAATCTACCACCGGATCACTATGCCCTACTTTCGTATCTGCTCGTCCTGTCGGACTTGCAGTTAAGCTCCCTTATGCCATTGCACTCTATAGTCGATTGCCGACCGACTTGAGGGAACCATTGGGCCCCGTCGTTACATTTTAGACGGGAACCGCCCCAGTCAAACTGCCCATCTGGCACTGTCCCTTGCCTCGCTTCAGAGGACAAAGTTAGAATCGAAGTACTATGAGGGTGGTATTTCACCGACGACTCCGCCTCGGCTAACGCCGAAGCTTCACAGTCTCCCACCTATCCTACACAAATAGGACTAAAATTCAATATCAGATTGCAGTAAAGGTTCCGGGGTCTTTTCGTCTTGGTGCGGGTAGACGGCATCTTCACCGCCACTACAATTTCGCCGAGACTCTTCTTGAGACAGCACCCAAGTTGTTACACCATTCGTGCGCGTGGGAACTTACCCCACAAGGAATTTCGCTACCTTAGGACCGTTATAGTTACGGCCGCCGTTTACTGGGGCTTCAATTCGCAGCTTTGCTCTCGTCTTGCGACGGAGCTAACCGCTCCTCTTAACCTTCCAGCACCGGGCAGGTGTCACACCCTATACGTCGTCTTGCGACTTTGCAGAGTGATGTGTTTTTACTAAACAGTCACCCGGGTCTCTTTACTGTGACTCATAAGGGCTTCGTCTGTGCAACTACACCCCATGAGCACCCCTTATCCCGAAGTTACGGGGTCATTTTGCCTAGTTCCTTAAGAAGAGTTCTCTCGAGCGCCTTCCCATATTCTGGGTATCTACCTGTGTCGGATTACGGTACGATCGACCATGATGCTCTCTTAATGGTTTTTCTCGGCAGCCTGGCATTAACAACTTCGTCATTGACGTATCGTTGACTCCCCATCACCTCTCATCTTGCCTTTCGACAAAACTACGGGTTTGGACGAAGACATCCAACACTTCGCTTGTTTAGCCTCCTGCGTCACATTAAGATAATAACGCTCATAGTCGGTACTGGAATATTAACCAGTTGTCCATCGCCTACGCCTTTCGGCCTCGACTTAGGATCGACTAACCCTGGGAGGATTAACCTTCCCCAGGAAACCTTGGATTTTCGGCGCCACGGTTTCTCGCCGTGGTTTTCGCTACTCATACCGACATCATCACTTCTGTCAGCTCCAGCGCTCCTTTCGGTACGCCTTCAATGCTTAACAGAACGCTCCCCTACCAGCCATTTTATCCGAAGATAAAATAGTTCCATGGTTTCGGTTATAGACTTGAGCCCCGTTCATTTTCGGCGCAAAATCACTCGACCAGTGAGCTGTTACGCACTCTTTAAATGATGGCTGCCTCTGAGCCAACATCCTGGTTGTCTATGTGATCTCACTTCCTTTACCACTTAGTCTATATTAGGGACCTTAACCGATGGTCTGGGTTGATACCCTCTCGACTCTGAAGCTTAGCCCTCAGAGACTGACTCCCGGAGTACGAATAACAGTATTCGGAGTTTGGTTAGGTTTGGTCGCCTGGTGAGGCGCCTAGCCTATTCGGTAACTCTACCCCTGTTATTTATTGTCCGAGGCTAGTCCTAGAACTATTTCGGGGAGAACCAGCAATTGCTACGTTTGATTAGCCTTTCACTCCGACCCACAGCTCATCGCTAAATTTTTCAACATTTATGCGTTCGGTCCTCCGCTTTGATTTCTCAAAGCTTCAACCTGGCCATGGGTAGATCACGTAGTTTCGGGTCTACTATACGTTACTTTGTCGCCCTATTCAGACTCGCTTTCGCTACGCCTTCGTTCCATAAGAACTTAAGCTTGCAACGCACAGTAACTCGTCGGTCCATTATGCAAAAGGTACGCCGTCGCTCGTTCACACCTTGCGATGTGCATAGAGCTCCGACCGCTTGTAGATCTATGATTTCAGGTTCTATTTCACTCCCCTTACCGGGGTTCTTTTCAACTTTCCCTCACGGTACTCGTCCACTTTTGGTCAGATTCTAGTGTTTAGCCTTAGCCCATGGTCGGGCCGGATTCTCACAGGGTTTCCCGTGTCCCGTGATACTTGGGATACCTCTAGGGTGTCTTGAGATTTGACATACAGGGCTTTCACCTTCTATGGCGCGCTTTTCCACACGCTTCTATTATCTCTCCACAATCCCACGTTGAGGTCCCGCAACCCCCAGTACTTATTGCTAAGTCCCGGGTTTAGGCTCTTCCCTTTTCGCTCGCCGCTACTATGGGAATCTCTTACGATTTATATTCCTGGAGTTACTTAGATGTTTCAATTCACTCCGTCTTGCCTCGCATACCTATGTATTCAGTATGCGATATTTCGAAATTAATCGAAATCGGTTTCCCTATTCGGAGATCTTCGGATCAAAGCCTATTTGCGGCTCCCCGAAGCATATCGCTGCTTATCACGTCCTTCGTCGCCTGAATCTGCCGAGTCATTCATCATAGACCCTTTGTAGCTTGACCAATAATTAATTATATTTGTTTCATCTTGCGACAAAACAAACATGAATATACGGCTTTATTTGTGTGCCTTTACCTTTGTTGCGTAATTGTCAAAGAGCGATTTTGCACGTGTTCATAACATGCAAAGAAAAGCTTTTTATCCTGCTGTCATTTTTAAAGCTGTTTATTTTAAATATCTTATCAAAGTAAAAATTGGTGGAGCTGAGGAGGATCGAACTCCTGACCCCCTGCTTGCAAAGCAGGTGCTCTCCCAGCTGAGCTACAGCCCCGTGAATTCCATAAGATTAAATATTCTATCACGAATATCTTTAATGGTTGCTCCTCGGTCGCTATCGCTCTCTCGGAGTGATTTTTGTTTGCACTGCAAACAAAAATCATGGGCCCAAGTGGACTCGAACCACTCACCCCCGCGTTATCAGCACGGTGCTCTACCAGATGAGCTATGGGCCCTAATTGTTCGGCCGATTAGTCATCGGCCCAAAATCGGGCCCGTAGCTAGCCTTTGATAAGAAATAAAACCAAGTCATTGAAGAGTATTGATTGCTCTTCATTTGCTTACTGTACTTCGGGTTAATGTCTTTCTTGTTCTTAATTTTGCGCAAGCGCAGAATTAAAAAAAGAAAGGAGGTGATCCAGCCGCACGTTCCCGTACGGCTACCTTGTTACGACTTAGCGCCAGTCACCTGTTTTACCTTCGGCCTACTTGCATAGGACTTCGGGTACCCCAGGCTTCCATCGCTTGACGGGCGGTGTGTACAAGGCCCGGGAACGTATTCACGGCAGCGTGCTGATCTGCCATTACTAGCGATTCCGGCTTCATGCAGTCGAATTTCAGACTGCAATCTGAACTGAGGCCACATTTAAGAGATTAGCTCCCCCTCGCGGGTTGGCAACCCTCTGTTGTGGCCATTGTAACACGTGTGTAGCCCAGAGCATAAAGGCCGTACTGACTTGACGTCATCTCCACCTTCCTCCTGGTTATCCCAGGCAGTCTCTTTAGAGTGCTTCACTTTAACCTTACGGAAAAAATGAGTGGCAACAAAAGATAATGGTTGCGCTCGTTGCGGGACTTAACCCAACATCTCACGACACGAGCTGACGACAGCCATGCAGCACCTGTGTAGGCTCCTGATTTGACAGGTCGTTCCCCTTTCAGTTCACTACTTCCTACATGTCAAGCCCTGGTGAGGTTTTTCGCGTAGCATCGAATTGAACCACATGTTCCACCGCTTGTGCGGGCCCCCGTCAATTCCTTTGAGTTTTAACCTTGCGGCCGTAGTCCCCAGGTGGAGTACTTAATGCGTTAGCGACGGCGCTGACCCTTATTCAGGACCAACACCTAGTACTCATCGTTTACGGCTAGGACTACCAGAGTATCTAATTCTGTTTGCTCCCCTAGCTTTCGCAATTCAGCGTCAGAAATGGACCAGAAAATCGCCTTCGCCGCTGGTGTTCTTCTCGATCTCTACAGATTTCACCCTTACACCGAGAATTCCATTTTCCTCTTCCACTCTCAAGTCTAATAGTTTGAAAGGCAGTTTTCCGATTGAGCCGGAAGATTTCACCCCTCACTTATTAGACCGCCTACTTGCCCTTTACACCCAATGATTCCGAGTAACGCTTGCCACCTCCGTATTACCGCGGCTGCTGGCACGGAGTTGGCCGTGGCTTATTCTGCAGGTACCGTCAGTTTCGGCGATGTTATCGCCGAAAGTTTCTTCCCTGCCAAAAGAGGTTTACAATCCAAAGACCTTCATCCCTCACGCGGCGTCGCATAGTCAGACTTTCGTCCATTGCTAAAGATTCTCGACTGCAGCCTCCCGTAGGAGTCTGGGCAGTGTCTCAGTCCCAATGTGGCTGACCATCCTCTCAGACCAGCTACCCGTCATAAGCCTTGGTGGGCCGTTACCTCACCAACAAGCTGATAGGACGCGAGCTCATCTCTAAACGACAGGCCTTACGGTCCCCGTCTTTAAACATAAACTGATGCCAGTTCATGGTGCTATCAGAAATTACCTCCGTTTTCACGAAGCTATGCCTGATTTAGAGGCAGATTACTCACGTGTTACTCACCCGTTTGCCGCTATCCAATACTCATTTCTTGCGAAACAAATTCTGGATCGCGCGACTTGCATGCCTAATCCACGCCGCCAGCGTTCACTCTGAGCCAGGATCAAACTCTCCGAATGACTTGGCTTTAAAATGACAACAAGATGAGAAAGAACGAAAAAATAAGACACTCGCAAAAAAAGGAATGTCTTTTTTAAATTTCATTCCAAAAGATTCTAAATATTTTTTTAAGAACTTGAAGAACGCCCCAAAAGATAAGATGTCTTACGAGGTTCAACAAAAATAACAGAACATCCTAATTTTGTCAAGAAATATTTACCGAAATTTAAATGATAGGCAAATCAATGACTTAGGGACTTAAAAGAAAATTTCTCGAGGAGAAAATAAGCGGTTTTTAAGAGCGCGAAAGTAAGCTTAAAATATTCTGAGAAAGAATTTTTTCTTTATCCGAAGATGAGATTTGTGAAGCCAAAATCGCATCAATGGAAGCTTTTGTATTTTGATTGGCCGGATGATCACTTCCCCATAAAATATGCGAAGCATCAGTTACTTCCAGCGCGCATAAAAGTGACGCAAGCGATTTGGAGCCGCTGGTATCAAAATAAATATTTTTTAAATATTCGCTGGGAACTTTTCCCAAATCTTTAACAAATTCTCTTTTGCGAAGCATTAAATAAGTATTATCAAAACGTTCTTTAACTAAAGGAAGGACGCCGCCGTAATGCGCGAAGATAAATTTCACGGAAGGAAATTTCAAAAATGTCCCACTCATCATCAGTTTTCCGATACACATGGAAACATCAAAAACATATTCAAGAACCGGAGAAAGAAGCGGGTCGCGCACGCGGTCTTCGCCGATAGGATTCATAATTTGCGGATGAATATGAATAGGGATTTTTTTCGCCGCGGCATATTCATACACAGCGAAAAAAATCCCTTCATCCAAATACTTCCCTTCATAGCTCGACGCAAGTGAAATAACCGGAAAGCCGTAATCGGAAAATTGCTTTAAGCTTTCGGAAAGATTTTTTTCATTATCGATCGCTAATATTCCGGCACCGATAAACCGATCGGAATGTTGCTTAACGATTTTGGCGATACCGGCATTATAAGCTTCCGCCAGGTTTTTCCATCCGCCCATTTGAATATGGGCATCGCTCGTTGGATACAAAAGAAGCGACCTCGCGATGCCCTGTTCATCCATCGCCGCCAATTGCTTATCCGCATCCGACCAACCAACTTTAAAAAAAGCAGTCTTCTGCGCAACTTCGAGGGGAATACAATGGGAATGTGAGTCGATGATTTTTAGCATATTTCAGTTTTAAGCTTTAGGTGATTTCTCAGAAGAGTCTTCAAAGAAATACTTTGTAATAGTCGGTGTTAAGAAAAGAATAGCAGTAAAGATTGCCCAGCCAAAAGGCCAAATAAGAATTGCAAAGATATCTGCGTCTTGACCTAAAGATATCCATGCAATGAAAGTCAAAAAAACTACAATTAAAGAGGAAGCGATATGAAGCCACCAACTGATTTTCCTTAAAAAGCTATTCTTTGCAAAGAGTCCTATGCCTGCTAACAAAAAAAACGCAATTCCAACATAAATCGGCAGTATCGCGCCTCCAATACCGCTCAGAGATGAGTTAGCTAATAGTGAGAAAATAACTACCAATGCGCAAAACCCACCCAAAAGAATATCAACGCCCCCCACAACCCAAAACAATAGAATAAAAAGCCAGCTTTTATAGAAAGTTCTCATTTGCAGAAGATATATTGTGGTAAAAAGAATTATCAGAGCTAAAGAAAACCAAAATGTGTTTGTGGATTCTTTCTGGGATCTTTTTACACTCTTGTCTTGTGCTATCTTTTGGCGCTGATACTCTGTCAATTTCTCCCCAATAATCCCATCGAGATTTACTGGATCTTTAGATGAATTTGTTGTTATATTTTCTCTAGATATTACATTTAAAATCATTCCATCCTTACTTGCTTCTTGTTCCAAGAGACACAAACCTGTTTCTTGATCGAACACATATTTATTTATACTGCCTTCAGAAATAAATTCTGTAATCCAAACATTACGATTGTCATATAAGTCATCTTCATGAAAACGAAGTAGCTTGAAATCATCCGTTGCGCCAGGAAAAATAAACAGCTGTCCTCCATCGAGACAAGTAGAAAATGGAGCCAGTTTTTCACCTGGCACAGAGGAACTTGTTGATGAGCAAAACACCTTAGAGGGATAGATGTCGCGTAAACTTTTATCTGGATCGATAATATTAATTATTAAAGGAAAGCAAGCAGTCTGTCCAGATGTCGACTGAGAGCACATTTTTTTAACAAGATACTTCCCTTTACGATAAGTAGTTCCAACGGTCGAATGGTTGAAATTCTTCTCAAAATAAAGATTCGGCTGGCTTTCTTGTAACCTCGTGTAGATCGCATTCACTTCCTTAATTTTCTTAACAAAATCCACTTTATCCATCTTAGGTGCATCTTGACTAAAGGCAGTCAAGCCACCAAGAAACAAGATAGCTCCAGAAATAATAATCCCTCTAAACAAAACGATTTTTTTCAACATTTAATTCCCTTCTTGATTTGCCTTTTCTAATATAAAAGTTGTATGGGCAAATTAAATCATTCTGCTTTCTTTTAATTCCTTCTCAACCTGCACCAGCGCGTCTTTGAGTTCGTTTAAAAGGCTGATGTTAAGCGACACACCTTTGGCGGTGGGAACCATTTCTTCGGTTCCTTGCGTTTGCGTCCAGGTGCGGATGTCGATCAAATCATTGCCCTTAAATTCCCTGATCCCAACGCGAATTTCCTGAAACTTGTTTTTCTTAAAAACCTTAACTGTTTTGTCCATTTCATTTCTCCGTTTTTTTATTTCCGGAAATGCCCAGCACTAATTTTGTCTTTTCAAAGAATGTTGAATTCTATTTTTAAGATGAGTTCTTGATTGCCCATAATCTTTTAGCTTTCGCTCTCGTAACCGCGCATCTTTTTCAGAGAAGAAAGCTTCATAATAAATCAAATCCCATTCAAAATCTATATTGTGTTCCGCAAATCGCCTTTCGATATTATTGGTATAGCCGTAGTACAATTGGTTGTCAGCTTTGCTTCTTAATACGTATACATAATACATGGCAAAATTAGTGCTGGGCTTGCTCATTGAAGTTTACGTAGAATTGCCGCAAGAATCGTCTGCGCCAGTTCTGTATTCGGCAGCATATTTTTTCGAGCGGACACCTTTATATCTACGGTGCGCTCGGTCAGCTTTGAGATCTTCACGCGCACGGTTGAGCCTTCCACGATGGCATTGATCTCGCCGATCTTTTGGAATGTGCGCTTCGCTTCCCCGATCTTTTTTAATTGTTCATTAGCAATGCTCCAGGCTCTTTTGTAATTGACATCCACCGAGGTGGTGGCAAAATCCTGGGAAACCGCAACAGCGCCCACGGCCGCGCCGCCAACAATGGCCGCCGCACAACCGCTATTTACAATAAGGAAAATACTTAAGAAAATATTTCGCATCATCATTTTATTTCGCCTGTTGTTGTTTGTAGTCTATGACTGGCTTCGTCCACGGCGTTTGCTGATTGATGACCGCTAATTCCAGCGGGCAGGCATTTTCCGGAACGGACAGCGCGTATTCCACCATATCAGCCACAGCAGAGGGCGACATCAAACGATCTTTTTGCTCTTTGGCAATATCTTGCAAATGCCCCGTTAAGTCGCTATCCACCACACCGGGCAAAATGGATGTGACCTTGATTCCGTGATCGCGCATTTCCCAAAACAATCCTTTTAAAAAAGCGCGTAAGCCCACTTTTAAAGAACTATACGTTAAAAACGTGCGCGGGATCGGATCTACCAGTGTTGAACCCGACACGACGCTGATAATGGAACCTTTTTTGCGCTCGATCATTTGCGGAATAAGTAAACGGATAAGCCGCACATAGCCCAAATAATTGGTATGCGCGAGTTTTTCCATGTCTTCTATGGGTTGTTTTTCAAACGGAAATTGACTGGAAACTCCGGCGCAATTGACCAAAATATCCACAACTTTAAACTCTTTATAAGCGGCTTCGGTTAAATTTTTTAGATCCTCGAGCTTGGCCACATCCGTCGGAACTCCGATCACTTTAACGCCGGTTTTGGCTTTAATATCCTTAACCGCCTCATCCAAAGTGTCTTTGGTGCGCGCGGCCAACACGAGATTAATTCCTTTTTCCGCCAATCGCAGCGCGATCGCCTTTCCTATGCCGCGACTAGCCCCGGTGATCACCGCCGTTTTTCCTTTCAAATTATCCATTCAATTCCCCTCCAATGATGTCATGTGTTGTTTCATTTTTGATAACGCTTCGCTCTAATATCAATTTTACGTAGAATATTAATAAGAATATTAAAGCACCAAATGCTAAAAATGTTAAGCTAAAACTTTTCTCCACAAAATATTTACTCAAAGAAAATCCTAAACCGCCGCTGACAAAGCGCACGCCGGAATTAAGGCTGGCCATGATCGGACGGTCTTCATCGGGAAAATCGGTAAGAATAGTGGAAACCGAATTATGGCACACCGTCCAGCCGATCGTGATCAGGCCTAAAACAAACGTCAAAAGCGCGAACGGATAATGCCCGGATAAAAGCATAATACCAACCGCCAAAATAGCTAGCCCTGTGTAGCAGGCGAATAACCTTCCCCGTTTATCCGATAAAAATCCGCCGATCTGCTGGCCCAAAAGCCCGCAAAGCGCGGCGGCAATAAGGACAAAGCTCACCAGCTCTTTGCCAAAGCCGTATTCCTGCGAAAGATAAACACCGTACCATTTTTGCACGCCATGATATAAAAAGCTGGTAATGAAAATAAAAATAAAAATGTTGCGGATATCAGGCTTTAAAAACGCGGTAATATAATTGATATTTTTCTGATGGCAGGAGTTTAAAAGTTTTTGGTTTAAGGCCGCCCAGGATAAAGCGTTGATGGCCGCAACGACCGCCGGAACAAAAAAAAGCCAGCGCCAATCAAAAATACCCATCACGATCATTCCGGCCAATGACGAAAGAAAACTTAATCCAAAAAATCCTCCGATCATCCGTCCGCGGATATTTTTCTCAAAAAGATCGCCGATCAACATTAAGCTTAACGGTGTTGAGCTGGCCCCGGCTGCCCCGGCTGCCACAAGCGAAAAAAGCATGAAATTAAGCGATTGGCTCAATCCCGCTGCCAAACTCGCGATCGCATAAACGATCATCGCCATCAGTAAAGTTAGCCGATAGGAAAAAAAACGCGTGAGCGGCGCGTAAAGCAGAGCTCCTAAGCCATAAGGGATCATGTAAAACGGAACGACCCTTGCAACCGTAATATCGGAAAGGTTCAAACTTTGCGCGATGGTGGGAATGGCGGCGGCAACAGCGCCGTTATTGAAAGAAACGGCAATATTACCCAGACATAAAGAAATGAAGATTATTTTTTTGTCGCTAATTGAGAGGCCTCTTTTTTGCCGACGTTTTTTTAATGCTTTTTAGTTGAAGTCGGCATCCCGACCGACGATGAAACGTCGTCGCGTCGGGACAACTTCGCTTCATCTTCAATCACTTTCTTAAAGATTTTCAAATTATGCTGCGAGTGCTGATTAATAAATCCTGCGATCTGCTCTGAAGTAAATTTAGTGAATTTAGGATCCATTTCAAAATCCTGAACCCAGATCATTTCTATTCCTTCCGGCGTTTCAATATAAAACCAGACGATCTTCATATATTTAAACGGAAACATCGGCTCATGGCGCGAAGCGACCGCGAATTTATGTTCCTTATCCAGCCAGCGCTTGGAAACCCAGCTTTTATTCTCATCGTCGGTAAGCCGAAAGGTGATCTCATTTCCCTTGCGCTCCAACACTTCGGCTTTGACATATTCTTTGCCAAAAAGTTCCGTCCAGCGTTCGATCTTATTGGAGATGTCAAAAACCAAACTGTAAGGCGCATTGATCACAATTGAATTTCTTGTCGTTGCCATGTATTCGTCCTTTCGCTTGTAACAAATTTAAAGTTTTTTAAATCTCCAGATCAAATAAACCGCCGCACCGGCAACAATAGACAAGCTCATAATGATCCAAAACGGGATCATGGAATGCTCTTGATCCATAGGAAGCTTAACATTCATGGAAAACGCGCTAATGATAAGCGTCGGAACCATAATGCTGATCATGACAAAAGTTAACTTTTTAATCAAAATATTCAAGTTATTGCTGACGATAGAAACCCGGGCATCCATAAGACTGGAAAGAACCTGAGAATAGGTATTCGCCTGTTCGTAACATTGGCTGTTTTCGATAGCGAGATCGTCTAAGTATTCCACATTGTCGGTATTGAAATTTAATTTTGCCGTATTAACTTTCAGCTTCTCAATCGCCCTGGAATTGGAGCTAATGGCTTTTAAGTAATACACCAGGCTTTTTTCTAGCCCGAACATATTATGCAGTTGTTTATTTTCCATGGATTGGTTGATCTTCTCTTCCAACTCATCGGAGATCGCCTGCAAAACGTGTAAATGCTCTTCAAAATGTAAGATACAGCGTCGAATAATGCGCAAAACAACATCTTGAATGGTCTGTATCTTTTGAAATTCACGCGCGTCAAAGATAGCGGCATCTTCGGCTCGAATGACGACTAATTTATCCGGAAAAATGAATAAACCAATGGATGAGATCTTGAAAATAAAATTATCTTCGGACGAATATCGTTTTGGGCGCTTAATGATAACAACGGCATGATTTTCGTCAAACTCCACACGGGACAACTCATTAGGGTCTAAGGCGGAATGGACGTTATGCTCGTCAATTTTTAGTTCTTCCACCAGATGCTTTCTTTCTTTCTCATCCGGACAGACATAAACTAAAACCGGACAGCCACCCTCTTCACTTTCAACAAGTTTATGCTCGATGATCTTATATTGTTTTAGCATTTTCGTACCCCCACGTGTTTCGTTTAAACGGCTTTATCTTTAATCAATGATCACAACTACTCTACTTCATCCCCCTGCTGATTTACTTCGTAAATCAAAGCGCGGGGGTTGGTGCCGCGCTGCTTACTATTCTAATAACGCAATAGCGCGGCACCAACCTGCGCCTGCGTTCTTAACTTTTACCGGCAAACAAGAAACAGTAAATCCAAAAGGCTTGGGAATTGCTTTTAAATTCCCCAGACGTTCCATATGGCAATATTCCCTCTTGCGGCCTAAAAAGTGGCACGGCCAAATCTTGCTTTTGTCTTTCGTTGTTAAAAATTCTTTGAACATTAAAAAGCATGGACGATCTAAACCGATCGTATCAATGCCCATCATCTTGATGCCGTTATCTAAAAGATATTCAATAGCGCTAGGAACGCATCCGACGTATTTATTAACGTAATCATCTGTGCCCAAAAGCTTATCTCCGTCGGTGCGCAAAAGAACGATGTCGCCTTTTTTAAGTGTATAACTGATTTTTTTAAGCGCTGCCACAATTTTTTCTTTGTCAATAAAATCAGGAAATTTCAAATGAGAGAAGTCCAAAACAACGCCGGGGCCTATGCACCATTCCAGCGGAATATCCATAATTTGCTTGGAAGGCTTCCCTTCGCAGGTTGAGCCATAATGAAACGGCGCATCCACGTGCGAGCCCATATGCACGGAAGAATTAACGATCTCTAAGGAAAGCATTTCGCCGTCAGGAATTTCCTGAGGTGTTGCGACGCGTTCGCCTTTATTAAAACGTTCTTCGCCGCCGGGTTGGTTTTTCATCACCACCCAGTTAAAATGCTCAACGCCCGCTTTGTGCGCAATACGCTCAATGGTGGCCGCATGCGTTTCTTTCAAACTGTCATCAATGGGAAGGCTAAGGTCGATGATTTTCATTTTCCAGCTTTCAGTCATCAGTCATCAGTCATCAGCTGCTGAAAGCTGAAGACTGAAGGCTGATAGCTATTTTATGCCTTTTGTTTTTAGGACATTAAGAATATCATTCACCGAAAAAGTCTTTTTGATCTCGTTATCGGCAATGGGAACATTAAATTCCTTCTTGACTCCGACGGAAATCTCCACCATCTCGGTTGAATCAATTCCCAACGATTGGTCAAGTTTCGCATCCGACTTAACTTCGCTGGGGTCAATATCCAAAACTTTTTTGAGAATATTCTTAACTCTTTGCTCTGCCGTTAAGGCACTTGCTTCTATTGACATCTTTCTCTCCTCTTTTAAGCAATTTGTGTTTTAATTTTTTATATTTGATTTTGAATGAACCGCAAACCACATGATGATATAAAGCAAAAGCCCAAACCCACCCACAAAAAACAATGCCGCAAAAAGAATGCGAAAGATCACCGGGTCAATGTCAAAGTATTCGCTAAGGCCGCCGCAAACACCGGCTATTTTCTTATCTGTTTCTGAACGATATAATTTTTTCATGGCTTCTGCTCCTTGTTCTTTTCTAAAACCAACGCCGTATTAATTCCGCCCCGCCCGCGAGAGATCACCAGCGCGTTTTTAATTTCTTTAGCTTGCGCTTTATTAGGACAATAATCTAAATCGCACTCTGGGTCCGGTGTTTCATAGTTGATCGTCGGAGGAACAGTTCCATAGCGCATGGCTAAGATCGTCGCGATCACATCCGCCGCGCCTGAAGCGCCTAAAAGATTTCCGAACATAGACTTCGGCGCGGAAACAGGAATTTTCTTCGCGTAACCGTTAAACACTTTTTTGATAGCCCTTGTTTCACTAATATCGCCGATCTGTGTTGCTGATCCGTCGGCGCAAATATAATCAATTTGTTTCGGCTCTAAACCGGCATCATCCAGCGCCATAGAAATAGCCCGCGCTAGCTGAACACCATCGGCGGCAGGTTCAATTCTATTGACGCCATCTGTTGTCGTTCCGTAGCCGGTAATGTAGGCATACGTTCTGGCATTTCTTTTTTGCGCGCGCTCGGGGCGTTCTAAAATAACAACGCCAGCCCCCTCACCGATCGCCAACCCGTCACGCGTTTTATCAAACGGACGATAAGCACTATGTGGCAAATCATTACGCCTCGTTAAAACACCCGACGTATTACAGCATAAAAGTCCGTAAGGCGTTACCGGAGCTTCCATGCCGCCGGCTAAAATAAAATCATTCCTATCGTGAACGAGATTCTTCGCGGCATAAGCAATAGCCATAGAAGAACTTGCCCGATCCGCAACAACCGTTTTGCTGTAACCTTTAATTCCGTAGTTAATGGAAATTTGCCCTTGCGGCGCCGCCGGAAACCACGCGGAAGCCATAAAAGGACTCACCCCTTCACGGCCTTCAATATATAGATCCCGCAATTCTGTTTCGGCATACAACCAGCCGCCGATGGCATTTCCCATAAAAATTCCGGCACGTTTTAAATTTTCTTTCGTAAGATCCAAATGCGCGTCTTTGATAGCCATTTCGGAAGCTACCAGCGCCATATGCGAAAAAAGATCGATCTTCTTTAAAAGGCGCGAAGACACGTGGCTATAGGCGTCTAATTCATGAACTTGCCCCGCCACATGCGACGGATAAAGCGACGCGTCAAAGCGTTCAATGCGTCCTACCGTTGATTTACCGGCCTTTAAATTAGACCAGAAAATTCGCTTATCAATTCCACTGGGAGATACGATCCCCAGGCCTGTAATGGCTATCTTATTCATTATACCTCCTAAAAACCATCGAAGAATGAACGCCGGAAAATCCGGAACTTGTTTTTAGCATACAGTTTATTTTCTTTTCGCGTGCCACATTGGGAACATAATCCAGATCACACTGCGGGTCAGGAGATTCTTGATTGATCGTCGGCGGTAAAATATTACGCTCAAAAATAAGCGCGCAAACCGCGATCTCAACGCCATTAGCGCCGGCGAGGGGGTGGCCGATCATGGACTTTAAAGAACTGATAGGAATTTTGTAAGCATATTCGCCCAGCGATGCTTTGTAGGCATTGGTTTCAAAAACATCATTTTGTTTTGTCGATGAACCGTGCGCGTTAATATAGTCAATATCTCTAGGTTTAATGCCCGCATCTTCCATGGCTAAATTAATGGAATCCGTCATGGCCTCGCCTTCCGCAGGCAAGTCGGTCATATGATAGGCGTTACAGGTCGTACCAAAACCAACCACTTCGCAATAAATTTTTGCTCCACGTTTTAACGCGTGATTTAATTCTTCCAAGATAACAAGCCCGCAACCCTCGGAAATGACAAAGCCGTTTCGTTTCGAGTCAAAAGGGCGCGATGCTTTTTCCGGTTCATCATTATGGACCGACAGGACATTGACCACGTCAAAAGCGCCAAAAGTGATGGGCGTGATCGGCGCTTCGCTGGCACCCGCGATCATGACATCAACTTCTCCGTCTTGAATGGCTTCAAAAGAAAATCCCACCGAATCGGTTCCGGCGGTACACCCGGTTGAGATCGTATTACAAATTCCCATTAAATTATATTTGGTAGAAATTTCGCTAGAAGGCGTATTGAACATGGAAGCGTCATAAAGATGCGGGCGAACCATCGCCGGATTAATAGGATTTTTTCCGTTATCGGTCACCAGCGCGAATTCTTCTTCCATATATTTTGTTCCGCAGATCGCGTTCGCTAAAGAAACGCCCATACGCTCACGATTAACTTTGCTTAAGTCTAATTTGGCGTCTTCTAAGGCCATCCGCGCGCCGACCATAGCAAATTGCACATACCGGTCCATGCGAATTGCCTCATCTGATGTGAGCCCTAATTTTAGCGGATCAAAATCCCTAGCTTGCGCGGCGATCTTGGTATTGAACATGGAGACATCAAATTCTGTCACGCGTTTTATCGCTGAAACGCCGTTGATCATCCCCTTCCAACACGCTTCTTTTCCGACGCCATTAGGCGAAACGATCCCAACTCCCGTTATCACAACTCTTCGTTTTTCCATTAAGGACAATTCTCCGATCGATGATGTTTTTTAATTTAGACTAAATTCTTTCTTTATTTCTTCCGGTGTAAAAAAACGCCGCTCACGCTCAACCCTATGGACAAGATCAACAACTTTCAAGTTTAATGGCGCCATTGATTGGACTTGTTTTCCTAATAAAACAACTTCCCCATTAATAAAATCGATCTCGCTTGCCTTTTGACGCAAGATGCTCTGCAAGATGGAGCCGTATAAAGGCTCTTTGCTTAAACCGGTTAAGGTTTTATTCATGATGCCCGCCGCTTGGTCTAAGGGCATTTTGGTCAATCCAAAAATTCTTTCCGCCGGAAAAGACGGTAAAGATACAAGTTCTATGCCGACTTTTTCTGTGACCGCGATACCTTCTTTAAGAAGCATGACGCTTAATTTACAAAAATCCATATCGGTAAAAGTTTCTTGCATAGATTTTCCGATCAAAGCCGGAAGACAATTATTGAAATTGACAAAAAGTTTAAGCCATTTCATCCCGACGATATTCGTCGAGACCGCGACCGTAAATGCTTTCTTTAGGATCTCGGCAATATCGCGAACTTCTTTGTCCACCGAAATAAACGGCTTTCCTAAGATCCAATCGCCTTCAAAATTAAAAGTAACAACACCCGGCTCAATATACGTCGCGCCAAACATCACAATACTGCTGAGCATATTCTCTTTCTCAAAATGGCCGCTTAAAATATTGTCCGCCTGAACACCGTTTTGAGTAGAAAGAATTAAAGAATTTTCTAAAAGAAACTCACTATTTTGCGCGTAAGCATCTTCTAGGTCTTGGGTTTTAACCGTAAAGATCGTTAGATCATATTTTTTATCTAAACGTGTTAATGCCGGAACGCGAAATATTTCTTCGCCGCGCACACCGTTTATCTTCAAACCCGACCGTTTGATGGCATTCACTTGGTTTTCGCGGCCGACGAGAACAACATCAACTCCCGTTTTATGCAAATAAGCCGCTACCACCGAACCGATCGCCCCCGCTCCAATAACCGCAATTATCATTTCAAACTCTTTTTTTCCATAAAATCTTTTAAACTTCTCAAGATCAGCTTAATATTACGGTCATGAAGCCGCCGAAAAATAATTCGCCACAAAACTTGATTGAAACTTCCGTTGATCTTGAAATCCATTACATAATCAACTTGTGTTCCTTGCGCAACATTTTTTGTCGTCACGGTTTCTTTTCCGCTAAAGATCCCGTCTAAAAATGTGCGTTCGATCTCCCGATTTAAAATAAGCCTGGTCACGCAAACCGTCCAGCTTGGCGCTGAGGGAAATAAAACTTTTTGCTTAAATTTTTTTCCGACTTTAATTTCCCCACCGTCTTCGGGAATAAATTTCATCGAACATCTTTTGGGCCACCACGACGCCTCGCCCCAAAGAACAATTTGTGCGCCAACCGCATCGATCGGCGCCGAAATAAAAATAGAGTGATGATTAAGTTCCAACTTACTTCGCCACATAACGCTTATAATCAAAACCCGCGTCTTCTAAAAGTTTGATCATCAAGCTATAAAATGTCATTGGAACTTCCGAGAAAAACGCCTTGATAATGTCGGGCTCTTCAACCTTTTTTGAGCCGCGTTCTTTCGCGTTTAACTCTGCTTTTTTAAAAGCAACTTTACGCGCGATCTCCCGATGAAAAAGTGGAATGCGCGCGATCATTTTATTGAACTTCTTTAACGACTCATCTTCCCAGATAACTTGCTCTTGGCTATTCATCATATTCTTTCCGTTTTGATTCTTTTTTAAACAGCAGCCGCTTGTGCGCCAACACGGGAATTCTTCTCCCATTTGGCAATATTATCCATAAAGTCTTTCACGCACAATTTAACCTTCATATCGTAATTGCTGTCCATGATGCGATGAATGCGTTCCGGTTTGGAATAATATTCCCGCATACACCAAGCGCCTAAACGCCCCACCTCTTCGATGGAAAGAAAATCCGTCGGAATGACGGGGTGCTGAAAATCCCAAACCCTTAAGTCGATCTTGTCCGGATCAAACCAGCCCTTCTTGATGGCATAGCGCCAGTCGGGCGAATTAGGAACAGGCGTTAGATAATCCAGCGCGAAAATATCCGCATCAATTTCATCCGCCACGCGAAGGCGTTCCTTGATCTTGGCTTCCGTATCTTCTTTAAGGCCGACCAGAACTGTTCCGACCGATCCTATATCCTGATCGCGCAAGATCTTGATCGTTTTCTTGATTTGATCAATCGTCACACCCTTGCCTGTTTTGTGCAAACTTAGGTCGTCTTCAACCTCAACACCTGTGAGCGCCAAGAATAAACCGGCCTTCTTCATCAAAGGCAAAATATCGTGTTGAGCGATCCACTGGTCGGCGCGACCAAGGCAAACCCAATCAATTTTATTGCCGCGCTTAAGTTTTTCTTCACAAAACTCGATCATGGCTTGCGTATCGGTATTAAAAGCATCATCCTGAAAAACGATCGTGGTAATTCCGTACTGCTTTTCTAAGATATCTAATTCATCCACGATACGTTTTCCTTTTAATCCACGCCATGACGTAAAATCTTTCGTCGCTGTGCGCGAATCATACAGCGCCCACTCATAACAAAAATGGCATTTCCCCGGACAGCCACGCGAAGTCATCAGTTCCGCGAACGGTTTCCAATATGTGTGCCCAACGTATTTATCCATCGGGAATAGGTCATAAGCCGGCATTGGAAGAACATTTAAGTCGGGAATAAGATCGCGATGCGGACCTAGAGCAATCGTTCCGTCTGCTGCGCGAGAAACTAAACCGTCAATATCGCGCTCTTTCTTTTTATTTCCGGATTTAATATTGACGATAAGCTCTTCTAAAGTCAATTCGGCTTCCCCGAGCATAATGTAATCAATGGTGGGGTTAAGGCGCATTTGCCGCTCATAATCTCCGGAATACCAAAGCCCGCCGGCAATTGTTTTCACATTGGGATATTTTTCCTTGATGAGGCGTAAGCCCTCATTAAAGTACCAAATAACGGCAGCACCGCAAGTCGAATGAAGCAGTTCGCCGACAAAAACAAAATCAGGTTTTATTTCGGCAACTTTTTTCATCATGCCGTCCCAATCCATATCAAAAGCGCGGCAATCTAAAACCGCCACATCGCAAATTTTCTTTTCACGCAGATACGCCGCCAATTGCGCGTGCATTTGATTGGCCGCTCTATGAAATCCGTGGGAATCCCACGCTTTTAACGGTGGTGTTAAGAATAAAGCTTTCATGCTGACTTCCCCCTTTTTGTTTGTGTTAAGTTTTTCGAAGCTTCTTTATCAATCGAACAATGTTTGTTAATAAAAATATGCCAACTACTCTCGGGCTGTTCAGTCAAAACCACCCCGACACTAAAGGCCTTCCGCCGGGCGTTTGATCAGCGCAAATATGTTTGACTTGGCTGTATTCTAAAAGCCCGTCGGTACCTAATTCTCTGCCAAAACCGCTTTGTTTGTATCCGCCAAACGGCGCTTCATTATAAAATCCGCCATACGTATTGATCCACACTGTCCCGCAACGAAGTTGGCGCGCGACCGTATTTGCTTTTTGGGGATCTTTTGTCCATACACATGCGGCTAAGCCGTATTTTGTATCATTGGCGATTTTTACGGCTTCCTCTTCGCCGGAAAATTTTATGACTGCCAAAACCGGCCCGAAAATCTCTTCTTGCGCGATCGTCATGGAATTCTTCACATTTTCAAAAATGGCCGGCTCTAAGAAAAATCCGTTTTTTAAATCAGCTGATTCCGGGATTTTCCCGCCACACGATAATTTTGCGCCTTCTTTAATGCCGATCTTAATGAAATTTAAAACCTGCTCTCTTTGTTGCGCGCTAATGAGTGGACCAAAATCCGTATCGTAATTAATACTGTTGCCGATCTTCAAGGCTTTGGTTTTTTTGATAAGCGCGGCCATGAATTCATCATAAATTTTATCTTCTAATAAAAGCCGCGAACCTGCCGTGCACATTTGCCCTTGATTCATAAAGATCGCTGACATAGCCCCACCCACGGCTGCTTCTAAGTCGCAATCGGCGAAAATGATGTTCGGCGACTTGCCGCCGAGCTCCAGACAGATTTTTTTTGTATTGGAGGCGGCGAGTCGCATAATTTCCTGACCCGTTGCCGTACTTCCGGTAAAATTTATCATATCCACATCCGCGTTTCGTGCTAGCTCGCTTCCCACACTTTGTCCGCTTCCGGAAACAAAATTAATAACACCCTTAGGCAATCCGGCATGTTCAATGATCTCGGCTAATCGCATAATAGAAACACTGGCTAATTGTGCCGGCTTAAAAACGATCGCATTCCCGGAAACCAATGCCGGAGCAATTTTCCAAGCCGCCATGATCAAGGGATAATTCCATGGAATAACACAACCCGCAACACCAACGGGTTCACGTCGGATCAAGCTTTTGACCGGCGCGGCAACAGCCAAATAGCTCTCCTGTAACGGCTGTTCAATTTTTCCAAAATATTCAAACGTATCCGCGCAAGTCGGAACGTCAATAAATGTTGTTTGTTTAATTGTCTTTCCGGTATCAATGCATTCTAATTGCGCTAGCTCTTTTGCGTTCTCCCGAATAAGTTCGGCAATGCGAATCAAATACTTTCCTCGCTCAGGAACGGAACATTTTGTCCAAATTCCCGCGTCAAAAGCTCGCCTGGCCGCGGCAATAGCCGCTTTCGCGTCATCCACATTACCATCGGCCAATCTGGCGACGATCTCGCCTGTCGACGGACTAATGCTGTCAAAATACCGCCCTGATAACGGTTTTTGTTTCTTTCCGTCTATAAATAATTCGAATTGGCTGATGTCGCTTACTGTTTTCATAATTCTTTTATTCCACAGGTGCTCTTTGCCAAAGTTCAAAAATGCGGCTGCAAGGCGCATACCAACGCGAGATCTTGGCGAAATCCCCGCGCAAATTCATTTTCTTTTGCGTCGTCGCCACAAAGGGATCTATTTCGCGGTTAAAAACAGCCCGCCAAATATCTTTGGAAGCCGAGATCAAGAATTCCGCGTTTTCATCACTGCCCACTTTGGCGATTTGTCCATTTTGAAATGAAAAACTAAATACCTCGCCGGTTTCATTCAATTTAACCGCCAAATCCATATTCATCTGGGTTTTCTTCCCTAGGTCTTTTAAAACCTGATCGCCATTGATGAGCCGCACAATTTCATCAACTTGTTCCTGGGAAAATAATTTATATTTCTTTTCTTGGGCTAACGATTGCGCTGGCGCCTTTGCACTTGAACCCTGAGAAGAAACCGAATTCAACTGATATAAACGGCTGACGCTATCGACAATGATCGCTTCTTCTAAAGCTTGAATGAGCAGAAAGCAATCAAAGAGACTTTTTCCCATCGCCACCGTTCCGTGATTGCGTAAAACAACGATATTGTTGCTTTTTAGCCCATCGATCACCGGCGCGGCATCCGTGACAGACGGCGTTGTTTGGTCAATGCCTTTCACTTCCCCTAAATAAAATTTGGTTTCAAAGGTGGAAGGCGTTAGGGTTTTATTCACCGCAAAAAATCCGTTTGTATACGATGTATGTGTATGAACAATGGCCGTGACTTCCGGAAAATTCTTATAGATCTCGATGTGTAATAATTTTTCGCTGGACGCTGTTCCCGGCTCTAAGACCTCTCCTTTTAAGTTCATTAAAAGAAGTTCATTTTCTTTAAGTTTTCCAAGGCAAGTTCCGCGCGCCGTTAAAAGGATCTTGTCCGTTTCAACGCGCGCGCTGATATTTCCGTTTAAACCCGTCGCGAGATTTTTATCCCACATGAGTTTTCCAATCTCGATGATCTCTTGCTTTAATTGTTTGATTTTATTCATAGGATTAATTAGCTTTCGTAATATATTCATTAGGAACCCATTCTAAAAGCGGTACATACCCCTTGACGCCTTTGGGCGCGACACGCATTTTGTTAAAATAAAAGATATCCCTTTCCTTAGCCATAAGATCCTGGCGGCGCCCAGATGGAAACAGGCGCAGCGAAACGCCATGACGTTTTGCCAGAACACCTAAGATAAGCCCCCCACAATCACACAGCGCGCCTTGTTCATTTTTCTCCTGATACGCCAGCCAAACTTCCTTTACGCAATCTTTAAAGAAAAGAAAACCACTCATATTGTCACTGATTAGCGTTGGTGTGATTTTATTTTTAAGAAGTTTCGCGCATAATATTTTCGCTCCGGACAAATGTGGCCGCCCTTCCAAAACCACAATACTTTCCGCTTTTTCTTGGAGAAGACCTTTCAAGAATTCATCGCGAATTAATCCATGCAACAAAATGCAAGAACGCTTACTATTAATTAACATTGATGGCAATGGCCTCTTTAATAAAATCGCGCGTAACGACATCAAATCCCGGATAAAAACCTTTCACTGCTTTTGGGGCAATGCGCTTACGGTTAAATTCTAATAATTCTTTCTCATCGCGAATTTCAATAGGAATATCGTCGCCTTTGGGAATTTTATTCGACGGCTGAGTTAAGGCATAAAACGGAACATTGAATTCTTTGGCCAAAACAGCGATTTGATATGTTCCGATCTTATTGGCAAAATCTCCGTTAGCGCAGGAACGATCAGAGCCGACGATCACCATATCGATCAGGTGATTGCCGAACAAAGTTCCGATGGCATTATCAGCGATCAACGTCACGTCAGCGCCTATTCTTTGCAGTTCCCAACACGTTAATTTAGCACCTTGTAAAAAAGGACGCGTTTCTGTAGCAAAAAAGCTAATTTGTTTTTTCTGCTCCTGACAAATGGATGCTGCCATGGCGAGCTCACCGCTCACATTACAATGTGTTAAAACACGACTTCCCTCTTTCATTAATTCGGCAATACGATTTACTCGTTCCAAACGACGTGCGCGAATTCCGGATAAAAATCCGTTAATATTCTTTTCCAAAAACGATACCAAATCTTTTTTTTCTTGAAGAGCTTGATTGGCCCAATGCAAAACCATTCCCGTCACTTCAGAAAACGGAAAAGTCGGACGGCTGGCGTTTAGGGCTTGGGCAGCTTTTTGAAGAGCTTCAAAAAGCTGCCCAGAGTCTTTTTTCTCGCTTTTTTTAAGAACAACCAAAAATGTGCTTAATACAACCAAAAACTGTCCAAAGGCGCGCGTCTTCATCTGACGGATAACGTCCACCGCCGCTTTGACGCTATCCACTTTTACATAGTGAAGTTTTTTGGGAATCAATGTCTCGTCTAAAACGAGAAAATAACTTCCTTTAAACTGCACCGGCCAAAATAGTGGAGATTCTTTCATGAATTATTTATTCTCGAGTTTCTTAACCCAATTTAAGGCGATGGAGATCATCGCCCCTTCCGCCATATAATAACCGGGATTTAAGAATCCCATTTCGCCGGTAATAATGTTGTCACTTACTGCTAAAATCGCGACAGCCCGCACTTTATAAAGTTGAGCCAGCGTTAAGAAAACCGACGTGACCATATCTACCGCGATCGCATCTTTCTTAATAGCGCCGTTGACCACGTCTTTTGTCTCGCGCAAAATCGCATCCGTCGACCAAACTTTACCCGTATGGACATTTAAGCCCGACTGCTTGGCAACATCGATCAGTGTTTTTGTTGCCGCGCTATCCGCCTGGGGCTGAAAATTGCTATCCACATAATACGGCGTTACGCCGTCACCACGCAAAGCACTGTCCGCAACGATCAAATCTCCGACCTTAATATCTTCGCGTAAAACACCACAGCTTCCGATGCGGATCATATATTGCGCTTCGGCGTTACACAGAATTTCCGTCGTAATCGCCGTATCTGCCGAAAAACGTCCGCCATTGATCGCGGTAATTTTTGTTCCGGCATGCATTCCGGTATACATCGTATATTCCATAAAAGAAAAATTCTTAACCGGATTTTCGATCTTTTTAAGCAAGCTATCCAGCCGCTCTTTGGGCCCGGGAACGATGGCATATTTTCCAATATCGCTTGGACGAAGCTGAACCATGCCCATTAAGTCTTTTCCGGTTAAATGAATATCACGCTTCATTTCTGACATTGTCTAATCCTCTCTTTAATAGTTCTTTATCGATCTTCCCCGTTCTATTCTTTGGCAAAACATCTAAAATTTCAATCTCATGCGGAACTTTAAAATGCGCCAAATGCTCACGCGCGAAATAACGTAAGTCTTCCGCCGAAACGCTTCCCTTTTCTTTCAAAGAAACAAATGCCTTCACCGCTTCTCCACGCAGCTGATCAGGAATTCCGACAACCGCCACTTCAAAAACGGCCGCGTGTTTATGCAAAGCCGCTTCCACTTCCGGCGCGTAAACAATTTGTCCGCCGACTTTGATCATCTCTTTCTTGCGTCCGACGATATACAAGTATCCTTCTTGGTCAAACCGCCCCAGATCACCCGTATGAAACCAACCGTTACGGATGAGTTCTTTGTTCGTTTCCGGATCTTTATAATATCCGTCCATCACCACCCAGCCGCGAATAACAACTTCGCCAATTTCTGTGGATTTAACTTCAATATCATTTTCATTAACAATTTTAATCTCACAATGCGGCGAAGGCTTGCCCACGCTTTCAATTTTATCGCTTCCTAAAGGCGTTACGGTATTAGGCGGACAGGTTTCGGTCATACCCCAGCCGTTTAGAAAACGCGCGTTAGGGCAATACTGGTGAAAACGGCGCAACAACTCCGGAGAACTAGGTGCGCCAAAAACAACGATCCAGCGCAAAGAAGATAAGTTAAATTTCTCAATTTCTTTTAACATCAAAAATGCCGTATACATCGCCGGTACAACATGAAAACATGTAACCTTGTATTGTTCCACATTTTTCAAGAATTCCACGGGATGAAACCGTTCCATTAAAATTAACGTGATCCCGAACATCAGGCAATTTTGAATATAAATAAGCCCGGCGATATGGCTAAGCGGAAGCGCCGATAATTTCACATCTTTGTCGGACAAATCTACAAAATGTTCCATCGCCTTCGGAGAACCGTTGAGATGACGATAGTTAAGCAAAATTCCCTTTGGCTTTCCGGTTGTTCCGGACGTATACATAATCAGCGACGGGTCTTGGTCATTAACATCAACGGCCGGCGCCTGAGCTTTTGCCGATGAAACAATTCTCTCGAATGAGATCGTTCCGGGAATTTCTTCGCCCAGAACAATAATTTTGCTCAAGCTGGAAACATTATTTTGGACATCGCGAAGAAGAACATCATTATTTTGCTTGGCGATCAAAAACTTGGTTTCAGAATGATCTAAACACGCCGTTAACTCATCAATCTTTAACATAAAATCAAGAGGAACAACGACCGCGCCTAACGAAAAAAGAGCTAAATAGCTGTACACATATTCCGGGCAATTTGGCAAAAAAATAGCAACTTTATCACCTTTGGAAACACCGCAGGCTTTAAGCGCGTCGACTAGCTTAAAGACATTATCGCGCAGCTGGCTGAAGGTAATTATGTTATTTTTGAAGATAACCGCCGGTTTTTGAGCAAAAACCAGCGCTCTATCCTCTAGCAATTGCTTAACTTTCATAGAAAACCCCCTAAATAGTTAAATTTTACTAGTCTGATTTTAATACGCAATTCCCCTTTGTCAAGAAAATATTACAGATAAATACTTATATATAAAGGAGCTGAAAAGGTAGGGTTTGGATGAACTATTCGAGAGTATCAATAAGGCGGTCGATGGATTTTATTTCTGCGGTCACTAGATCTAACTCGTGTTCCAAGATGATCTGGAGATGAACATCGGCTGATTTGATGGTTGATTTCATTCCCTCTAAGTCGCGGCGAATTCTCCTCAAAAGAATAACCCTGGCTTTCAATCTGCGCCAGGCAATTTTCCGGTCAACGTATTGCAAGAAATATAGCGCCAAATCAACGTTAAAATACGGCCTTTCGATAGATAAAAAGCTTTCATTGATCAGGTGATTAAAGATCTTTTCGCCTTTTGGCGTGATGCTGTAAACAAATTTTTCCGGCCATTTCCCTTCCCGCCCGACATCTTTATTCACCAAACCTAATTCTTCCATTTTCTTTAGAGGATAATAGATAGATTTGATCTTTAAGCCGATAAATGGAAATAATTCGTCTTCGATCTGGCGTTTAATTTCGTAGCCATGTTTTGGACCGCGCATCAGTAAACCTAAAAAAAGAAGTTCGTGTTCGATCATGGGAATAGCTAAAAGTTTGGATTTGACTGACGGTTATATTCGACTAATTTCTTCGCTACAATATCAACTTCAGGCGTTCGGCCGGCAAATTCAACATGCCCGCTTATAATAATGATCGGCGTTTGAGACGGATTAATAGCGCAATGAGCATACTCTGCAAATTTACTTGTTTTATTGACCTGGACCGGAACATTGGCGATTTTCGAGGCAACCCGTATCGCTTTTTCTGTCTGCGAGCAATCTTGGCTTGGTTGGATCAAAATATCAACTCTAACCATAAGTTTTCTATTTGATAGCGGGAAATGCCTGGCTTAGCCTTGAGAATAATATTTCTGCAGCGGTCGTTTTAGCTGATGGGCTCAGCGAAGCAATTTCAATTTTTGTTTCGCTCGGGCCAAGGCTCAAGAAAAAAACCCCAACTTCGGTCGTTGGAATACTATTAGGAATATTCATCAGGACAATACGGCTTCGCTTCCGGTCTTTAATAAAAACTGTCAGCTTCACTTCTTCAGCGCTCACGCTAGCGTTGGCGTTGGCATCGTCATCCGCATCGGTTAAAACGGGAGCGGGAACACCGGCGGCCGCAATCTTTAAAACCTCATTAAAGGAATCATCGAAAGAGCACGGAAAGGTTTTTGAAATAGCATCAACGCGGGAATCTTCAAGAGCCCTCGTCGAAGAGCCCCAAAGCGCTTTAGTTACTTCGGTTACGCGGGCACAGCCGGTCAAGATAAACACTAAAGCAATTAAAACGGATAATTTCTTCATAGTTAGCTCAATTTTATCAACGTGACGAGAAAATCTCTGTCATTTTTATTAAGTCAGCGATCGGTAAAAACAAGGGGTCAACTTTATGGTCACCATTGGCGTCTTTATATTTTACGCCATAGGGACTTTTCGGCGCGCCTTGAGGAAAATATTCGCGATTATTTAGCAGTTCATCCAAAGACAACCACTGTCCGGACTTCTGTTGCGCCTCTTGCCACTTAACATTAATAACTTCCCTGTTTTTCTCTTCGACGCTTACAGCCTTTTCATGGACAATGCCTTCTCTTCCATGAGCCTTGGCCATGATCACTAAATATTCTTCTCGCGTTAAAAAGGCTTTATGGTTCCATCCTTTTAGCGGCGCGATCCCGATGCGATCTAACAATTCCACGCAGTCGCTCGGCAACGCCGCCGTTGGCAACAATTGATCCATGCGCATTTGACGCACCAACTCAACCGCAAATTCCTCTTGTGTCAAGCGTTGCGGCTCCTCCTGGTCCTGTGCCAAGGCACTCCCTAAGAATATAAGCGTTGCCACCGCTGCAAACAACAATCCGAAACTAAAAATATTTTTTTTCATGAGATTAATATTTTACCGTAAACGTAGCGCTGTATCTGTTGTCGATATACCCTTCTTGTTCAAAATCGGTATCGCGCTTGGTATATTCGTATTTCAAATCAAGCGTCAACCATGATTTAATTTTACGAACGATGTCAAATTCCAAGCCTTGAACACGCGTATTTTTATGCACTTTGGGCTGACCGATCAAAACATCCGAAGCCAAAAAATCTTGATCTTCGTAAGAATAGCTAAGTCCCGCCGACGTTTTTGGGCTGATCACATGACTGACCCCTAAAACAGCGGCATTGCTGGTGTATTGCGTATAATCACTTCTTAAAGACGGATTTCTGGTGCTAAGATTTATCGCAAGGTTAAGTTTTGTATAAACGGAAAAAATTGTTTCCGCGGAAAACTTGTAGTCGATGTTCGCGTCATCCATATTGGAGTTTTCTTCCATATCGATATCCGCAAAACCAATTTCTTGTGTTAGTTTGATCAATCCCGGAATTTTCTCCGTCACCCCAACGAATAGCCGCTGCGTTGTCGAAGCCTTCTCAACAGTTTGAGAAAAATCAATGCGGCTATATCCAAGCCCTAAGAATCCAACTAAACTTTTCTGGGGTGTAAAATTATATTCCAACTGCGAAGAAATACCCACGCGTTTATTATCAATAAAGTCATCATTGGAGCTATCCACAACATCGAGAAATTGATAATACGTATCCGCCTTTAGTGTATATGACGGGCTGAGCTCATATTTGACTTCGACGGCCGGAGTATTTTGAATATAACCTAAAGCAAAAACACGGTCTCCTAAAGTTGTGGAGATCTTGCTGTCGCCAAGCCAATTATAATCATCGCGCAAACCTATCGAGACATTGCTGAACGGACGGTAGGAATAAAGGACATTGGCAGAATGCCCCAAAAGCCCTGTGGCTTCTTGATCATAATAAGCATAATTTCCCGTGTATCCCCACTCGAAATAGTAGTTTTCTTTTGGAAGACGATAGCTAAGCCCCTGAGTAAAAACCTGGCGGAAATCAGAATCTTGCCTGTCCTCGACAGAGAAAATATTGTCGTCATATTCAATCTTAAAACGGCTCGTATATTCAATATCATTGAGAAAATCAAAAATAGGCAGAAGAGGCTTTGTAGCCGGACCAGAAAAGGCAGGGCGAACAAAACAACAAAAAAGAAAAGCCGTAGAAAGCATCAGGAAACGTTTTGATTTCATAAGTAAAACTTAAAACTATTGACCAGAGAATAAATATTAGTAGTTAGTATAGCGGAAAATATAAATCAGTGTCAAATACTATTAAGTTTTCGATTTAAAAAAAGAGCGGCTCCGGCGTTTTGCCGGAGCCGCTCTTTACACTTCTCTTTAAAATTTCTACTACTTCCCTTTACCCTTTGATTCGTTGTTTAATTGCGCGACATCATTCACTGCGCCGCAATCAACGCACGCATCTAAATTTAGATCCGCTGGCGGCTGAGGAATATTCGGATTAACAATCACGACATTGTTGCCCGGAATAACATGCGCATTATCCGGTTTAACCGGTTTGGGCTTAAGGCCCGGCCATGGTTTCGGAATTAAATAGTTGCCGGTACAATTGGGCTGGCCAATATAGCATCCATGCCCCGGATGCACTCCGCCGCCACCACCGCCACCGTTGCCACCAGACCCTCCCTGAGGCTCGATAAACGACCCCGGAACAATATCGCCACCGGGAATTCCGCCACCATCTCCGGCTCCTCCTGTCGTCCGAGCCAGAATAAATCCTTCATTGCCGTTTCCGCCGGATGCAAAAGCGCCTTCAAACCCTCCCTCTTCTTCTTGCATAACTTCTTCAAAAAGATTTGACGAATCGCCGTCATAATTCTCAACGATCTTTTTCCAATCTTTCCCTTCAGTTGAAGAATTTCCGAGAGTTTGATCAATGCGGCCCGACCATTGATTCATGTGATCTAAATCATCCTGAGATAGATCGGAAAGATCACCCAAGCTACCGTCATCGCCAACTTCGATCCCTTTTCCTTCTAAAACATCGGCTGTCGTTGTCACTTGGCCTAGGCTAAGCCCGTTAACGTACACAGTATTTTCTTTAACCTTAAATTCACTTTTGCTGGTAACAATAGATTCCCATGCTGTCCCTCGTACGCCGGCAACAGCTTGAGGCGTGACAATTTCAAAGCGAGAACCTTCCTTTAGCCCGCGGATCCTCGAAAACACGCGCCCCGCTGATATATTCACCTGCTGAAAATCACTTCCGATCTTGATCTCGGAATTCGGACCAACGCTGACAATATTTTTTTGATCAGCATCAAAGGCAATATCGCAGTACGAATCATCAGAAGTCTTGACGGCCGCATTTGCGTTAAGGCTTAATCCTTTTGAAGCTGAAATCCATTCTTCCCCTGAAAGATTGATGGAAACATCTCCTTGGACATAGACGATTTGAGGCGTGTTTACTCCGGAAGGCTCATCGGCAGCATTAACAGAAAAAGCAATTCCCACACAAAGAAAGAAAGCAAGAAGAAAAACCTGCAGAAAAACATATTTTCTTATCATTGACCAGTTTACTCCTTTTTGATTTGTTTTTTAAAAACAGAAAGACTGCAAAGGTAGGATAACTATAACCTTTAAAAACCCCATTGTCAAGACGAGAGAACTATTTGACTGGTAAAAAGGGATAAACGGAGATTTTAAGAATTTTAAGCTTTTTTAGGAGAGTAATTGCAGGATGGCGCTTTTCTGCGCATCCGGATAAGAGGAAAGGATCTGAACAACTTTTGCTGTAATTCTGGCGCAGGAAAAAGATGTTCCTTCTTGTTGCTGATGATGACCGTCCGCATAAACATCGCTATCTTTACTGGAATACGGAGCCACCTTACCGTGGCGATCGATGGCTCCGACTGAAATAACAAAAGGACAGGAAGAAGGAAAAGCGGGCTTTATATCTTTTTTCGCTTTATAAACATATCCACTCGCATCACTCGCAAAATGACTTGCCATCGTATGATTGCCGCTCGCCGCAACAAAAATAATTCCATGTTTAACCGCCGCATTCGTGATAGCCTTTTCAAGAACTTCATCAAACCGCATCACTAAAGACATATTGACGATATCAACACGATTATCAACCGCCCATTTGATCGCCGCAAAAACAGCTTCCCTGGAAGGAACGAACTTTCCCTGTTGTTTACTACAAACCTGAAGCATAAAAAGTTTAGCGCTAGGATTGTCTTTTCGGATCAACTTTGCGATTTGCGTTCCATGATCCAAGGGGTCAATATTGGCAGGATAATCCGTAAAGCTTATAGATCCATCCACGTAAGCTAGCGCGCCGGAATCGATGATCGCTACCTTAATAGCGTCCTGCGCGTAAAGGCTTGGCAAAAATAGCGCGCAAAACACCATCAGCGCGATAACCGTTATTCCTAATTTTTTAAGCTTTTTTTCCATTTTTCTCTCCAAAACAAAAGGCGCCTGCCCTTTCCGTGGCTATGATAAGGGCAGGCGCCTTCAAACGATCTCCAACGCCAAAAAAATGCCTACTCATGAATAAGGAGTAGGCGCCATAAAAAAACCCAACCGGCAACTGACTATCCGTCTTTGACTTGCGCCAAAGGTGTGGACTCTATAGTTTTGCGTCCCATCCTTTCGGATGGTTTGCCCTTATCAATCGAGTGTTATTCGACTGTACCTAATTGTCAACTTAAGTATAGCCGATGAAATGCCAAATGGCAAGTTGGCAGGGATTTTTTTTGAGGTAAAAGCCTGTGTTCCTGGGAAATCGGTTTCCGTGCTAAGGCGCTTTGGAGGGTAATTTTACAATGAGTGGGAAAAGGTAACTTTCTTCAACTTTAATCCTGGCAAGCACTTCGCGATGAAATTGCAGGAAATCTACGGGAAAACTACGCCAATTGGTATCCAGGACTTCTCCGGAATGTTTTTCAAAAAAGATAAGGAACTTTATTTTAATATCCTTGAGATCGTGGGTTAAAAATTCGATCATTTTCTCAGATTCTCGGTCTGAGCGAAACAGCTCGCGCAATCGATCAAATAACTCCTTATCCTGATGGTTAAAATGGACTAAAAGAATAGCCTCCATTTCACGAATAAACGGTTTTGCTTGAAGATAGGAACGAGCAACCAGCTGAGTCCTGTCAAAAATATCTACAATAGCCTGATGGCTCACCCTAAAGCCAGAAACTAACTCTTCGGACACGCCTCACCCCTATCATCCATCGCCCTCTTTTAAAACAACAAGAGTAAAATCATCATGATAACGCGCCTTGCCGGCAAAAATCTTGATTTCCCCTTCAATTGCCCGCAGAACATCTTTCGCCGCTTGCAAACGTGTTTTCTTCAAAATAGAAAAAAGCCGCTCTTCACCAAACTCTTCTTTCTTAGGATTCCGCGCCTCTAAAACACCATCCGTACACAAAACAATTTCATCCCCTTTACCCAAAATAACCTCTTCCTGTGAAAATTCCGCCCCGGACATTAGCCCAAGCGGCATTCCACCGGAGAATTCAACTTTATGGATTTTATTCTCCGCCCCCTGAAACAAGATCGGCGCCACATGGCCAGCGCTCGACATAGAGATTTTTTTTGATCTTGGGTCAAAAACCAGATAGACCGCCGTTATAAATACATTGGATTTGCTATCTTTAACGATCTCCTCATTTAGCCGAGTCAACAAGCTACTCGGCTCCTCAATCTGATGGACAAGCATACGAAAAAGCGAGATCGCCTCCGCCATGACCAAGGCCGCACCGACGCCTTTACCGGACACATCACCGATCAAAACTCCGATCCTCTCATTTTCCAAAACACGCATATCATAAAAATCACCCCCAACATGTTTTGCGGGCGTCATATGTGCCGCGATCTGTGCGCTATGAAATTTCTCAATAGGAAGAGGTAAAAAGCTTTCCTGGATCGTTTTGGCGATCGATAATTCTTTTTCTAAAAGTTCACGCTTTTTCCCTTCCTGGAACAAGTCATAGATCGTTACGCCGATGTAAGCAAGGCCGGTGACCATCAAGGGATAAAAAAGATCGATCCAGATCCCAAAGAAAATAAAAACACCGAACGCAACCGCCGCAAATACGGCGGAATAAAATACAGTTGCCGCCAAAGCAATGATCGGCTGATTCTTTTTAAGAAAATGTGTTGCCAAAACGATCAGTAAAAATACAAAAAGAATGATACAGTTTATGGTTCGCCCGGCGCGATGAATATATCGATCAAGCAAAATACTATTAAGAACATTCGCGTGCAAACCGACCAGCGGATAATTATTCTGAAAAGGAATAGCCTGCAAGTCGGGCGTTCCCGTCGCTGTTAACCCAACAAAACACACCGAATCTTTCAAGCTGTTTAAATCAATGCGCGGTTTTTCTCCGTTTTGTGCTTCTTGCCAGGCGGCCAAAATATCCACATAAGAATAATGACGAAATGTATCCTGCCAACGCCCCGCGTAATTGACCAGCATGGAGCCATTGGGAAGCGTTGGAATCTTCAGCTTGTTACCAATCGAAATAAAACCGCCAGAATAGCTGATCGGCTCAAAAGGGATCCCGAGATAATCACAAGCCATGCGCAAGGTGATCTGGGGATAATTCTTACCTTGAAATTGGATAAATAAAGGCGACCAGCGGGTTTTCCCATCGCTATCTTTAAAAGAATTGATGTGTCCTGAGCCGGCAATAACGGAAGTAAATCTGGGCAAAAGCGGCGCAACAATATTTTGAGCACTTACAAAAGCATTTGATTTTTTCTCTTCGTCAGGCTGAAGAACAAACGGAAGATAAACATTTCCCGCATTTTTTATCGACGTATAGAATTTATCATCCTCTTGGCTCGCGTCGGTAAAAATAAGATCAAACATCACCTGCCTAACACCGCTTTGCTTTAAAACATCGATAAGGCTAGCATGAAAATCCCTCGGAATAGGCCAAAAGCCTAACTGCTGAATGCTGTCGTCGGATAATTCAATGAGGACAATTTTATCGGAGAACGGTTGGATCGGGCGAGATTTAAAACGTAGGTCTAAAAAAATGTTTTCATAAGGGTCAAGTATCCGGCTATTAGAAATCAGCACAACGAGGACAAAAAAGAAAAATAAAATAACGGGGCGCCAAATTTGATTTCGTAAATGCAGAGGTAGCAGTGGAGGTTTTGAGAACATCTTTTAAGGAATTAAGACAGCGGCGTTATTTCTTTTCCTTTGGCTTGTATAAAAGCTTCCAAGGATTTACTTTTAGATCGCCGCTTAATTCTTCGAGGTTTTTACTTGCCAGATTGAGATTGGCCACAATATCATCTAGGGCCTGACGGTTAACGGTTAGCCGTTCGTTTAAGTTTTTCGCGATCCCATCGAGAGATGTCGCGATCGAATCCCCTTTAGCCAACAGGCGTTCAAAATTAACCGGCTCAACCCCAACGATAACAAAACCGGGCTGCAAAAACGAAGTTTCTTTTTCACCGGCCGTTAACTCAACATACTTTTCGCCTAACATGCCCATGATCTTGATATAGGCTTGCGCCCCTTCCCTTAGCTTGGCTTTTTCATCCAACCAAACGGTAAGTTCCATTTTTGTTTCGCTGTCATAAACTAATTTGATGTCTTTGATAAGGCCGATCTCCAGGCCGTTAAGACGCACCGGAGCGTTTAATTCCACCCCATCGATGTTATTAAAGTAGATCTTTCCCTCATAGCCTTTTTTTGTAAAACTAAAACTGCCCACTTGAAATGTTAAAACGAGCAGCATCCCCGCCACGATGGTCACCATGATCCCGATTTTCATTTCATTTGTTATCTTCATAAAATCTCCTTAAGTTTATGATTCCAGAAAATTATTCCTTGATCAAATCCTCGAGAAGCCCATCGCCTTTGTCGATAAAATTGACCGGGCCCTCGGTTTCGCCTTTGATAAATTGCTGAACCATTTTATTTTTTGAATTTCTTATTTCATCGGGCGTGCCGATCTCCAAAACCTGTCCGGCATGAAGCATGGCAATGCGGTCCGCGATGCGAAAAACACTGTTCATATCATGAGTAACGACCACCGAAGTGATCAAAAGTTTTTTACTGAGATCAACGATAAGCTTGTCGATCACCGCCGAGACGATCGGGTCAAGGCCGGCGGTAGGCTCATCGTAAAAAACGATCTCCGGATCCATAGAGATCGCCCGGGCCAAACCAACACGTTTTCTCATCCCGCCCGAAAGCATGCTGGGCATCAAATGTTCAAAGCCGCGCAAGCCCACCAATCCTAATTTCATCCGCACAACAATGCTAATGATATGCGGATCAAGCTTTGTATGTTCTTTTAAAGGCAAGCTGACATTATCTTCAACGCTAAGAGAATCAAGTAATGCCGACGATTGAAAAGACATCCCGAATTTTCTCTGGATCTTTTCTTTCTCGGCGGATGTCAGCGTTGTCAGGTCCCGACCCCCAAAGAAAACTTTTCCCATGTCGGGCGTTAACGCTCCGATCATATGGCGCAACAGAGTGCTTTTCCCACATCCCGAACCGCCCATGATGACAAAGATCTCGCCTTCGTAGATATCAAGATTCACTCCGTTTAAAACCTTGCGGTTATTAAACGATCGGTGCAAATCCCTAACGGAAATAGCGATCTTTTTCTGTTCCATTTTATAAATTTGAGAAATAATAAATACCGGTTAAAATACAATCCGCTAAAATGATCAAAATAAAACTGACCACCACGCTTAATGTTGTCGCCTGCCCTACGCCCACCGCGCCTTCTTTTGTTTTCAATCCTTGGTAACAGCCTACCAAAGCGATAATGGCCGCAAAAACGAAAGATTTTGAAAGCCCCGTGTAAATATCTTTGAGCGATAAAAACTTCAATGTCGTTTGAATATACAGCGCTGAATTGATCTTCAGATTAAAAACACCCATCAGATATCCGCCAAACATCCCCGAAAAATCCCCAATGATCGTTAAACACGGCAACATTAAGAATAAAGCCAAAAATTTTGGAACAACTAAAAAGCGCACTGGATTGATCGCCATTACTTCTAAGGCTTCAATTTGCTCGGAAACCTTCATAGAGCCGATCTCTGCCGTGATCGCGGCACCGATACGCCCGGCAATCACAAGCGCGGTTAAAACAGGGCCCAGCTCACGACACAAAGAAACGCTGACCAAGCTTGATACATAGACCGTCGCCCCAACCTGCGCCAATTGATAGGCCGCCTGCATGGCGAGAACAACGCCGGTAAAAAATGTCACGAAGAAAACAATGATGATGGAGCGCGTTCCCATAAAAACCATTTGCTCAAAAACGCGCAGACGATTGATGGGCTTTTCTCTAAAAGGCGCCACGCAGATCCAGAAAAAAGTATCTGAGGCAAGCTTACTGAAATCTGTCACAACAAAGACCCAGTACTTTACAACACTTCCAATCTTCTCGAAGAATTTCAACATAATCCTATATGGCTTTAAAAGCCTCTGCCTGTGTTCGGTGGATAGAGAATAGTTTATCTAATTTTGTAATTTCGAAAAGACTGCGAATCTTATCAGACATTTGCACCAAGCTTAACTGCCCCTGGATCTTCTTGAGCCTTTGCATCATCTCAATAAGGGTTGCCAAACCGGAACTATCGATATAAGAAACTTTCTCAAAATCAATAACGATCCTGGATTTGCCTTTATCCATAAGTTCCTGAAAGATCTTGCGCATCTGCGGAGAGGAATCCAGATCAATTTCTCCGTCGATAGCAACAACGACGAAATCATTATTTTCTGTTTGAGTAATTTTCATAAAAGCCTCCTTAATGACTTTTTTCTTTTTTAGAAAGGTATTTGATCATGTGGACACAGCTTCCCTTTTTTTCGTACCGAACTTTGTCCATTAATTTATGGATCAAAAAAACACCGCGTCCGCATGTTTTTATTAAATTTTCTTCCTTTGTAGGATCAACGCAATGCGAGAAATCAAAACCACTGCCCTGATCCCGGACAATGATCTCAAGATATTTCTCGGCTTTAATAACTTCCGCCTCAATATTCAACTGAATATCGCCCTTATTACCGTGTTTAATGCCATTGATCAACGCTTCTTCAAAACAAAGCTTAATGTCAAATAGGTCCGATTTGTTTAGCTTAAGGTCATCAAGCGTGCTTAAGACCTTTTGACTAGCGTCCTTGATCTTCCTTAAATCACTCGGAAAACAAAAGTGCTCGCTGTGTCTATTTTTTAAGGCGAACATAAAGATCTAATCCTAAATTTTCCTAAATATCTTAGTTACTTTTTTGAAAAATTTTTTGGCGCTAGTGAAGAAATGAGATTACGGCTTGAAACAATGCCGATCAGTTTTCCGCTTTTAACGATCGGGAGATGCCGAAAAGGAGATTGGCACATGATCTCATGGATCTTGTTAAGGCCGTCTTTGATGTCGGCCGTCACAACTTCCGATGTCATGATCTGCTTGATCTTGATCGTCTTTGCCGATAATTGCTTACAAACAACCTTACGCACAATATCTCTTTCGCTGACAATGCCGACGATCTTTTCATTCTTTAAAATGACAACGGCTCCGATATTGTGGTCGCGCATAAGATTCGCGACGCTTAACGCCGTATCTGTTTCTTCGGCAACAACAACCCCGCTTGATATCGTAATGGCAAATCCGGTTTCCTTTAGCATCCTTCTCCCCTTTTAAAAAATCACCGATTAATAAAACGTAAATACCGCGTTTAAAATATCATGCCGGCCGATAATGCCGATCAATTTCCCTGATTTTACGACCGGAAATCCGTGGATCTTTTTTTTAAGCATAATATGGAGAATAACATCTAAAGTTGTATGCGGAGAAACAGTGATCACTTTCGTTGACATGATCTCTTTTACTTTTCGTTCGCGAAATTGAAAAACCTGTTCATAAAAATCTGTTTCTTCTTTTTTGGACGATTCATCAATAACACGCAACAGATCACTGATCGTCAACATCCCAACAATATTCTTTTTTCGGTCAACGACCGGAAGGCCGCTGATACGGTCACGTAGCATAAGATGAGCAACTTCTTTCACTAAAGTATCTTGGGTGACATTGACAACAACTTCGGACATGAGGTCTTGGGCGAGAATTTTCTGGAAATTAACTTTAACCTTCGGCGATCGTTTTTTTGTCATCAATAAGATTTATCCCAAAAGTTCAAACTGTCGGTGACGAATTTCTTTTCGCTTTCAGCTCTTCATTTTCTTTTTCCAAAAGGCCAAGCAGCTTCTTTGTTTTTTGCAATTCTTCTTCCAGGGCCGCCATTCCCTCTAATTTTGATTTAAAATCGGCGCAAATTTTCTCCAGGCCGCCTGCCTGAGCGCGGTTTTTAGCTAATTCATACTGAGCCAGCTGTTCTTTTTCTTCGAGTTGATTGTTGAGCTCGTGGAGCTTCTGTAGTTCCGAAACATCAACGCCCTTGATCTTCAATTGCTCGTTCTCAGCCCGGAAACTTTCAATGGTCTCTAAAAGCTCGTCGATTTGCCGCTCATAATCTTCTTTAATGCCCGCCGCCGCATCAAGCAACTGTTTCACGCGAACAGCCGTATTTTCATTTTTTTCTTTAAGGGTTGAAAATTCTTCATTTTGATTGTTCAGCTTGTCTTGGATCTCGCCTATTTGCACACGCAAAGAAGCATTTTCTTCTTGCAACTGCGTATTTAACTGCGCTAATTCCCGAACACTGCTTCCGCTTTTTTCCTCGGCCATCGCCAGTGCTTCGCCGAGCTCTTCAATTTTAGTTAATTGCCCTTCGGATTCTTTTTGCAATAATTCGTTTTGAGTTTTTAGCTGGTTTAGGTTTTCCGCCGCGTCGTTTTCCTTTTGCCCTAATTTCACTTCCATATCACTGAGAGCATTTTGCAACTGAGTTATCTGTGTTTGATAACTTTCTTCGTTTTTCTTTAAAACTTCGCCCTCTTTTTTCAGCTCATCAATGACTTCAAGGGCGCCGCGGGCTTGCTCATCAGCTTTTTGTTGGACCGCGCTCAATAAGCCTTCTAGTTCTCCGGCCTTCGCCTTGACGGCTTCTTGAGCTGATAAAAGACTGTCACGTTCCGACCTTAAATTTTCAATGAGCGCTGTAGTTTCACTGGCTTGAACATCAAATTTATTTTGTAGCTCCTCGGTGATCACGCGAAGCTTTTCAAGTTCTTTGTAGGCTTTTTCTTCGGTTTGGCGGGACAGTTGAAGATGATCTTGCGTGGTTTTTAATTCAGTTTTTGCGGCACTTAATTCTGCTTTCGTTTTTTCTTCAGATTCTTTTAATTGATTAAAGTTTCTTTTTAATGTTTCAAATTCTAGGCGAGCAACGACCGTACTGGCATTAGGGATGGCAAAAAAACCCTTAAGCGCTAACGAAATTCCAATAACAAATAGGGTGACTCCTAAAACAGAAAGTACGATCATCACCATATTAACCGCCTCGCCTTTTATTTATTTGCATGACTAACGTTTTCTTATGATATTTCCTATATCGCTTCCGGCCTCAGACCCAACATCATAGCCTTTTCGTGACAGAACATCAGCGATTTTCTCGCCGATCCTTTTCGCTGTTTTGGGATCTTGGATCATCTGCTGAGCCATCTGCGCATATTCCTGGATCTTTGTCTGACTGTAATGAGATAAGAATTCTTCAGATGCCTTAACCATATCCTGATTTTGTATTTTGGCATCGTGCATCATAATAACACTTTCCGCCGCCATATGGACATACTCATCTTCGGTCATGGCCCAGGAGAAACTCACCGATGCGACAATCAGCAAAAGCGTCAAAATAAAAACTTTGGGCAATTTCTTAAAGGTACGCATGTTGACTTAAATATTTCCCGTAATCTTTAATGGAATCCTCTAGTGTCATCATGGCTTTTTTATAGCCTGTTTTTCGCAGCTTTTCCATATCCGCTTGAGTAAAATACTGATACCTTTGTTCCAGCCCTGGCGGCATATCAACATATTCGATATTGGGTTTTTTCCCGACGGATGAAAACAATGCACCGGCTAGATCGTTCCATGTTCGGGCTTTCCCCGTTCCGACATTATAAATACCGTGCAATGTCGAATTATTCAGAAAATACATCACAATATCAACAGCATCTTTGATGTAAATGAAATCACGTTTTTGTTCACCGTGCGCATATTCTTTTTTATACGACTTGAACAGCGACATTGTTCCTTCGCTGGCAACGCGCGTATAGGCCTTAGCAACAACACTTTGCATATCGCCTTTGTGATATTCGTTGGGCCCGAAAACATTGAAAAACTTAAGGCCGACAACCTTATCGATCACGCCGTTGTCTAAAACCCAAAGATCAAATTTCTGCTTTGATTCGCCGTAAAGATTTAAGGGCCGGCATCGGCGCGTTGACTCATCCGCATCGTTATAGCCGCCAGAGCCATCTCCGTAAGTTGCCGCCGAGCTCGCGTAGATCAAGCGGACCTTTCTTTTTAAGCACCATTTTGCCAAATCGCGCGAGTAGAGAAAGTTATTCTCCTCAAAATACTGGGCGTCCTGCAAAGTCGTTGAGCTGCACGCGCCCATATGGATCACGCAATCAATATTCCCTTTTACCTTATCATCCCTGATAAGTTTAATAAAGTCTTTTTTGTCAAAAAAATCAGTAAATTCTTTTCCTGCTAGGTTTTTTTTCTTTGGATCGGCATCCCCCGCAAGCTCGTCAACGATCACGATATCTTTTTTTCCGGAAGCGTTTAACACGCTCAAAATACAGCTTCCGATAAATCCTGCCGCACCCGTTAAGACTATCACGATTTCCTCGCTCTTTTTTCTACTTTAAACTATTGCAGCTGATCAAGAATAAACGTTCCAATTTCCCGGCCTATTTTACGCGCCACCGATTCAAAACCTTCATTTTTTTCCCGGGTCGTTTCAAGATGAGAGAAGCGAAGAATAACCTCGCCGCTGGCTACATCCGTCATTTGACAATCAATGCCAAAACTCAACTCTTTTTTTCGTAAGCCCCACCTGTTCAAAATCCCTTGAGGCTCTTTAAAAGAAACGACGTGCCCTTTCAAAACAAAATCCGCTTTTTCTTCATTGTCTTCAAAAACAATGTTGAGCGACGTTTTTGCTTCTTGAAGCGTTTCAACGATCTCTTTTACTGCCAAAAGCACAACATGATTTAGCTGCTTCGTCGCCTCAACCCCCGCACCGGCCTTAAAAGGAGCGATAAAAAGATTGCCTCCGCTTTTAAGATGGCTCACATCAAACACTTTGCCTTGCCCGATGGCATCTTCAATTATCATGGGAGATTCTTTGGGATGTGAAAAAAGGCAACCCGAAGCAAAACACAGAACAGACAGAAGAAAAAAGAGGTATGTTTTTTTCATTTTTTTAAAACGCTGAACGATTTTAGCACAGCCCCTTCAGGCTAACAACCATTTAACCATTAAAATAAATCTCCGGTCACCAAAAAATTATATCCCATACCGGCCGACAAAGAGAGGAGTAAAATTCCTAGAACATACACGCTTAAAACTTTAAGTCCAAATTCTTTTTTAACCGTAAAAATCATTCCGTAGCTGGTAATGGGCCCGGCGATCAAGTAAATCATGACCGATCCGGGCGTAACACCGCTCTTCAGTAAAGCATCAGCCAAAGGAACGCTTCCCGTCGAGCAGGCATAAGTCAAAAATCCCGCCGCTAGGCTGATGCAATAGCCTTGGATCCCAGTCAAATATTGATGGAGAAGCTGTTGAGCCTGGGGGATCATCGCGATTAAGCTCGCTACGGCAATTCCAAGCAACAAGGAAAGCCCGATCGCCTGAGGCAATGTGATAAATCCATAAGTTAGGGCGTCGCGTATTTTTTTCTTAACCGTTTTAAGCGGTTCTTTCTTGAGATCATTTGCGCAGCAAGGATCAGCCTGCAGTAATTCTGTAGCGCTCGCGTTGAATCTTAGCATATTTCCGACAAGTCCCATCACAAACCCCATAACAATAACAGCGCAAAAAATATAGACCGTAAATATCGGGCCTAGTAGTTTCCAGCTTATGATCAGCGCCGGAACAGAAGTAGCGGGAGTCGTGATCAAAAATGCTAAAACAGGGCCCAGCTTAGCGCCTTTCCTTTTTAACGTTACCGCCACCGGCAGAGATCCGAAACAACAGATCGGCAGCACCGCCCCCAAGATCGATGAAGAAAGAATTGGAACCAAGCCCTTTCTTCCTAAATAGCGTTCAACCATCTTTGTAGGAATAAACTCATAGCAAAGCCCGCTCAAGAAAAACCCAAGAAAAAGGGCCAGCCATAATTCCTGAAGATACGCAAAATAGATCGTAACGAATTGAGATAAAAACGACATAGGCAAGACCGGTTTAGCCGCAACTGACAGCGCTTATTTGATTCCCCTTCTGGCTTTATGCTTGATATCTTTTTCATCGTAAATCTCGCCGAAAAGCTCTTCCAAAACATCTTCCATGGTTAAAAGGCCGAGGTCTTTTTTGGCGTCGTTTTGCACAATGAAAAGATGTTGATTGTAGGCGATAAATTTCGCTAAAAGCGCGTCAGCCTTTGTTAGGTGATGAACAACGATAGGCTTGGTCATAAATTCTTTGATCATGATCTGGTCATCGCCCTTGGCAATATGTTTTAAGAGAATGCTTAAATAAACCATACCAACAATATTCAAAGGGTCTTTGTCGTAAACGGCAATGCGGCTAAAAGGAGCATTGAGAATAGTTTCTTTCATTTCGCTTAGGGTTTTATCACCGGGTAAAGCAAAAATTTGGTCGATCGGTTTCATCATTTGGAAAGCCTGCAAGTCATTCAGCTTGAAGACTCTTTTGCAAAGCACTTCTTCGTCCATTTCAACAGTTCCGGAATCTCTTCCCAGCTCCAGCATATGCTTGATTTCCTCTTCAGTGACCTTCGGTAATCGGCTCCCCTTAACGACCGGACCGGCTAGTCGCACGAGAAATTTAACAAACGGACCCAATATCCAGACTAAAAGCCACAAAGGCCTAGCAAATAATAAAGAAACCGGCGCTTTGTACCGTTCTCCGATCGTCTTAGGGATAACTTCCCCAAAAACAATGATCCCCAGCGTCATGACAGCAGAAGCAAGCCCAAGCCACTCATTGCCAAATAACTCACTCACCTTTTGCCCGATGAAAAACGCGCCAATAATATTGATCGCGTTATTGACAACAACAATCGAGGCAACAACTGTATTGATATGTTCTTTTAAATAGAGGACTGTTTTGGAATTTCTACGCTTTTCTTCGGAAAGAATTCTCGCGCGCACCAAAGGCAAGCTAAGGATAGCCGCCTCCGCCATGGAGCAGATCGACGAAGCTAAAAGTACACCAATAATAAGGAAAGATAAAGAAATCATGAGATCAGGTTTGAATTAAAGAACAGCTCCATCCTAAAGAAAACACGTAAGTTAGATACTCTATGCAATCCAAAAAAATAAAAAGATGATCAACGCGCACCTATTATAGCGTTAATCATCTTTTTTGCCAAATCAAACTTAATTAACTATATCCTGTCGCTTATACAGACAACCCTAGGCGGACATAAATATCTTTATAAATTTCATTGATATTGATCTCCGGCATGGGGCGGCAAAGCAAATACCCTTGCCCGGCATCAACTCCCAGATCAATCAAAACATCAAGGTCGGATTTACGTTCAATTCCTTCCGCCAGTGAAATGATATTGTTCTCCTTGCAAAAAGAAACAACGAATTTGATCAAGCTTCTTTTGATAGCATCTTGATCCAAATTCTCCACCAAACGCCTGTCGATCTTTAGGATATTAGGCTTTGTTTGGACAATAGATTCCAAGCTGGCAAACCCGCAACCAACGTCATCAATGGCAATGCTAAATCCATAATCACGATAAAAACGCAGGCGTTCATAAAATGAATCAAAATCATGGATGGCAGAACGTTCTGTGATTTCCAAAACCGTGTCTTTGGCGGAAATATTGTTCTCTTCAAAAATTGATTTGATCTTAAAGAATTTCGGGCTTTCAACGAGATAGGGATTGCAGTTCAAAAATAGCTTCTTCCCCGCAACGCTTTCCGGCCGGGATTCAATAGCTTTTCTCCAGGAAAGCAACTCTAAATCGCAATACAAACCAAAACGCAGGGCTACTTTAAAAAGTAATTCGGGATTTGCTAAAACACTTTTGCTCGGGGGGCGGCTCAGGGCTTCAAACCCAAAAAGCTGAAATGGCTGTAGGAAAAATATCGGCTGGTAGAACGGCGTGATCAAGCCCTCCTTGATGATCTTTTTTGCTTCGAAGATCACCGAGTCACGATAATCCGATCCTTCATCAAAAATAAGAGCCCGCCTTAAAACAGCTTCAATGCGGGCAAAGAGCTCTTCGTGATCAAACGGTTTTGTCAGGTAATCATCAGCTCCCAAATAAAGCCCTTCGATTTTATCTTCGAATAGGTATTTGACGCTGATCATAATGATGGGGATATTGCGGGTTGATTTTTCTTCGCGGAGCCTGCGACAAACTTCAAAACCTTCAATATCAGGAAGGATGAGATCAAGCAAAATGAGATCAGGCTTCGTGCTGGCCTTCTCCATAGCCTCTTGCCCGGAACCGGCAATGTTGACCTCATAGCCGCGGGTTTCAAGCATCATGGACATCATCTCGGCTACATTGCGCTCATCATCAACAACCAAGACTCTTTTTCTGTCAGTCATTGTTTCCTTCCTTCCCGCTAGAAGGTAACGCTTACCTGCTAAATGCTTCCCGCTGTTCTCAGTACGTTACTTTAAGTATAACTGACGAAAAAATGAAATACCAAAAAAATATAATATTTCTTTAGTTTTATCTATATAAATACCAAGTAGTTACAAAATAACTGCTATTTCTTAAGAAAATTCGTGGTATCGTGGATTTTTATAGATAACTAAATTCGAGAGAAAATCGTAAAGAAATACTTAAGAGATTTGGACAAAAAATGCGGAGAAATGAAAATCTTTTTAAAATTCTTATCAAAATGAGGGAAAAAGGTATCACAGTGAAAGTCTTCAAGGATTTGCGTTAAGTAAATAGTACTCGTTTGATTGCTTTTGAGAGCTTCCGCGAAAATCTGCCCTCCTCCAATAACAAAAACCTTCTCAACACTGGTCTTCCATGGCTCTGTTGAAAGCAGGCTTAAAGCCGCCTCAAAACTTCCGGCTTGCAAAACACCTTCCGGAAGCGAAAACCCTTTGCTCTTTGTCAAAACCAGATTGATGCGCCCGGGAAGCGGGCGAAATTTATCCGGCAAAGATTCCCACGTCTTTCGCCCCATGATCACAGCATTCTTTTTATCGAGAGATCTGGTTGCCGTTGTGATCGCTTTAAAATGCTTTAAGTCATCGGAAAGCTGCCAAGGGATCGTTCCGTCGCGGCCGATCCCAAATTTTTTATCAACGGCAACAATAATGTCGAATGTGCGCATAAATTTTATTTGATTAAACAGCGATGGGAAATTTTATAAAATCATCATGCTGATAATTCACCAGCTTGATATCTTCAAACGCCAGATCGAAAAGAGATTTCTGGGCAATTTGGATTTGAGGCAAAGGCCTTGGCTTTCGTTGAAGCTGTAATTTTAAACCGTCAACGTGATTAAGATAAATATGAACGTCTCCGAACGTGTGCACGAAAATTCCCGGCATAAGACGGCATTCCTGCGCTACCATGGCTAAAAGCAAGGCATAACTGGCGATATTAAAAGGAACTCCTAAGGCCACATCCGCCGAGCGCTGATACAGCTGGCAATCCAAGCGGCCGTTGGAAACATAGAATTGAAAAAAGGCGTGACACGGCGGCAAAGCCATCCTGTCAATATCCGCAACATTCCAGGCGCTGACAATAATTCTGCGGGAATGCGGTTTACTTTTGATGAGGTCAATAGCCAACTTGATCTGGTCAACGTATTCTTTTTGAAAATTCTTCGACTTTTCATCCCAGGAAAACCTTTCCCACTTGCGCCACTGATAACCATAAATAGGGCCTAATTCCCCTTTTTCGTTCGCCCAGGCGTTCCAGATCGGCGTGTACTGCTTAAGGCCGTCATTAATATTGGTTGCCCCTTTTAGAAACCATAACAATTCCCGAACAACGGCATCAAAAAGGACTTTTTTTGTCGTGACAAGCGGAAATCCATCGCGCAAATCGTATTTTGCTTGGTAGCCAAAAACGGAAATGGTTCCTGTTCCGGTGCGGTCTTCCTTCTTTTCCCCGTGGTCAAAAATATACTGCACTAGATCCAAATATTGCTTCATGATAATTCGCTATTCCCACATCTGAGACTTATATTGCCCGATCATGCGTTGCGTATTAAAAAACCCGCTTTTTTCAATACAGTGGATCATCTTATCGATCCATGGGCTTTCCGTAACAATTTTACCGCTTTTACATGTTTTATAATATAGCCCGACGGCTTCCTCTAATGTGTCACAAAGAGCCTTAGAGTCCTCATCTAGGCGCAAATCGTTCTCGTTGCCGATATCCGACCCTTTATGACGATAGCCAAAAAGCCATCCAATATCATCCGAAACAGCTTCAACAACCCATCCATCAACTGTGCTCATTTGCAAAACACCATTTAAAATAGCTTTCATACCGCTAGTTCCGGAAGCCTCAAAAGGCGGCAGAGGATTATTTAACCAAACATCAACCGAATTGCTCAGTAATTTCCCAAAATACGTATCGTAATTTTCCAAAATAAGCACTTTGACAACATCGCTATAATCATTCAACGCGTCAATATGGTCTAAGATATCTTCAATATGCGCCGCGCCCAAATTATCATTTGGATGAGCCTTACCGGCCAGGATGATCTGCATCGGCCCAACGCGCCTGGCGATATCAACAAGCCTTTGGGTATCATGAAAAATAAGCGCGGGTCTTTTATAACCGGCAATTCTCCTTGCCCAAGAAAGCGTAAAAATATCTTCCTTCAGCTGCCAATGTTTAACCACATTGATAAGATTACGCTTATTTTCCTGATGAGCTTCAAACAAATCTCGCCGGAATGCTTTACTTTCTGCTAAAGCAGTGATACGCGAAAGTAACGTGGGGTCTGCCCGCCAGTCGCCGAGGATCTTTTCGTATTTATCAAAGAGCTTGGCGAAACTTTCCGAAACCCATGTATGCGTATGAACACCGTTGGTGATGGATTGCACTTTCTTGGCAAAATCCGGGAATTGAATACGCATAACTTCGCCGTGTTTTTTGGCGACGGCATTAACCTTGTTGCAATGATTAAGCGCCATAAAGGTAAGATTTATTTCCGGAGACTGCGCGTTTTCTTTTCCAAATTCTTCCGCCGCCCGAACATATCTCTCGTCAAAAATATTGCGCAATTCGCTCACCTTAAAACGGTCATGCCCTGCCACCACCGGCGTATGACAGGTGTAGACAAAATGCTTCATCAAATCCTTCATTTCGCTTTTATCATCTAAAGAAAGATATTTTTCGATAATAGCGAACGCCGCGTGCCCTTCATTCAAATGATAAGTTCCAATGTTGTAGCCTAAGCTATCTAAGGCCTTAACGCCGCCAATACCAAGAATGGCCCGTTGGAAGATCTTCCACCACATATCATCGCTTCGGTAAAGCTGGTCGGTCAATTTTCGAAACGGCTCGCTATTTTCAGGAAGATTTGAATCAAGAAGGATGATGGGGCAAGCATTTTTCTTATCATAACTATAGACATAATACTTCCAAAGCTTTAAGTTGAGCGGCCCTTGCTTCGTTTCAATGGTAACAATATTTTTGAGCGGAATAAGCCCCGGATACGTATGCGGATCCCAAGTAAGCTCCTCAGGAACTTGGCCGTGTTTATACCAGAAATTTTGCTTGAAATATCCCTTATTCCACAAAATACCAATGCCGGTCACCGGAAGCCCCAGGTCGGCAATGCTTTTCATGGAATCCCCGGCTAAAACACCTAAGCCTCCGCTGTAGATAGGGATGTCCAGCATCTTGTCGATCTGGATCTTAAACACATAATCGGAAAGCCAGTAATTCGAAAAAACTTCATGCTTAAAGAATTTATTCTTTTCGCTCATCGGACGGCTTAAACCAAACGAGTTATAGATGCTCGGCGCAATACCAAATTCCATTGAAAAATAAGCGATCGTTTTAGCTTGGCCGCCTAACAATTGATTTTCGATCTTCAAAATCGGGTCCAGAGGAAATCCAAAATATTTCTGCTCATCGATGTCCGACTTATAAACCGAGTCAAAACGATCGATAAGCCCGGCAAAATCCTGGTAAGAATAAGATGATTGCTTTTTTGAGGAAGATTTTTTCAAGGATAACTCCGTCGCATCAGATTAAACAGCAAGATTGGACTTATTATAGCAAAATTTCCGTGAAATACGGCATTGGTTTACTTTTTTATTTTAAGTGCCAGAACATCTTTACTGGCGCTTCAACTTTAAAGAATAAAAACCTACGCCAAAAACGGATAAATAATACTACTCCCTGCCCGCGTAATAAAATCCGGAACCCATGGAGCGGTCAAAGTATGGGTAAATACTTTCAAGATCCTTTTTTGGCTGAATTTATAATCGGGTGGATTAAATCCGAGATGACAGATATCCAAACATTTTGCGCCAACATGATCTTTAAACATGATGAGTCCGTGTTGCTCATATCCGCTAGAGCCTAGATCTAAAAATTTTAGGTTAAGTTCCTTGGCTAGTTTGATCCCTTCCCACAAAAGAAGATTGTTCACCCGCAGTTTTACAAAATTCAAATCTGAGGTATTGAATTTATAATACAGCGTATCTCCGCAGCGAAGAAAAACATTTCCTCCGACAAATTTCCCATCTCGATTGTAAGCGCCCAACAGAAAACCATTGCCGCTTTCCATATATTCGCGCCAGATCTTATCGAAAAACCTAAAGGGCTGAGGAAAAAGACGGTATTTGCTTTTTCTTAGCCTCAAATGAAGCTTGTAGAATTTGTCCAGATCAGCTCTTGCGCCGCGCTTAACTTCAATCCCGTTTTTTTGTGCTTGTTTCACCGCCGACCGAAACGAATCGTGGGTTTTCTTCCAGATAGAATCTAAATCATCATTAATATCCAAAATGTGAAATCGCTCTTTGCTGAGCAAAGCAAAATTAGGATTTTCTCGCGCGAGCTGATCGCGCAGATTTCGGATCGCGATGCGATAGCGCGGATATTCTTTTCTCAAAGAATCAAAGAACATCTGCCAATGTTCGGGTGTTTGAACATGACAATCAAAATAATCACAGTAAGAGCAAATGCAGATCTTCTGCTCTAGAAAATTGTCAACAATTGAATAGATGATATAGCTTTTGATTTGATCATTTTCTTCAATATATTTTGCGAACAAACTAAGCTTATAGGTCTGGCAAAGCACAGACAGCCACGCGGCGGAAGAAAACAAATTCCGCTCTAATCCCGGGAGCGCGATCGTCTTAATATTTTCTTTTGTTAGCGGTATTGTTTTTATCATTACTTCCCTTTTTTCGGGTGATAAACGTTCTCAACTGCGTTGATGCATGTCTTTAGATCGTAAACTCGCAGCGCGCCTAAATCTTTCTTTCCTGATGATAAGAATTGGACTGACGTTTTCAGATTTTCGTTATGCTCAAAAACAAACCGTTCCAAAAGTCGATTGTTAAAATGCGAAAAAGTTTTAACCGGCTCAACAAATGTCGTAATGAATTTTAAATACGGAAGCAAATGGGGATCAAATTTCTCTTTATTGTCCGTCCAGGAAATAAACGCCTGCGGGCAAATGATCAGATACCGATACCCTTTTTTGTAAGCGCCAAGCAAGGCTTCGTAATTTTTTGGCATTTCCGCCACGTCATCTTGGCTTACATAAAGTTTCTGGATCCAAGGCTGAGTCGTGATGATCTTAAATTGAGGACTCACGGCGCGAATGTATTTGACAGAATTCTTATAATCCGAACGAAATTGTGCCACATCAATTGAGCGCACGATCAAGCCGGCAAAAAGAATAATAGTGATAATGACAACAAACTTGCGGTTAATCTTTAAATTATCTTTCGAAAATAATTGTTCCAGAAATCCCGCAACCGCCATGGCCATAAAGGGGAGCATAACACATAAATACCTCGCCCCTTTTTCGGCGGTCAGAGAAAAGATGAGCATATAAAAACAAGCGAGGGAAAAACAAAAAGCCCTTTGCCATTGCCGCTTCATCAGGTAATATCCGTTCGCGAAAAACAAAGTCGCAAATACAATTCCTTCCAGGCGGAAAATATAATAAGGATAGGAAAATAGATCCAAAAAATGACGCTGAGACTGCGCCAGATCTGCCTGATGGAACATCCAGGCGAAAACGACCGTTATGTATCTTCCCTTATCAATGCTTCCGATCATCAGCACAAGGAAGATAAAAATTAAAGTATGCCAAAAATACTTCCTGAAATTAGGCTTTTGACCCGAGGAAAGGCTTATATAAAATTCGGCGAACAAGACCAAACCCGGAAGGATGACAAGGCGATAATTTGAGAAATACGCCAACACTAAAAGAAAAGATGATAGAAAAGTCTTAGCGCCAAACCGGGCGGGAAAAAGATAAAAATAAAAACCTGCCAAGAAAAGAAAAGCGCATAAACCCTCTTGCAACGCTAAGCGTGAATAAAAAACATGGCTTGGCAAAACGTTTAAGATCATTAAACTCAAGAGCCCTGCCGTTGTGGAGTTGAAAAGCTTTCTGGCAAATAAAAACACAAGCCCCAAAGTCAAAGTGCCAAAGACCGCCGAAACAAGATGAGGAAAAAACCATTGATGCACGCCTCCAAAGAAAACGCGCGCGTCAACGATAAAGAACCATAATGGTTTTCCCGTCGCTAACGCCGCGCGCAAAGAAAGATAGACCGCTTGGATCATGTCGGGCATTTTCACCGGAAAATGCCCGTCGATCAACTCAAGGACAGGCCGGTTGTAATTAAGATAATACCCCTCATCATACAGAAAAAAGTTGTCATTATTGATATTTGCGAAACGGAGGACAAGCCCTAGCCCAAGAATAAGTAAAGAAAAAATGACCGGAGCCGATAGAAGATATTTTTGCGTTGGAAATTGCTTTGCCATTATTGACCTTTAAGAAATGTGAATATATCGTGTTATTCTACAGTCATCAAAAATTTGACGCAAGGAAAAACTCTTTTCTTCCGCCTTCGCAGCAAAACTACGTGATTACTATTAGACGAACAGGTAAAAATTATGCTATAGTATCACCTGTTATTTTTAGAAAGTCGTCAAAACATTATTAGAATAATTTCTAGAAAATCGAGCATGGACAAGCAAAAACGAATCAAACTTTACCCCGGAATTTATCTTGCCGACTACGGATTTGAAAAAAACGCCGTCGCCAGCCGCCAAAGAATTGCCTTAGAAACCCTGCAACAGAAAAAGCCGGTCATTGTCGTTGAAGTCGGCTGCGGTGCCGATCTGCTCTACAAAAAAGCACTCAAAGCCCGTCTGTCTATAAAGCAATGGATCATTGTGGAACCATCGGCAAAATTTGCTCAAGTTGCCAAGCGTTCTGCTCAAAAGAAAATTCCTCTTTTTGTCATCCAGAATTTCCTTGAAGATGCCGCCCAAGATATTCGCGAAATAACTCACGGCCCCATCGATTTTATTGTTTGCACCGGGCTTTTGCACGAAGTTCCAAATCCCGACGAACTTCTCAGAGCCGCCCGATCTCTTCTCAGCAGGAAAGGAACGATCCACATCAATGTCTCCAATGGAAATTCTTTGCACCGGCGCCTGGCTAAAGCTATGGGGCTCATCAAAGATGTCAAGGCATTTAGCCGGCGCAACAAACAACTTATGCAACACCACGTATTTGATCTTCGCTCTTTGACAAATCTTGTCATTAGCCAAGGGTTTGCCATTGCCGGATCGGGCGGATGCCTTTTAAAGCCTTTCAGCAATAGCCAAATGGACTCCATCAAAAAAGTCCTCACTGCCCCTGTCATGGAAGGTCTCTTTATTCTAGGAAGAAAATATCCGGAACTTGCCAATGAAATCTTTATCAATGCCCGCCTTCGATAATATGTTTATAAACGTTCACCAATGAAAATATCATCTAAAAGATCTAAAGCGTCTTCCTGGAGCGAATGGTTCAACCGTTGCGCGCAACACTACAAAGACCCGCGCATGAAGATGGCTTATTATGAACAAGGAAGACCGCTTTCAAAAAGAGTTATGAAAGCGATCCATGAGGATGTTTGGAAGAAACTGAAGCCCTCAAGAAATTCTGTTCTCTTGGATGTCGGCGCAGGGGCCGGACTTTTTTCAAAAGTTTTTCAAAAGCGCTTACGAAAAGTTATCGGCACCGACATTGCCCCTGCAATGCTCTTCGACGCCCGCAAACTAAATCCGCGAGGAATTTTTCTTGCTTGTAACGCCGCGTCACTTCCCTTTGCGGCGAACGCTTTTGACCAAATCTTATGTTACAGCGTTTTTCATTATTTATCGGGCCAAAAAGAAGCAGAAAAAGTTCTTAATCAATTTATGCGTACTATTAAGCCTAAAGGGCGTGTTTTCATTGGAGATGTCCTCTTGCCTGAATCACTTTTAAAACAAAAACTTCAAAAAGAACTGAAGAAGAATCCGTCAAGCAAATCATGGTGGCCTTCTTTTTTAAACCACAATTTAAAAAAACTGACATTTCCGCCGTCATTTTTTAAGAAATACGGACAGAAAAAAGGTTATTGCTGCCATATTCTATCGCAAAATATTCCGGGGAAATTAACCGACATTTCCCGTTATGATGTTATCTTAGAAAAAACGTAAAATGAAAACGACAAGAAAATCGATCGATCGATCCATGCTTAATTCCTTCGAGCTTATGGCGCACATGACAGCTCACATCCGCATTTCGCCTTTTAGCGCCATCGAGTGGGATAAACTTACCGGCCAACAAGGACACGAAAACCGTTCTGCGATCATAGAGCCGGAATTCTGGCTCGACAATGCCCGCGATATCCGGCTTTTAAATAGCGGCCGTCAGGCTATTTATTTTTCTTTAAAACATCTTCGGCTTAAACCTGCTGATGAAGTTCTCATTGTCAAAACAACACCGGGGCCCTACATCAGTTCTTGCGTTACAAAAACAATTGAATCGGTCTGTCAGTGGTCAAGGAAACTGAGCTTAAAAACCCGCGCTGTTTTAGCCATTCATGAATTTGGTTTTCCCTGCCCGCAAGAAACTATCGAGCCTTATCGTCAAGAAGGTTTACCTATTATTGAAGACGGGGCTTATTCCATCGGAACAAGGCTCGAGGGAGAATCCGTGGGAACATTCGGCGATTATGCCATTTATAGCCTCCCAAAATATTACCCAATTCCCTTCGGCGGGATCTTGGCTTCCAAAAAACCTCTTGGCGCTGTCAAAGAAGTTTCAGCTCACGACCAAGCTTTGATCAAAACAACGCTTATTAATTCTTTGCTTTATTGCTACGGCTGGAATGAAATTCGCCGATCGAATTGGAATTTTTTTGCCGAGAAATTAAAAAAGCAAGGCATTGTTCCCTATTTTCCGTTAAGCGAGAAAATTATTCCGGGAGTTTTCTTAATGAAGGCAACAAAGAATTTCAGAGGTTCTATTAGAAAACAAAACTTAATTAAGGCAGGCGTTGAAGCGACGGAATACTATGGACAAAGCGGATTCTACTTTCCTGTTCACCAGTTTTTGACTTCCTACGAAAAAAACTACATCTTGCACCACTTCAATAAAACTTCTTGATAGCGCACTCACTAGCTATTTTTTAATTCCCAACCCCAAATACACCAAGGGTCTTAAGATGCTCCACCATCCAACCCAAGGCTTCATTTTGGTGTACCCCTCTTTTTTGTCGGGATAAATTTTGCTGACCGGAACTTCTTTTACTTTATAACCAAGCTTGATCGCTTTATAAAAAAGATACGGCTCTAATTCATACTGGTTAAGCCACGGTTGGTCAAGATCAATGCGCTTATCTAAAAGCATAGAGATCCTAACAGCTCGAAAGCCATTTGTTGAATCAGTAATCCTTTGCCCGGAGACCAGAGAAAAAAGGGCGGGATGAATAAGGCGAGTTGCTATTTTTCTATAAAAAGGCATCTTTCCGGAAATGCCTCCTGACAAATACCTTGAGCCCTGCACCAGGTCAAAGCCTTGTTCAACGGCATCTTTTAGTTTCAAAATATCCTGCGGATCATCTTTGTCATTTCCGGAAACAAAAAACACGGCCGTATATTTGTTTTCTTTGGCATAATTGAAAATTTGCCGAACACAATGTCCCGCGCCTTGATTGATTGAATTTCTTATAATTTTAATGGATAAATGATTGTCAAAGCCAAGAAGAGAGCCATCGGTCGATCCGTCGTCGATCACTAAAACATCATAGAGATCGTACCGATCACACTTAGAAAGCATTCGCTTGATCTTTTCACCTTCATTAAGAACGCAGGTTCCAACTAAGTATTCTTTCATATGAAATTTAGGAGAGAATTTTCTCTTTTTTATTTTTGCGCGAGATCAAATAAATGGATGCGGCAAAAAACATCACCAACCCTGCCAAACTGATCCAAGCGGAAACAAAAAAGCTTTTCGGTTCAAATCTAAAAATGACTTTGTGTTCGCCTGAGGGAATGGGACAAGCTAAAAAATTAAAATTCGCACGGTAGACAGGAGCAGGCCTATCATCTACATACGCCTTCCAGCCGTTTGAGTAAGATTCAGAAAACAATAGCAAAGCCGGCGTAGGAGTCTCGACATTCGCGGCAACCGCATCAGAAGTTGCCGCACTAATAAAAACGGCCTTCCCTGGCAAACCCGGACTTGCTGTAAAATTTTCCTGAAGAGGTTGCGACAGCAAAATTTCTGCTTGTGGATTAAATTTTTCATCTTTTAATATTTCAAGTGTCCGGCGGTCATCAGGAATAATCGAATAATTGTAAAACAGCATAAGTCGGGATAAGGCGCTGGGGCGGACTTGGGCGGATGCCAGGTCTTTAAACGTATATTTGGCGGCCGACAGATCAAGGAAACGTTCACTCTGCGCAACATCGCTGGGATAAATAAGCACAGTTCCTTTTGGATAGCCAAAATTATTGATCAGATCCGAGAATCTTTTAGGCATATAGCCGATAATTCCGCTGTAGCTTGGAACGCCAAAAATAAGATTTTTGTTGGAAAGCATCCCGCCGGTATGGATCGCGTCACAGCGATAATTAACAATATCGATACTGCTTCGTAATTTCACATCCAGGTCTTGGTATGGAAAAGGTATTTTGTAATACGCTTCCTTGAGAGGTGTCGGTGCGACCACATTGTCAAAACGGGCATTAAAGCAAAACAGGTCAAAGATCGTGACAAAAATACACAACCCTATCAAAAGCCGTGCCGAAACCCAGCTAATTTAAAAAGAGACCACCGCCGAGAAAAAGATCAAGGCGATCAACCAAAACCGTAAATGGCCCAAAAAGATATCAAGCCCATAAGTTAAAACCGGCGCATCCAAATTAAATAAGCTCAAAAGAAAAGGCCGCAGGAATATCGCAAAAATAATCATGAATCCTGCCAGGAAGCAAATGATCATTTTCGTTAAGTTAAAAACGGTCTTACGCCTTATAAAATTCATATAGATCGTAAATGCGGCCGCAATAACCGCAAAAATGATCAAGGCCGGAATGAAAATAAACGCTGCCGCGCCTTCTTTTTCATCAATGGGCCGGATAAAGATTGCCGTTGCGGTTAGGAACATCGCTATCCAAGCAAAGACAGTCATCGCTAAAGTAGTTTTGACTAGAAATGCATTACGGTCATGCTGATTTTTAGAAACATGAAAACGTAAGATCACATACCAACCGATCATACTTAAGAAAATAATCCGAGAGAGCACGGTCAACGACGGAAAAAGATACGTAAGGATCACGATGAGCAAAGCCTGCAACAAAAGCAAGATAGCGGTAAGCCGATTTAGATTTTTAAAGATATCAAATTTGCCTTGTTCCAAATAAAGTCCGGTATACCCCGCCAACATGCAAATTCCCACCGGAAGAATGATCAAGTGATAGCTGTAATGATTAAGAGGAAAAAGCAAAATGCTTAAAATCCCCCAGATCGGCTGGAATAAAAGTGCTGCCGCGACCGCCAAAAATGAATAAAGTTTCCAAAACCCATGCTGATTTTTGGCCTTTATAAATAAATTGCACACAAGCAATAGCGCCGCCACGATCCCAAAATAAACAAAAAACATATTTTGAGAATTAGACGGTAAGTCGCTGCGTTCAAAGATCAGATTTAAATTCCTTGATGTCAGGGCATTAAAAGAATGAGACCCGAACCATCCGGCAATTTCCGGAACAAAAAGTCTCACCAGCATTGCCGAACGATCGTGGAGAGTGTAAAAATTATCCACAATTCGATTGCTGGCTAAAATGCCCAGCGCGCACGGGATCAGGCGAATCGCAGAAATTAAAATAGCCGTGATCACGCTGGCAAAAATTAAAACAAAGTTCTCATTCCTGGCTTTTTGTCCTACTTCCTGGCTTATCAGCCGATACACTGTAAAGATCGCCAGCGAAATGCCGGCATAAAAAATAAACGCCATGTTGGCCGATGTGAAGATCAAAATAAGAGACACGGTTACCCAAAGATAATTCCATATCTTTGTCCTTTCACTGAGTGACCAGATCAAATAAAGATACAAAGTCATGGCAAAATACAGCGATATGGCCGGAAAAACCGTCAATGTAAAGATCAACAAAGAACATAATTGGTATACCACTGAAGAAAAAAGCGCCCAACCCTGAGATCTTAGTTCGCGGCGAAAGAATTGATAAGCAAAAATTCCGATCAAGAAAACTTCTAAAAATGTCCGCGCCGTTAACGCGGTTAAAACATTCTTATCGTCAAATAGGAAAATGACCCAATTCAGCGGATAATAGATCATATTCCAATGGCTGGAAAAAAACGGCATTCCATTGTGCGTATATGGGTTCCACAAAGACAAAGATTGCCCGCTTAAGATATCGATAAAGTTATGTTTTGATAAGAAGAATAGCGGAAAGATTTCTCCAAAATTGTCGGCGCTAGACACCAAAACACTTCCCTTTAAAAGAAACGGCCAAAAAACAAAAGTCGCAGTTAGCAAATGGATAAAAACCGCCCAAAGGATCCCAAAAGAGTTTTTCTGAGTTGGATGCGCTAGAGCATTCTTTGACAAATATTCAAAGACCTTGGCTAGATAACCACTGAACGCCAGCATCGCCGCTAAAAGAAAGAATGAAGAAATAAGATGAGATCCTGAGAGATATTCCGGGCTTGCTCGACGGACAATGTGCCTGCCGTCACGCGTGTGACCGCTCATTGAGATCTGGCTAAAAGCGGTTTTAGGAAGCTTGGCATCATTTAAAACAAGAGCTAATTTTCCTTCCGCTTGCGGAATATTAAATTGGAATAACGGCTTATCGTTGATCGCGATATGGACCGTATTTTGATCCACCTTTAAATTAACGCGTAGCACTAAGGAAATATCAAAAGGAAAGGATTTAATAAGGTAGGGCTTTTGTTGGGTATTAAGGCCGATAAATATCTTTTGCTGGGCTTTGTTAAAATATACAAAATGAAAGTTTTTATCATCTTTAAAATTGTAAAGCACGCCGCAATCTTTCGGATTTATTAACAAAAACGACAGATCAAAATCATTCCAAGAATCTTTGGACAAAAGAAGGGTGTCGTAATCCGCCAACGCATCCGTGCGCAAGATCCCTTCGGGCGTGCTGCGCCAGGAAAAGGTTTGATCAATGCTAAAAAGCGCATAATCAATTTGTGTTGATGCCTTTAAGAATCCGGTATACGCGAAAACAAGAACGATCAGAAGAGCAATTCCCAGCGCTAAAAACTTAACCGGTTTTTTCTCAAGGCTAAAAGTCTTCGATATTAAAGACAGGATCTTCATTGATTTTGAATTTTACTTTTCTTTAAAGCGGCAACAACCACTTTCCCTGATTTTTTATAAACGGCCTTACAGCTTACACAAGTTCCCTTCGCGGCCAAGAACTTTATTTTTGTGCCGCAAGCGCACATCCACCCCATTAAACGTGCCGGATTACCGAAAAAAAGCCCAAAATCAGGAACGCTTTTCGTCACCACCGCCCCCGCTCCGACAAAAGCAAAACGGCCAATAGTAATGCCGCACAAAATGGTCGCGTTCGCGCCAATGGTCGCCCCCTTTTTCACTAAAGTTTTCTTGAAGAATTCAGCGGAATTCCTCGAGATAGCAGACCGGGGATTTATTACATTTGTAAAAACGCAAGACGGCCCGCAGAAGACATCATCTTCCAGTGTTACCGCATCGTACACGGAAACATTATTTTGGATCTTGACGCCATTTCCGATCACAGCCGTCGGATGCACCACCACGTTTTGCCCCAAATGACAGCGCTGCCCGATCTTCGCCCCTTTTAAAATATGCGAATAAAACCAGATCTTTGTCCCTTGCCCTATTGTAGCGCCCTCTTCAACGCAGGATGTTGGGTGACAAAAATAATCATTTTTTTGTGTTTTCATGCTTCGCCTCCAACGTTCATATTATCATTAAAAGATTTTTGGATTAAAATTTTTATCTCTTTGTAAAACACGAGCACGTTCTAAGAATCTTAATGAGGACAAGCCATTTTGAGCGTCGCAAAGCATCAATATTTCTTGGCATTGATCGTAAGCTTCTTTAAGATTAAGTTCCGCGGCTAGGATCAAGTTTTCTTTTGACCCAAAATATCTCTTCTCAAAAAATACGGATGCAAATACAAATCTCAGCGTTTCTCTTAAGTCAACGGCCTTGGCCTTGCGCCAGGAAGACAAAGCCTTCTCAAATTGCCCGGATTTAAAATAAACAACTCCCAGATTGTAATATGTCCAAAACGATTGCGGAGCTTTTTCAACCGCTTTTTTATAGAATTCAATAGATTTCTTATGATCGCCTAAATAGTAATAACAAAATCCTAAAAGATACGGCGGTTCGGGCTGATGAAGCGCATATTGCGCTAATCGCTCATAATACCGAATTTGTTCGCGCAGCTGAAACTCATTAGGAAGAACCTTGGCAGCGGACAAATCCAATAAATAATCCATAGGAACCTTAAAATAATTCAAAAGCCTTGCCTGGATCTTGCCCTGATCAAGGATCGCAGACAAAAGTAAAAACGCGGCAAGATACAAGGCCCAAGAAAAACCTCCTATCTTAAGCATCGAATGCGTCACATTCTTCAAGAAGTCCTTAAGAAAATTAAACATACTGTTTTTGATCCTGTTTGATGAAAAGATATATAACAAAAACAAAAAACAGAGCGTAAAATGCCAGCAAGAAATAGCTCAGCCAATATCGCCACGCAACTCCAAAATGAAAATAAACGATATGCTCTCCTGCCGGGATCCAAATCCCTTTGAAAGCAAAATTCGCCCGATGGATATCTATCTTTTGGTTATCCATAAAACACTTCCACTCATTGTGGAAGCTGTCGTTGTAAACCAAGAATTTGGTTTCGGAGAAATTCGTTCGAAATTTTATCTTGTTGAGGTCGAAGTCCAAAACCGTCAGTTGCGGTGAATTTTGAGCAATCTTCTCAAATTGATCTGCCGGATGCTTGCTTAAGCCGGCCGCAGAAAAATCATTCACATCATCAAAAATGAACGCAAGGTTTCTTTCAGCGCGAAAAACCTCTTCCATGCGTTTAAAATCAATATCACTCGTATCTACATGCTCGACCGTATCATAAACAATGAACTTATTGCGCGCGTAATTCTCAAAAACATCATATTTGATATTTTTTTGCAGTACATATGGATAGCTCAACCCCGTGTATTTAGTGCCGTCAAATCCGGATCCGTCTTGCATCTCTTTCGGGCTTCGCCCTTTAAAATAACTGTCGTTTTCACGCGCCGGGCGAATAAAAGAAAACTTTGGATAAAAACGATCCACCGGAAACCATGCAACAACCCCGCTTTTGTTTTTTATGTAGTGGGAAAATACCTCCACCGGCTGAATCAAGACAACAACAAGCAAAAGAAAGCAAGGCAGGATTTTTCTTCCCTTAAAGAGTCCGGAAAAATGCGCGAAGAAAAATACGAAGCTTAAAACAACGGCCGCATACGAAGCCATGACAATATCGCCTTGTCTAAATAAAAACACAATAAGAAATAAATGAACGAGCGTAATAAATCCAAGAAGAATATTTTTCTTTCTTGTGGATCTGGGATCATGTTCAAGAAAGATCCGCAGCTGCTCAACGCAAAACAAAATAAGAATTGGGAAACACAAATAGAGAAGATAAAAGATGTTTCGAAACAACTTAAAGAAATAGATGTGGTCATATAGAAATCGGTGTGCCGGCGTTGCGTCCGTCAACATGACAAGAAGCACAATAAATCCCGAAATGAATAACGCGAGCAATCTTCGATTTAAATAGTTAACCATTGAGAGCAGAAGGATAATAAAAATAAACACCGACATGTAAAACAAAGTTTGATCCGGAAAAGCAAGTTCCGAAAATAACCACTTAAACGTAACAGGGCCAATGATAGATCCTGTATTGATCGTGTCAATATCCATACTGGCCGTATGCGCGTCGCCGGCTCCTTCATGGCGCCAAGATAAAATTTGGTCTCCCTTAAAACCTTCCCAATACCAAAGTAAGCCCGGGATAAGAGAAGCCAAAATAGATGCGATGCAAAAAATCGATAATGCCTTGTTCTTTCTTAGAAAAGCAGAAACTTTAGGAAGCTGACGCTTTATTTCAGGAAAAAACAGCAAAACAAAAACAAGGAATACGGCGGCAGAGATCGTTACAAAATAAAACGGCATATATGTCGTAGTGACGATCATCAACGAAAATGTTAAGCCCAATAAATACTTTTTTTCAGGGCTTCCCATAAACACCGCTAAGAAATAGAAAAACCATACCGACGGAACAAAAAGAAGCAGGATGCAATAATTGTTGAAGATCGTAAACGTTAAAGAGGAGAACAAAAGAAGCGTAAAAGAAATTACCGCCAGATCTACCCTGCCAAGAAATTTTTTAGCCAAGAGATAAAACCCAAACAACCCCAGAAAATAATACGATGTCGAATACACGGCAAAAGACGACATGGGTGATAAGCTTGTATGGCTTAAAGCAGCATAGACCCATAGAAAAGGATTAAATTCGCCAATAAAGCGCAGATCAATATTATCAAGCCTGCCCCATGAATAAAACGGATCCCACATCGGAAAAACACCGCGCGAAAGATTGTCCATATAGTGTTTGATAATATGGTAGTAATCGATCCCATGACGGGTCATGGAGGGCTCGGCAAAAAAATATCCTCGAAAAATGAAAATCCAGACTGCGACGGGAAGAAGAATGCAGATATTCTCTTTAAAAAATAAGAATATTTTCTTAAATCCTGCAGTTATCATTATTTTTTATCTAACCCTGCCAGCGAAAGACCTTTACGTTTAAACAAAAGATATGTGAAAATTGGCGTTAAGCTAAAAGTAATCAACAAATGTACCACCCGAATAAGCGCCGCGCCCATAACCCCCACAGAAAAACTTTGCCCAAGAACCGAAAAAATCAACGCGATCATAGCTTCTTGAATGCCTAAGTTGCTTGGCGTGATGCTAACGAAATTTACGATTGTCGTATAGACACCGACCGCCAGTGCCTGTTCATATGATACCGAGATCCCCAAGGCATAAAATGCTGATTGAAAAATAAAAGCACTTAGGGCAAACTGCGCGACATATGATATGCCAATGCGCATCAAGCCCATTTTCTGATTACGAATGGCATCAAACCCTTCAAGGGCCAGCTTCAACATCTGCGCGATGCGCCGTTGAGAAGTAATTTGGGGTATATGTAAAACAAACGGAACAATGGCCACGATCACGAATGCCCAACAAACCGCAAGAAGGATCATGGAAACTTTTGTTGCTGCGATCTTGAGAGAAAAAAATAAAATGACCCCAAAAATCCCGGTCATAAAGACCCCCAAGAAAGCACTCGCAAAGAAAACAGACGTAAATTTCGAATACTCTAGCCCTTTCACCGCTTTCAAGTAAACGGCCTTAATAATTGAACCGGGACTGGTCGGGCCTAAATAATTGCCAAAATTAGTTAAGATGGACAGCCCAAATGTCTCCGCTAAAGTTAATTCGACATTTAAGAGATTTACCACAAGACGAAAGGTATATCCGGTGACAAAGAAAAATGCGAGGATCAGGAATAGCAGGCAAAGGATATTCAAAATATTTATGCTTCTGAATAAGAAAAACTGATCCCGGTTTTCATAAAGATAAAAGCAACTAATGAAGAAAACAATTCCCGAAAAAATTAAGCTATAACGTTTCATATGGGTTACCTTAGAGGTTTTCAAGCATCTTTAAGAAATTTTTTACGCTTTCCTCTGCCGAAAACGGACGACAATGCTGAAAATTATTTTCTCCCATCTCTTGACACCGCCTGGGATCATCTAATAGGAACTTCGTACGTTGATACAGATCATCCGCAAGATCCTGAACAACATATCCCGTTTCCTTGTCTTTCACCAAAGTTGGGATCGAGCCTCCGGTAGTAACAATAACCGGCTTTTTAGCGGCCGCGGCCTCTATGATCGACATGGTCCACGGTGGATTAAACTCGATAAAAAATAAAATGTCACATAAAAAATAATAGGTCGACAGATCTTCCTGGGCGACGTAACCCAAAAACGTTACACTTTTTTCAATGCCCAAGCGGCGAACGGTATCCTGGAGCTGCCCGTATTCCGGCCCCTCACCGATGATAAGGCCATGGATTTCCTGTCTTTCATGGGTCAACCGGTAGATAAGATCTAAAAATTCCGGGATATTCTTTTTTTTCGTTAAGGAGGCGTTCATAAGCAGTATTTTCTTTTTTCCGAGGCTTAAACGATTCCTGAATGCTTCAACCTTTTTTGCTGCATCGTCCGTGATCTCAAAGCGTAAATAATCGACACCGGCCGGCACTACGCAAAAACGCAAGTCGCCATATAACGAACGCGCGGAAATTATTTCCTGAGAGCTCCAGACCAAAACACCATCGGCCAAGCGCGGCAACCTTTTGTGTAAAACCTTGTAAACAGCGATAAAAGGCGAAAAAACCGTCATCCAAATACCATATGTTTTTTTCGTACAATCACGCAGGTCATATAACTCCCTTGGGATCTGATAACAATAATAAATCAGCTTAGCCTTAGGGAAAAGTATCTTGGATAATACAGCCGCAAAAAGGCTCTCTTCGGAATGCAAAACGATAACATCCGTTTTTCGAGGAATAATGATCGGCAAGAATATGATGGTTGCTATTTGGCTAAAGATCGAACAAATTTTAACAAATCCGGATTTCTCTCTGACCTTAGTTTTAGATTTGAAAAGCGGCTGAATGGACCCTTTAAACCAAAATGGCAAAGGGATGCAAAACCTTGGACAAACAATGGTATTGTTATGCCCTTTTTCTTCTAAGGTTGTCGTAAAAAGCAACAGCCACTTGCTTGCGCCATGGATGCGAAAAACACTCGAAGAAATATGAACAATATTCATGCTGGCCTTTTGTTAAGCAAGAATAATATCTGAAACCATCTGCATATTTTGAACCGCTGCCTTCGTGTCACAAAGAAACTTCTCTTTTGTTTTAATCTTATTAACAAAGTCGCTGATAAAAACAAAAAAAGGATCTGCAACTGGATTTTCTTGCCTTAACTCATCGTCCCGAATAAGCGATGGGCAATATTGATTATCCCGGACCTCAAAGGATCTCGATGTTTTTAAGCCATTTATCTTGAAACTGAATTCTTTAGGCCCCTTTGGATCTTCCTTAAAATGAAAGTGGCATTTGATGCCCGTATACTGGAACCAACAATGATAATCATTTTGTGTAATTTCTTTTTTTAATGAGGAGAGCACCCCACGAGGCGCGAGGTAATTTATTAACGAGATCCCATGAGGCAAAAGATCAACGCCGATCTCATCGCCATTGTGCTTCCCTTGAGCAAAATAAGAAAATTCAAAAGACTCAATTTTTGGAGGAAGCCCATAAAGTTTTTCATAGGCTTGTAGGTAAGCAATATTGCAGATATTAAGAGCTAGTTTTTCTTGCGCATTTTCTAAAAGATACCGGCAATCTTTTTTAATTCCTTCCGGCGTGACCGCCTTGTTCCAAAAAAGAGGTTTTTCACAAAAAACAAATAAACCTTTATCCAGAGACTTTCTGATCTGCTCGAAATGGATATCCCACGGTGTCGCGATGCTAACGGCGTCAATGCCGCAGTTAAGCAATTCCTCAATATTCCAAAACGGTTTAAGGGACAGGCGAAATTCCTTGTTAAGCCGGGCAGCGGTTTGGCTGGCCGATTCTTGCGAGCGTCCCAAAATGCCTTTAACAAAAGCACCGGCTCTTGTAAATTCTCGAACATGAGCCCGCCCGATACCGCTCGCTCCTAAAACCGCAACCTGTAATTGATCAGATTTTTTCAATGATTCCTGATTGCTTAAATAGGCTATTAACAACGTGTTCTTTTCGGTCACAACGGCAATCATTCTTGCACATCTTAACAAAGAAGGATTCGACGTATTTCTTAAAATTCTTTACATCATAATCATAAAAGAGGTCCCAAAAATCACGCTGAGCTAAATTGCCCAAGCTCATATCGCGAAAATGCGGAGCGGCCGACTCCGAACAATGCGCCAAATATCCGTCAAAACCTATGGTCGGAAAAACAAATCTGGCAAAACACGGATGCGTGCGCCTCTGCTCCGCGATCCCATAGTCCGCGTCAAAATCCAAAATAACGACCTGCACTTGATCCGAAGTAAAGCTGTCAATGACCGGCTTTAGGCGTTTAAAACTATCAAGAATTTCTTGTCGCCCGGGCACCATAACATCCTGGTCCGCTTTTTCATGTCCACGCGGCACTTGCGGAAACGTAAAGCGAATAATATCAACCCCCGCCGCCGTAAGATCTTTAATGGCCGAAACAACTTCCTCTGTTGAATTATTAAATTGGGTTACCAAGTATGTTGCGCTGACATCTAGCGGACAATTTGTCAGTTTGCGCGCCGCTGTAACACGGCGAATGTTCTCTAAGACCTTATGATAGATATCTCCACTCGAATGCCCTACTCCATGAGTACGATTGTAACTTTCTGGATTCCCCGCATCAACGCTGATGCTGAAATAACTTAGTTTCTGGATATTTGATCCCGTCAATAGCCCGAGAAAGCGGTCAGAAAACCTAATCGACTTAGTATGAAAACCGAAAATAACATTGTTATCGCGCGCTGTTTGCAAAAGGTCATCGATATGCTCGTAATTAAGAGGATCCGTGGCATACCCTGCAAAAATAAATTTATTGATGCCGCCGTTCGGCCCCTGCGCCGCCTGGCGCAAGATCTCGACATATCTTTCAGGTCTTAAGCGCTCTTGGGTATTCTTTGATGTGCCTCCATAGCAATAAGGACAGCTTAACCAGCAAAGCTTATCCCCACCAAGACGGCCCGGCTGGATCTCAAGTTGATGGGGGATAATCGTTTTATTAAGGATTTTTCTTATGACTTCATCAACATCGCTGACATAGCGATTTTGATAGGAATATCTCTTAAGTAGATCAGGCGTCATTATTTAATTTCCCGTAACGTCGTTAGTTTAAATTTTCGAACAATATTTTCCGCCTGCTGAATATCTTTGGGGCTATCTACGGAATGCCAAAAGCCTTTCGCCGCCCAATGAGTGGCTTTCCCTTTTCGGATCAATAATGGATACAGCTTTTCTTCAAACGAATCACACTGCCGAAGGTTAGTGGCGGTCAACGCTCTTTTATTCAAAAAAGCAATTCCGGAATAGATAAAACCGTAATTATTTTTCTTTCCGGACAAACCATACCGATCAATTTTTGCATCACGGTCAAAATTAATAACCCGTCCATTTTTCTCATAAATAAGACCGTAATTTGAAACGATCTCGGCCGACGCCAAGGTCAACCAAGATTTTGTTCTTGAATGTTTTTTATACATCTCTTTCAGATCAAAGCGAAAAAATGCATCGCCGTTAAGCAAGAGAAAATCTTTTCCGTCCGGAATAAAACGAGCAATCTTCGCCAAACGCCGCGCAATCGGGGTATTAATTCCGGTATCAACAAGGACGATCTCACAATTAAGTTGCGCGAAATTCCTATCGACATAAGATTTAATCATATTCCCAAGATACCCTAAAGGAAAAATAAATTTTCGAAAACCTATACTATAAAGCTCTCGAAATATATACCAAAGGATCGGTTTGCCGTTTATTAAGACCAACGGTTTTGGAACATGGCGAGTTAATGTTCCCATGCGCAGTCCCCGCCCGCCGCATAATATAACGGCATAAGAATCCGACAGCTTAGAAGGAGTTTTCATGATGTTAAGATTTTCTTGATGATCAACGATGGATTATTTGTTCGTGAGCTTTAAGGCAAACCCAAGAGGCGGATAATGCATCATCCAAATCCTCATCTGAACAATGTCCGGATATTTTTGTGCTAAAATATTCCAACTCTTCAAAATGCCCCATCCCTAACATTTTCGATTGAATCTTCCCGTTAATGAGAAGCGTATTGAAATCAATGATTTCTAAAGTCTTGCTTCCACAAAATATTTCAAGCCTTTCCCGAGGAATTTTTGGGCCGCCCAAACTTGTATAAATAAGCTGTCCAAGACTATTGTTCTCATATTTCACTTGAACTGCAAAGTTGAACAACCCTTCTTTGGTATCTGTTGATATCGGAAAGGAAGCTGCCGAAACTTCTTTTGGTCGCGATCCGGCAAAACAATTCATCAGGTCGAAAAAATGGTCCGCTTCCCCTAACAAGCGACCACCACCCTCAACAGGATCCAGTGTCCAGTGAGAATCGGAAAGATTTTTTATATTTACCACATAATTCATCACAATAGGTTTTTGAGTAATATATTTCTTTGCTTTTTGAACGATCGGTGAAAATCGCCGGTTATAGCCAGCCATAAAGCAAACATCGTTCTCTTTTACTGCTTGCCGGACAGCATCCAGGTCTTGCAGACTCATCGCCACTGGTTTTTCTACAAAGATGTTCTTTTGGGCTTTTGCCGCCTCAATGGCGATCAAAGAATGCAGATCGTGGCGTGTTGCGATCAAAATGGTGTCAATATTCGGGTCTTGCAAAATATCGTGATACTGAGTCGTCACACACTCAATATTGTAGCGTTTGGCCATCGCGGCCGCATTCATACCTGAAGCAGAACAAATAGCCTTAATATTAAATTTCTTTAATCTTGATAAATTCGGAATATGGACATTGCGGGTAAAATTCCCAGAACCAATAACGCCGATATTGATAACATCCTTAGAAACATGCCTACGAGGTACGGCGCTAACAATTTTCGTTTCTATTTTCTCATTTTTGGGATACGAAAGAAGCACAGCTACAGACTTCATTTGGGAAGTTTTAACTTTATCAAATGCTTTTTGTGCTTCACCAAGCGGAAAAATTGAATCGATTAAAGGCTCAATATTCAGGCGGTTTTCAGCCATGAGCCGGATCACTTCTTCTAAATTCCGTTTTTCCGTCCATCGAATATACTGATACGGATATTCGATCCGTCCTTTCTCATAGGAAGGATCATAACTGCCAGGCCCATACGCCCGCGAAAACGACAAATCAAGTTCATTTAAGAAAAACGGTTTACGCTCAAGGTCCATTTTGACAATCCCGACAAAAGTAACCCTCCCTTGCTTTCTTGCCATTTTCATCGCATTATTCGCAATAACAGAATCTTGAGAAGCAGCGCAGATCATCACACAATCTGCTCCTTTGCCCGCTGTTATGCGCAAAACTGTATCCACCGCATCATCTTTTGCCGGATTAACGACGTATTTTAGCCCTGCCTTCATTGCCAATTCAACTCTTTGCTCGCTAAGATCAATACCGATCACGCGCATTCCCGAAGCCAGAAGAATTTGAGCCGCAAGCTGTCCTAATAGCCCTAAACCGTAAACAACAACCCACTCGCCAATCTGCCCTTGAGACCGACGAATACCCTGCAAAGCAACCGCGCCAACTGTCGCAAAAGCAGCATATTTTAAATCAAGATTCTCGGGAATTTTTACAACATGATTGGCGTAAGCCGCAACTTGTTCGGCATGACCCTGAGCGGCAAAAGCAACCTTGTCTCCGACCTGGACATCAGTAATATTTTTTCCTTTTGCCAAAACGATCCCTGAACCGCTGTAACCGATCAGTCTATAAAGAAACAATTCATTCGTGATGGTATCCGCTGTCTCTTTTAGGCCTCCGGAAAAAATAAGATCTTTAACTGCATTACGCATCCACGGATCGGTCAAAGCAAGTTTGGCCAATTCAATGGGATTCTTGCTGATTTCAGCTAGCTCTGTTCCCGAGCTAATAAGCGAATAATGAGAAGAGATAAGCGCCTGGTTTTCTCCAGCATGAGGAGTAGGAATTTCTTCGATACGAATAATACCTTTTGGGTCAATAACGCGGCGTATGAGCTGTTTCATATTTTTATTTTCTTGCAATCACCAACACACCTGCTCCGCGTGCCGGCTTACTGTTACGGCCAAAATAAGAAACGATTAAAAGGAAAGGAAAAACAGCCGCATAAAGACATTTATTCTTCATGCGGGCTTTTGTAATTAAATAGGAGATATTATTCGTGATCGTCTCAAGCCAGCCGTATGTATAATAATTTTCTACGACCTGGAAGCCGACTCTCTTGATTTTCTCCAAAATATCTTCCATAGTATATCCTGGACGATAATGCCCGTCCACATCAAAGTTAACTTTCCAGCCAAAGAAAATCCAGCGCCGATAATATGCCGGAACATGGAGGATCAGCTCTCCTCCAGGCTTTAACGCCGCGTAGAAATTACACAACGCTTTTTCATCCTCTTCAAGATGTTCTAGATTATCAACATTGAGAACCAGATCGTATTGGTTTTTAAAACTTAAATGATTGATATCCTGATAGAGAAATTGACAATTTACAAGACTGACTTTTTTTGCGATTTTCTCGTTGCGCTCTAAGAGTTTTTTATCGATATCAATGCCGGTAATTTGACTTTTAGGAAGGCGCCGCGCCATCTCAAAGGTAAAAATCCCCTGCCCGCAGCCCGCATCAAGGATTTTGCTGTATTTTGCCGTAATCAGCGGTAGAATGCGCCGCGCCCGAATTCTTAAGCCATTGATCGGAATTCCAAAGATCCGGATATAAAATCGTTCTGCCCCAGATAATGATTGATCGTAAATTAATTCCTGGCCCAGCATAATTAAATTCCTTTTTTCACAGGATCAGAATCGGCTAAAACATATTCCGCTAAGGCCCTGGCCATCCAGGCATTACACCAGCGCATCAGCGAAAAATCACACTTAAAGAACCTGCCTTGACGGTAAATAAAATCTTGAGCTCGAGACCGATAAAGATTATTCATCGTCCACTCGCCAATACGAGCAGCCTGCACTATATATTCTTTTTTATATCGTCCGGCTTTAGCAAAGCTTATAATTCCTTGCGCCGCGCCATGAATATCAAGCGGATATTTCTGGTCGTTCATCCAGCGTGGCGCTCCGTTATCCTCAAAAAGGTTTTTTTGATAATAGTCTAAGCCTTGCCAGTAAACATCCATGTACCGTTCATCTTTTGTTTCTTCAAAATATTCTAAAAATCCGTCCAAGATCCCACCCGTATGATAATTATCATGGCGGATAAACGACTTTCCTTTGGGCTCGGTATAATACCAGGCATTATACGATGTTCGACGATGATACGCAAAATTCAATTGTTTTCTGGCGATATCCAGGATTTTTTGATCCTGTTTGTGCCAAAAGATCTTCGTCAAGAAAGCCGCCGACAAAACCTGAATATTGATAACGATCAAATTGATCGGTTGCGCAATATAAGAAATAGCTCTTTCTTCGCCTTTTTCATAGATAACGGGCAAATCTTCCGTTAAAAACCTGGCAACCGAGCATGCCGCATCCAGATATTTTCTGTCGCGTGTTTCACGAAATGCATGGATCAGGGCTTCCCCGGTAAAAACGGTTACCACACAATTCGGTTCGCCCTTATTTTGAAAAAATGGCGGGATATCCTGCCAGGCAAATTGATAGCCCCAGCATAAATTTTTATATCCCGGCGAAGGATTTTCTAACAGCCAATCCAAAAGAATCTTTGCTTCTTTTAAATATTCCTCGTTTTTTGTTTTCCGGTAAAGGAACAGATACGCGCGCGCAAAAAGCGCTATGCCCTTAGGATTACGGAATGTTTGAACGCCTAAAAACGGACGAATATTAAAAGGAGATTCTTTGACCAATTGGATCAAAATAAAACGCAGCCATGGATTGCCGAACGAAAGCTGCTGCAAAAACGGGCTATTAAGCGCATCAAACTTATCATAGCCTTTATAATCATTGGCTTGCGCGCTTTTGAGCGCGCCCAACAACACCGGTTCATAGTTTGCGGTTTTGATCATTTTATCGAGACAATGCCTTTCCAGGTATTTAACTGACTAATCTTCCAGCGATAAGAATTTTCTTCAGGCAAAACAGAATTATTTCTGAAGATTTCTGGAAAAGATTCTTGCAGCTGCTCATAGCTTTCTTCCGTCATCTGCCGCCACTGCGGTATACTCATCCACTCTTGCGTCGGAACGCCAAATCCTATCTTGTCTTTTCTATTCAATATCTCATCAACCGTATATCGCCCCACAGCCTGTTTTTGTAAAAACTTTGTTTCTCCCGATCTGATTTTTAAATCCTCGCTTAGGCCCAAAACATATTCAATAAGCCGGTAATCCAGATAAGGTACGCGCGCCTCAAGTGAGAAAATCATCGAATTACGGTCTTCCAACCGTAGAAGATGTTCAAGTTTATATTGGAAATGCCGCAAGAGGCTGACATTGAGACTACTCGCGTCAAAGAATTTCTTATAAATAAGACTTGAATCGATATGTTCCTTAAAGAAATCAGGATTTATGAATGAAGCTTGCCTCATAAGGATTTTCTTTTTTACAACATCCGGCAATACCTGGAAGAGAAAAGTTTCATAAGCCAAGCGTTCCTGACGGCGCAAAATGCTCTTTCCTAATTCGTAGGCAAATTTCCCAATCCTTTTTTTATTCCACAATCCATACAAATAAAATCCCAGAAAATAGGGATAGCCCGCAAAAACCTCATCACCGCCCTGCCCGTCTAATAAAACAGTAACATTGTGTTCTTTGGCTAGTCGCATCACTTCATATTGCGCATAATAGGTCGCATCGGTTGATGGTTCATCGATCGCATAAACAAAATCACGTAAATCTTTAAAAGCCTTTTGCCCGTCCGGAAAAGTGCGGTAATTTTTAAAAGGATATTTTTGATTTAAAGCATCAACATACTTTGTCTCATCAATTTTATGCCCGGGAATTGAAGCGGTAAATGTTGAATAATTTTGCTCAATTGCATGATGCGAAAAAAGTATTCCCGTCAAAATCGAAGAATCCAACCCTCCGCTAAGGCAAGACCCCACCGTCACATCACTGCGTAATCGAAAATCGACCGAAGAAACAAGAAGATCTCTTATGTGCTTAGATGCCTCATCGAGAGAAACAGAAATATTTTGGTTAAAGTAACTTTCAGGATCCCACCATTGGATCAATTGCAATTTTTCATCACGAAAAGTTGCATAATGCCCTTTGGGAATACGCTTGATCTCATTTAAAAATGTTTCATCAAAAATATCTGTCCGGTTAAAAACCAAATAATCAAAAACCGCTTGCCTGCTCATTGAAAAGTGAATGCCCGGAATACTTCGTAGCGCCTTAATTTCAGAAGCAAAATATAATTTTCCGTTATGTACGCAATAATAGAGCGGCTTAACCCCAACCCTGTCGCGCGCCAGGAATAGAGAGTTTTCTTTTTTGTCGTAAATAGCAAAGGCGAACATCCCGTTAAACTTTTCTAAACAACGGGAACCGAATTGTTCAAAGCTTTTTAATAAAACTTCCGTATCTGTCTTGGTTTTAAAACGACATCCGAGCTTCACAAGTTCATCGCGAAGTTCAATATAATTGTAAATCTCTCCGTTAAAAATGAGAATATATCGCCCATCATCAGAAAAGAACGGCTGATGCCCGTCTTTAGATAAGTCAATGATGGATAAACGGCGATGCCCTAGAACACATATCTTATCCGAAAACAATCCTTGGTCATCGGGGCCGCGGTGCTTTTGAATGTCATTCATCGTTTGAACAGCTTTTATATCCGATTCCCTAATCTCTTGGCGCTTAGAATAAATTCCGGCTATCCCGCACATATCATGGCCTCAAAGCTTGATTGATAAAATTTTCTATCCAAGCGGTCACATCAATTTTGTCCTGAAGCAATTTTTGTGTTTTTTTACGCCAAACCTCTTTAACGCTAGCGTAATCTTGCTTTAGAATTTCTATTCCCTTTTGGACCGAGCGCTCTTGATCTTCTGGTGATTCCTTGAAATTAAAAACCAATCCGTAAGTTTTTTCTTCTTCATCTGTGTATCCGCGGCCTTCATTATCCAAATAGATCGCCGGCGTTGCCAAAACAGCACTTTCGGAAGCCATCGTGGCACTCTCGCCAAAAAGAAGTGTCGCGTAATATAATGCGCTGTGAACTTTTTCTGCAGGAATTTGCAAGCGAAATGATTCCAGGTCTTTGGGAAGCGGCCCTTCGGATGTAATAAAAACTTTCGCGTACTTTGCGAATTCTTTCACGGCTTTTCGTTTCATGGCAAGCGAAAATCCCTTATGTCCAATATCATGAACCGCCTGCCAAGAAACAAAGCGGACGATAACATATTTCTCGTCGGATTTAACGCCAAGTAGATTTAAAACAGCTGGGTCGGGTTTAAATCGGGAAGGATGTAGATATGCTAACTCGTGATAACCGTCATACCGAATTTGTTTCGCGCCTAAGTTCTTTTGATAACAGGAAGGCGTGCACACGAAGCTGACAAACGGCAGATAAAGCCGTAATTCGGCAACTCCATTTTCCGTGTCATCAAAGTTGATACATTGCTTTTTAAGAAAACTCGCTACATGTGCCGCGCGCACCGAAGCGAGCCCCAAAAAAAGATCCGGCTTAAAATCCTTAACCGCCCGGTACATTCGCCAATCCATGGCCGGAATACTGATAAGCTTTCCTAAGAGCGTTTTTGAATGCTTTCCCAATTTGATATAAGGGAATTTTAACGCGTCCAAAAGATAGCAGGCAATTTCCTTATCTTTAACCGTGATCAAAACCCGATGCCCTTTTTCTTGAAGAGCCCAGATCAGGTTCTTAAAGAAATGGACATGCGCCGGATGATTGATATCAATGACAATCTTAATAGCTGACTCCTTAAAAAATAAACCCTATCTTCCTGATAAGGTTACTTCTAGCTCCTGCCTTGTTGGAAAATTGATCAAAACCGCCCGACGGCGGCCGTGAAAAACAAAAAAGCTTCCGGCGGCAACCGCTGAAGCTCCGCCATTTTCAACAGCATCACGAAAATCTTCAAGCTTACCCACCCCGCCGCAAGCGATAACGGGAATATTGACTGCCTGAGTAACGCTTTTGATCAAAGCAATGTCATAACCTGACATAGTGCCGTCTTTATCAATAGAGTTTAAAAAGATTTCGCCGGCCCCCTGTTTTTCCATTTGAACGGCAAAATCAACGGGGCTTATTTTTGTCGGTTTTCGCCCGTTATGAGTAAAAACCTCATAGGCGCCATCCGAATGACATTTCGCATCTATTGAGACAACAATTGCCTGGCTACCGAATTTTTCCGACGCCTGCGCAATAAAATCTGGATCTTCAACCGCAAAACTATTGATCACAACTTTTTCCGCTCCGGCATCGAGCATAGCATGAACATCGCTGATTTCTCGAACGCCCCCTCCGGCGGTTAACGGCATATTGCATTCTTCCGAAACCCGGGCGATCAATTCAAAGTCCGGTTTACGATTAAGAGAAGTTGCCAAAATATCCAACAAGATTAATTCGTGAGCTTCTTTAGTGTTAAAGATTCGAATAGCATTCATCGGATCGCCGATATATGTGGGATCCTTAAATTGGACTGTTTTTACCAACCGTGTTTCTTGCAACAAAAGACATGGAAAGACGCGAATTTTTAGCATGAAATGATCAGCCTAAATATTTCATATAAAGATGTTTTGGGAAAATATTGAGTTTTGTCGCCCAAAGGATCGGAAATTTGAGAATTTTCAAAAGCGGAAAATACGTCGGGTAGTCTTGAAAATTTTTTCGGGGAGCTTTCATGATGCTTTCAAAGTCCTCTTTGCTCAATCCCAATTTATTCATGGTGTATTTCACAAGCTCTTCATCATAAGGATAGACGTTTTGCGTAATATCCGTAAGTGCGGCTTCGCGGGTCATCTGCCCCGAACGAATAAGCGCTGAATATTCAAGTTTGCGTTTATCAATGTTAAATTTTCGCGGCAAATAAAATGACTGAAAAAAATGCGTATAATACGACTCATGGTGATGCCCGCCGTAATATTTCCAGCCTAATTCCTTTTCTAGCAACTCTTGGGCTTCTTTATGGCGGTATTCCATCAATGATAAAAGAGGAACAACCTGGATCTTTTTGATAAGGCGATAATAAAAGAAATTTGAAATGGTCAGATTTGGAAAGGTTTTTAATTTTTTTGTGCCGAATTTCTTTTGAACTTCGCGGATATACCGCCCGTCCATATACGTCCAGCCAATGGGTGAAAACCCTTCCGTTCGAAAAGAATGCGCGAAAAGAATGTATTTAATATTTTCCTGCGCTGCAACGCGGTGCAAAATCCCATGAATGGCAACATCAGTGGGAATTTCGGCATCAGACGTTGATGCTTTTAAAAAAGAGATCTGCAGATCCTTAAATTCGTCCCAATCCACCACAAAGGTATGTAAATCAACATTTAATTTTTCCGTTGCCCGCTTGATATTTGTAACGGCGATCTCCGAATTCCATCCATTGTCAAAGTGAACAGCTAGGGGACGTAGTCCTAACTTAACAACCATATACAGGCCAAACGTACTGTCCCGCCCGCCGCTTACTCCCACGATAATGTCGTACGGTTTCCCCTGCCCATCTTTTTTTATTTTTTCAACCCAGCGATCAAGCTTGCGTTTTCCATCGTCATTGAGCGGATATTCTTTTTCCAGGTCATCGTGGATTTTGCAATACTGACAAACACCGTTTTCATCAAAACGGATTTCGGGAATGGTTGTATCCAAGACGCATCGCGTGCAAACACCAGAATTCATTGTTCCTCAAATTTTTTCTTTAAAAAGTTTGCCTACTTGCTCGCTTCCATATCAAACCACATGCCGAACAGAACAAACTGCAGTCCCGTCAAAACAAGCAGCGCGCAAAGGATCGCTTTGGGCCCGGAAACACCGATCCCGGCCAAAGATAAATATATTAAATAAAGCCCAAATAATAACCCCAAAGGCAAAAACACTAACCCGCAAAAAAAGAAAAAAACAAGCGGATGAAAATCGCGGTAAACATATTTAAAAAGCATTCTCCAGATAAATCCCCGGATAAGCATCGGTGATGTCTTAAGCGCATAACGAAACCCCTTGATCTGCGACTGCCTTTCGCCTTTTAAATAAATGGGCGTCCGGGCAATATCTTTGACCCGAAACCCGTAAGCATTGAGCCTAATCAGAAAATCCATTGGATATCCGTATTTTTTCCAAGCATTATCCCAGTTGATCGTCTCAATGGCTCTTTTTGTAATCGCCGTATAACCATCCACCACATCCATCACTTTGTAGTAGCCGGAAGCAATTTTCGTCAATCCCGTAATAATGATATTTCCTAAAATCCTAATTCTCGGCATCTGTTCGCGTGTAATATCCCAGAGTAAGAATCTATTTCCCTTTGCATAATCCGCCTGTCCGTCAATTAAAGGATCTAAAAATTGCTCAACTTGTTCTAGGGGCATTTGAAAATCCCCACCAACCACAACTGTAATGTCAAATCCATCTTTCGACGACCGTAAATACCCCGTAATAATGGCTTGCCCCGGCCCTTCGTTTTTGGGATGGGAAATAAGCTCGACACGAGAGTCTTTCCTGGCTATTTCTTTAACAATGGCCGTCATGCCGTCCGTGCTTGCATCATCAATAACATAGATCTTATCAATTAACGGCGGAATATGTTCCAAGGTAGGCTTGATCAGCTTTTCTTCATTGTAGGCCGGGATCACAATGGAAATCTTTTTATTTCGGTACATATTTTATCCTCTTGGTAGGTTTATATTTTATGCTCCGAACGATTTCGCACAGGCTGTTTTTAATGCCCGCACAATGATCTGCATTTCGTTCTCGGTTAATTCCGGAAAAATAGGAAGAGACAAGATTTCGCTGGCAGCCTTTTCCACAATTGGAAAATCACCTTTTTTATAGCCCAAATAGCGATACGCCTTTTGCAAATGAAGCGCAATGGGGTAATGAATTCCCGTTGATATTCCCTGCTCGATTAAATAACCCTGAACTTTATCTCTGTTTTTTATGCGGACAACATACTGGTGATAAACAGGCTTGGCGCGAAGATCAATGTAAGGAGTTTTTATATCGGTTCCTGCAAATAATTCACTGTATCGTTGAGCAATTTTTCTGCGTTTTTCTGTCCAGCGCGGTAAATATTTTAATTTGATATTTAAAATAGCCGCCTGAATATTATCCATGCGGTAATTATAACCTTCTTTGAGATGCTCATATTTGGCAATGCGCCCATGATCAGAGAGCATTTTCATCTCTTTTGCCAGTTTTTTATCATTAGTAACAATGGCTCCGGCATCACCGTAAGCTCCCAGATTTTTACCCGGGAAAAAGCTAAAACAACCCGCCGCGCCAAAGCTTCCGGCTCTTTTTCCTTTAAACTCGCTTAGATGAGCCTGAGCCGCATCCTCAATGACTAATAAATGATGGCGCCTTGCGATGTTCATGATCGCATCCATATCACACATTTGTCCGTACAGATGGACCGGAATGACGGCTTTTGTCCGCCGTGTGATCATTTTTTTAAGTTTTTCTGGATCAATGTTCAGCGTTCGGTCATCCACATCAGCAAAAACAACTTTAGCGCCGGTTTGCGAAATAGCCTCCGTTGTCGCGATAAAAGTATTCGGCGCCGTAATAACCTCATCACCCTTTCCAATTTTTAACGCCATCAACGCTAAATAAATAGCCGTTGTGCCCGAGCTTACGGCAACCGCACAATCCGCGCCGCACATCTTTGCAAAAGATCGTTCAAAAGTATTTATTTCCGGACCTGATATAAAAGACGAACGCTCAACAATATCTAAAAGTGCTCGGTCAATCTCTTTTTTGATCGTTTGATATTGTCTTTTTAAATCAACTAAAGGGATTTTTATCATAAGAAATTTATTTCACATTGATTAATTGTCCGTTGCGCTTCATGGATTCTTGCGCCGCTTCTAAAACGCGTACAACACGCAAGCCATTTAATCCATCTGTAAGAGGAGTTTTATCATTCAAAATGCAATCAATAAAATGAGCACATTCTGTTTTCAAAGGTTCGATAAAATCAATTTTCGGGATGGTTTTATCTCCGGCAACTTTTGCCGTTTGAAATTTTGCAAAGTCATCATACTCTCCCAGAGAATCTTTGATATTCTTTTTCTTAATTCCCTTATCATAGATCTGGATCTTGGCATCACTGACATCATCGTAAACGATCATTTTCTCACTGCCCACCACCGTTAGTTTCCTGGTTTTGTTCGGGTCAAGCCAGCTGACATGGATATGAGCCATGATATCACCGGGAAAATATAAAACGACAAAAACAACATCTTCAATTCCCTTTTGGATAAAATCATCGCCCCTGGCCGAGACTGCTAAAGGCATTTTTTCTAAAAGATAGAGTAGAATCGAAATATCATGCGGCGCTAAGTTCCATAGAGCATTAATGTCGCTACGTACGATGCCAAAATTAAGCCGCTGAGCGTAAAGATAATACGGCTGGCCAATCGTCCCGTTTTGAATATATTTTTTTAAACTTCTTACTGCCGCATTGTATTCAAAGGTATGACCCACCATGATTTTGCATCGGTTTTTTTGGGCAAGTGCCATTAACTCTTTAGCCTCTTTGACCGTCATGGCCATTGGCTTTTCGATCAAAACATGCTTTTTATTTTGAATAGCTTCTTTGGCAAATTGAAAATGAGTGCGCGCCGGCGTCGCGATCACTACGGCATCGATCTTGCTTCCTAATAAATCCTTGTAATTCTTTGTTATAGAAACAGTCGGATAATTCTGTTGAATATACGCAAGACGGGCAGCATCTAATTCCGCTACTTTTTGGACACGACAATCAGAAATACTATTAAAACTGCGAAGAAGATTGGGTCCCCAATAACCACAACCGATCAAACCGATATTAACCATTATTGTTTCTTCTTTCTGTTATACGATCCGCTCTTTCCGCCGTTTTTATGCAATAATATAATATCTTTAATAACCATCGTTCTATCAGACCACTTCATCATATCGTAAATCGTTAAAACAGCTACCGTCGCTGCCGTTAACGCTTCCATTTCAACACCGGTTCGCCCCAAACAAATTACTGTTGCTTTTGCTAAAACGGAACAATCTAATCGGCTTAATTCAAATTCCACATTTACTTTCTGAATTTCTAAAGGATGGCACAGAGGAATAATGTCCGGTGTTTTCTTCGCCGCCATAATGCCGGCTATTTTTGCGGCTTCCAAAACATTACCCTTAGGAGAACGATTCTTCATAAGAGCCATAAAAGTAACTTTGCTCATTGCAATGGTTGCTGAAGCAATCGCTATCCTTTTTGTGATCGGCTTATGGCTTACATCAACCATTCCCAATTTTTGATGATTTATTTTCTTTTTCGTCATCGCTTTAATTCTTTTAACCGTGATCAAGGTAAGTAAAAAATCCTCAGCCTTGTCCCTTTCTTTAAGAATGAAACGTCTTCCGGAACTTCAAAGATCGCAGTTGCTTTTGCTAAAGACACAACGTTACCGGAGCCCTGATGGCTCGCCAATCGCACAAAAAGATCATTGTTCTTCCAAAAACTTTCTGCCCTAAAAATCTTCGAACGTCGTGCCTGCATTTTAACATCTTCCGCTAATATTGCCATGCTGCTTTTCAATAAAATATTATCTTGCCCGCCTATTTTAAGGAGCAACGGCCGAACAAATTTATAAAAAGTCATTGCGGTAGAAACCGGATTACCCGGAAGGCCAAAAACATACGTTTTGCCTTTTTGCCCAAATAAAAGAGGCTTCCCCGGCTGTACAGATACTCCGTGAAAATGTATCTTCACGCTTAGTTTTTTCAGAATCCGCGGAACAAAATCAAAATCTCCCACCGATACTCCACCGGAAATAATAAAACAATCGTACTTAAATCCCTGCAAAATCTTCTTGCGTAAAACACTTAAGCGATCCGCCGCCACGCCTAGCAATACAGGCTTGCCTCCCGCTTCTTTAATTTGCCCAAAAAGCCCAAACTCATTAGCGCTATAGATCTTTCCTGGGGTTAGCCGCCTGCCAATACTTAACAGTTCATTGCCTGTCACAAGAACAGCTACTTTTGGCTTCCGATAAATCGCAATCTTTTTGGTCCCCAATGCGGCTAAAAGCGAAACAACACCCGAAGTGACGAGGTTTCCCTTTTTCAAAACAGTTGCGCCCTTCTTTGTGTCTTCTCCCTTAAATCGAATATTTTCACCGCTCCGCACAACCCTTAAGAATTTAACTTGCCCATCCAATTCTTGAGCATATTCTTTCATAATAACCGCATCCGCTCCAGCGGGGATCATAGCCCCGGTCATAATTTTCATTGTCTCAAATTTTCTTAAACATTTTAACGGATGGCTCCCCGCTTGAATTCTGCCGACGATCTTAAACTCAGCACTTTTCTCTGCCAGAACTTTTTTCACATCAATGCTGCGAACGGCAAAACCATCCACGGAGGAACGGCTAAACGGAGGAAGATTGATCGTCGCTTTAATATCTTTAGCCAAAACACGGCCTAAAGATTCTTGAAAAGATACTCGCTCGCGAGAAACAAGCCTCAGTCTTTTCAAAATAATATTCAATGCCTTATCGACGGAAATCATATTAATTTAGATCTTGATAAGAAATAAGGTGGATGTTTTGTTCATTAAGAAATCCTTTGAACGACGTACTTGTGAGAATTTGAAATTCTTTTTGACGTTCCATTAGCTTTGAGAAATTAACCGCATCGCTTTGCGGCTTTCCCCCGGGATGACACATTAATTCACAAACATTTCCACGCAATTCGGTTACAGCCTTTTTAAAACCTTCCAGAGTCGGATAAGGCGTTAGAAGCGTTCCAGAAAAATCATCAATATAGCGAAAACGGTCTTTCCAAATCCCAAAAGCTTCCTGTGATAAAAAGTTCGCCGCCGGAACTAAGAATTCGGCATTATTATACACAGAATAAGCGTCTTCCTTAAGAGGATTTCGCGAATCCTTGCTGTGCTCAAATGGAAGCCTAACCCAACTACGCGCCGGAGCAGCCTTTAAGAATCCATCCCGAACACAAGGTAAAAGATGAACATGGTTATGCCCGTCCACATGCGAAAGCTTAAGCCCGGCCTTTTTAAAAGCATCAAGCTGTGCGTAAAATTCCCTGGCAACTTCATCCGAGTCGATCACTCCATCGACAGACCGTTGCCACAGTTCAAACTTATTAAAGAAACAGCCGTCAGGCTTAACAATAGTTTTTAATCCTTGGGCAATTGGTTTTCCGGCTGTAAGATTGAAATGCAAGCCGACGCCCACATTCGAATTTTTTCGGATTTGACTTAAAGCATCTTGCCAGCCAGCCTGCCCTACGATCAGCGAAATACTAGTAACGACTCCTTTTTGGACAGCTTCAAATATCCCCTGGTTTCTTCCAATATCGATACCGGCATCATCCGCATTAATGATCAATTGCATTTTATTCTTTAAATCGATGAAGGCTTAACGGTTGACGGTCTTTCTTCTTTTGCCCGTGAATATGTTTTCGCTTCAAGATCTCTTCTTTAGAATTTTTTGAGCGCTTGCGCTTTTGACGCCGTATTTTCTCTCGCTGATTCATTTCTTTTAAAATAAGATCAGCTTGCCGGCGTTCAATTTCATTTAAAAGCAAGCGGCGCGCTAAAAACCGGTTCAAGGCTTGCTGACGCTCTTGCTGGCACTTGACAACAATGCCTGTCGGTTGATGGCGCAAGACGACACAGGTAGCGACTTTGTTGACATTTTGACCGCCTGGCCCGGATGAACGAATAAAGGATTCTTCGAGATCACGCTCAAGGACTTTTAAGCGGGCCATTTTCTTTAATTGAGTTAAATATTTTTCTTCAGAAACGCCAAAAGGATTCATTTGTTTTTCCCTTTTCTTTGATAAAGAAGCGCGGCCCAGGCGCGGCCTTTTTTAATTTTTAAACAGCGTAATGGCAAGCCACAAAATGTCTTTTTAAGACGCGGCAGATTCTCAAGTGAGATGCCGGAAACCGCCAAAAATTTTCCGGGCTTAACTTTGGAAACGATCTTTCTTTTCATGACGATAAGGTCATCCGTCAGCAAATTTGCCGCGATAAGGTCGAATTGTTTTAAGGTTTTCATTTTTCCAAAATCAACCGCTTGGACTTTGTCGGGCAAACGCCGATTCAAACGGAAATTTCCTTTTGCAGTCTCAATGCAGTTTGCATCAATATCAATGGCTTGAACATTTTGAGCTCCGGATAAAAACGCCACTAAAGAAAGGATCCCGGTTCCGGTACCGATATCAAGAAAGCTTTCAAAACGGCCGCGGCAAGATTCAATTAAATGCGCCATGAACCTTGTTGTCTCATGCAACCCTGTCCCAAAGGACGTCGCGGTATTTATAAAAATTGGGCGGCGAGTGCTTGGTTTATAGATCTTTTTTTGCCAAGTTGGGACAATGTCAATGCGCGGCGTAAGCGCAAAAATATGAAAATCTTTCTTCCATCGGTCGCGCCACTGCACAACTTTAAGACATCGCAACCGGATTTTGATACTGTTCAGCTGAAAATTTGAAATTATTCTTCTAAGTTTTTTGGCTTCTTGATGTGATCCGGGGTAAACCCGTATTTGCCGAGATAAATTCGTGTTATATTCAATCACCTTAAAGGGGTCAACGCCGCAACGGTTAATAAGGAGATTTTTCAAGATCTTTTGAGCGGAAAGATCGTAATGACTGCAATCGATGCTGATTTCCCATGTGGTTTTCCTGGAAGGGATATTTTTTGTAACCATAATAATGGCTATAGCTTATCGCTAAATATGATTTTCGTCAAACAAAAAACCCGCCAGGAAGCGGGAGGAAAACTAAAATGAAAGGGGCTGTTTCGTTCGCTAGTAATCCGATAGCGAACAAAACAGCCCCTCAATTTTTCGTATTATAATTTTACAACATTAGTAGCCTGTTCGCCTTTGTCTCCTTTGGTAATTTCAAATTCGACATCCTGGCCTTCCGCAAGCGTTTTATACCCATCGCCTTGTATGGCGGTGTAATGAACAAAAACGTCGCTGCCGCTTTCCGGGGTAATAAAACCATAACCTTTTTGGTTGTTAAACCACTTGACCTTACCCTTTGCCATCTGTAGCTCCTCCTTTTTGTTAACTTTGACCTTGAACTACTACTAAACAATCCTATTTTGCGCTGTTAATTGCCAGGTTGGCTTGGAAAAAACGCAGCCTTAAATAAAGGACTTTCCCTGTTTAATTTAATGGCTTCCACGTTGATCCCTAGCCTTCGGCCGAGATCAATAAAATCAAAAATACTCTGGCCACCGGCAGTCGCCGCATAGGTTTTATCATGCTCTAGCCTTTCCGCGATCGCTAAATAATGTTCTTGAGACATACGGAAATCAACCTCAATGCCTAAGCGCTGAGCCACTTTAACCATACTTAAACAATCTTTGATCTTCCCATCATTCCACTTAATGCGCAAACCAGCGATCGTTTCGTTAAGCTGCTTTGTTAAAAACTGTTCTGCGTGGCTACGATTAAGTTTTAACCCCAATTCTTTAGCTAAAACGCGTATCGCATGCGCTCGATCAAAGACCTCAGAATCAGATAGGATCGATTTATTAATCAGGTCATTAAAATCCCCGGAAAGCTTTTGCTCGACGACAAAACGGCATTCATCCGGTAATGGGATTTTGGTCATCCGATAGACATCGATCATGCGGCGGTGCTTTTGCAAAAGTTCATCCGCCAAATGTTTAAACCGCTCAATGGCATCCCGAGACAGCAAGGCCAGAATTTCCTTGCGCTCCTCTTTAAAGAGATCCTTCAGAGAAAAATATTCCGTGCCAAAACGCTCATAAATGATCTTTCCCATGGAATTACGATGCCCTAAAAGAAATTCTCCAAAAAGTTCATGGCCGAATTTTAAATAATCGGAAATTTCCGAAAAAGGCCGCACGTAACAATAAAAATCATAAATTTCAGATTGCAAAAGAACATAAACAACATCGATTTCTTCAAACGTTACAATGGAACGAACTTTAACCCGCCCCAAGCACAGTGTCAAATCCCCCAAGTTCTCCTTGCGATAATCCAAATTCTCAAACTCATAACCATAGATCGTAAATTGATCATTGTAATTCTTGAATAAGGAACTGATCGCAAAATGGCTGACCACCCGCTCTAGGGTAGCAATGGAAGGCTTAACCAAATGCTCATAAACGCCTTCTCCGTCGCCAAAATATTCCATGTTGCTTTTGATTTTTCTTAAACGGCTGCTGAATTCTGTCGTTAAGTCTGCCTTGATAACACTTTCGGCGAGCTGAACAGCGCGCGCGGCATATTTGATCACCTGTACCGTTTCTTCCCCAGAAACTTCCGTAAAGAACCATCCGCAGCTTGTATACATCAGCATTGCGCTGCGCTGCATTTCCAAAAGCTTGTAGCAAATCACCACATCATCTTTGGATAAAATATATTTCGCGTGCTTACGAAAGAAATCTTCCCTGGATTTATGGCTGCGGTCCAAAACCACGTTAATATAATCATTGCGCGCTTCCCAGGCATCGTGAAAATACTTATTTCCCTCTTTCGTGAAAATAAGAGCGAGCTCGTCTCGAAGCCAATCGAACGTTTCGCGTAAGGGCCTGCGCCAATCCTGCCGCCAATGCCCCGGGCCGTCTCCCCGGCAACCGCAATGATCACTCCAGCGCTTCACGCCATGCGCACAGCTCCAGGAAGTTCCTAGGCCATTTTCGCCGGATTTAATTTTAACCTCATATTCCGGTGGAAACTTTTCCAAGAACTCACCGTAATTGGTGATCACAAATCCGTGTTTTGCGGCTTCCGTCTTCAACAAATACGCCAAGGCACGATCTCCGAAGATCTTATGATGCCCGTATGTTTCTCCGTCGGTGGCAACGTGGATGAGCTCGGTATGGCGCCGGTCCGGACGCCGGGCATTTTCCAAGCGATGCGCAAAGATCCTGGCATCATTCACGAGATCATCAAAGGCAACTGATTTTGAAACAGGGCCATCATAAAAAAAGATGTCAATATAACGACCGGAACTATCATTTAAAAAACATCGATAAGGATGCGTTGGGTCTACGTTACCACCGGAAACATCGCTCCAATGGGCATCCGAAAAACGCTTAATTTTCTCGGCTTGATGCGGCGCCAAAATAAGAAATTTCATTCCCTCTTCGATCAAGACCTGCAAAGATTCTTCGTTGCAAGCTGTTTCCGCAAGCCACATTGATTCGGGGGTCCGACCAAAACGTTTCTTAAAATCAGCAATACCCCATTTCACTTGCGTTATTTTATCCCGCCGATTCGCCAGCGGCATAATAATATGATTGTAAACCTGCGCTAAGGCATTGCCATGGCCGCCGCGTTCTTTGATGCTTTTACGGTCTGCTTCGATAATGCGCTCGTAAGTCCGCGGATCATACTTTTCCATCCAGCTTAAAAGCGTTGGGCCAAAGTTAAAGCTCAAAGACTCATAATTATTAACGATATTTTCGATTTGCTGTTCACCGTCTAAAACACGCGCGAACGCATTAGGATGGTAGCATTCAGAAGAAATACGCTCATTCCAGTCGTGATAAATTCCGCCGACATTTTCTTGAGCTTCAATTTCCTCGATCCAAGGATTTTCTCTGGGAGGTTGATAGAAATGTCCGTGAATACAAAGATGTGTCTTTTTGGATGTCATAACTTGCCTTTAATAAGCTGTTCCTGCTTTTAGAGCCTTACACACGCGTAAAGATATTTTACCTCTTAATTGCTTCAACGTAAACGGTCTCAAGTTCTCTTTTGTCCGGTTCAATAATGCTTAAATTCGGCGTTGTCCCCGTTAAACGGTCTCGTCGGACAACATCCTGGAATCCGGCCGTCTCTAGAATGTGCTTGAGCGACGCAAAATCATAAAACCACTTATGACTACCGCCGCTGTCATAGGCTTTGGCGATAAAAACCTCTCCGGGTGTTGCCGCCGCTTTGAAACAACACCATTCTCGAATAAGCTCATGATCAAAGAATTTCTGATTGTTGGCAACATAATTACGCGCGTAAATTTCCAGGTCGGGGCAACTCAAGCGGATAACTCCGCCTTTTTTAAGGACACGAAAACATTCTTTTGTAAAATTCATTCCCTGGTTTAAGTCGAAGTGCTCAATAAAATGACTTGCGGCAATATGCACAACCGAATCCTCTTCTACCGGCCAACTTTTAAGCAAATTATAGTTCAAAAAGAAAGCGCCATTATCCATTCTAATAAGGCGCCCGTATTCCCTGTCTTTTTCGAGGCTTATATTAAGCCACCCGGGAACAAGAATATGCCCGCATCCAATATGCAGTTTATCAATCGAAAAGGACTTTATCCGCGCTTTGAGGTGATTGGTCGTAAATGACGCATAGCGCAACAAAAAGAAAGAATAAACTTTCCAAAATAATGCCCTGATCTTAAATAATCGTTTTTTGATTTTCTGGCTTCCCATTATCAATCCTCGAATATGATTATCGCATATGAGTGAACATCATAGGTTTTATTTATGTTTATAAATATAGGTGCCGGATTCAGGCATCTCCTTAACTAAAACATAATCATTTTCTATAATACGCACAACGTCATTATATTTCTTAACGTTTTCTTCTTGCCCTAAATAAACAGCCTGCCAATTTGGATCGTATTTTTTTCCAAAGATAACCCAGCGTGGCTTGATAGTTTCAAGGTCAGAGATCAGTTCCCGATGCCAACGCTCATTAAACCAAGAAAACGTTGCGATAGGAAACCTGCCTAAAAACGGGCGGTCAAAAAGAAAATTATACGTCCCCAATTCCGGATACGTAAAAACGATATCTTCTCGGCTCGATTTCTCGTCGATAAAATTAACGATCGACTCCATCTCATGTGCCTGCTCGACCGGAACAACCATTCCCCTGGCCCTTTCAATCTGGATGGGCCGCAGTGCAACATCTTTCAAAGGAACCAACGATTTTGTGTCTTTTCCCGAAATAAGATTTCTAACATACTGAAACGCAAAAAAACGATGATTATATCTCGCGATCGAATAACCGAGGGATGAAAAAACAATCAGAGTTAGAAATGCTACGCTTACCTGAATTCTAGAAATTCTAATTTCCTTGTCCTTCAAGTAAAAATATGCCCGCTCTAAAAGAAAGAAAAACAATATCTTTTCCGGCTGCAGCGCCATTTCAAACTGTTGCGCCCAAATACCGCGAAAGGCCGTATTGTACATAACAAAACCATAAATCCCGATACAAACGAGCATCGCTGATTCTCGCGAAAGCTTTTTATTTCGCATTTCAACGATCAAATACCCGGCAAGCAAAAGATAAAGATAGGCCGGCGTCATATGCCGGAAATTCTTTGCTGACGGATTGGTCATGGCCGCTAATGCTTCAAAAAGATTACTGGGAATATTAGAGATTGCATGCTGGTTAATGATGGTTTCTTTCCTGATCACAACCGCATAAATCGTATCCACAAAAGGAATGAAAGAATTAGTAAAGACAAGATATAGAACATACGGCACAATGATGACCGCTGCGCCGGCAATATAAAATAAACCGGCGCGCCAAATAATATTTTTGTCTTGAAGGCGAAAGGCATAAGAAACCGAGATCGCCGCAAGAACTCCCGCAACAGAATATACGCCGATCTCAACACTCGTCAACAATCCGCAAATAGACGCGATGCCTGCAAAAAACATCCAAATCGGTTTTTCTCGCTTGAAAAATTTCACAACACAAAAAACCGCTAATAAACCAAGCGCATAACGCATTCCTCCCCAATAGGTAAAAACCACCCTGGGAAACGTCCGCGCGACTAAAACCGCGGCAAATAAATAAAGAACACATCTTGTCTTAAAGATTTCTTTGGCGATCAAAACGGCAATAATAAGAGTTAAGACCGTTCCCACATAAAAGTAAACTGACAAGACAGGTATATTCACGCCAAGAACGGACATCATTGCCGCCGGAACATACAATTCCAAAGGACCCCGCAATTGAAAGAAATCCCTATAAGGGACCAGCCCGTGCAAAACGGCATTAATTCCCGGCAAATATAGTCCAATTTCAAAAATATTAATTTTTCCGTGCAAATAATACGGATAATACGTAATGACCACAATAAATAAAGAAAGCAAAAGAACGTCAAGAAATCCTAGTCTTTTTTCGGTGTTCACATTACTCCTTTATTCAGCCAACCGATACGAATGCTTTAGGCGATAAATCGAAACGGACGGCAACGATTTTACGACATCATAACGACCCAAAACCAGCTGGGTCAGTTCTTCATATCGCTCAATATTACGCGGATTACGAAAATACCATTCCGAGGGGAAACTTACATCATCAACATTGGTCATCACAGCATATTCCGGATTGACTTCCTTAAAATCGTTAATAAGTTCTTGCCACCAATCTTCTTTTAGCCAAGATGCCGTTACAACCGCAAAGCGCCCAACAAAAGGGCGATCAAAAAGAAAATTATATGTACCAAGCTCCGGAGGCGTAAAAACAACATCTGTTGATTTGGTATTTCTGGATATAAAATCAACTACGGTTGTTATTTCATCCGCTTGCTCCTTGGGGACAACCATCCCCTTGGCTCGATCAATCGCCAGCATCTTTGATCTTCCAGCTAGCGGAGAAAGGTCAGAGATGGGCTTACCCGCAAGCAGCCTGCCGAATACCTTGGACATGACAAATCGCTTATTGTAACGTTCGATTGAATAAATCACCGATGACAGAATAAGACACGCAATAAAACAATACATTGCTACGATTTTCCAAGATCTGGATTTCTGCCCTTGTTGCGCACTGGCCGCTTTAATCAAAGAAATTCTCTCCTTAAAGAATAGAAATACTTCCTCTAGCATGAAAAACAACAAAAGTTTTTCTGGCTGCAACGCCATTTCAAAATGGTGTCCTTCAATTTTACGAAACGCAGAAATATACAAGATACTTCCATAAACCATCAAGCTAAAAAGAGCAATGATTCGTTCCTGGCTTATTTTTTTGAAACGCAACACATAGACAAAAAACACAAGAAAAACAAGATAGCAATAAATCGGCGTCATAAACTTGAAGAATCGACTGCCAGGCCACAACGCTGACAAGAATTCCACAAAGCTTTCAGGATGATTACCAGGAGCATCAGGAAAAGCAATGTAGAGATTCCTGATGACAGCATGGGTTGAGTCAAAGAAAGGAACAAGCGAGTTTGTCCATATCAAATAAATTGCAGATGGAAACAGCAGGCACAAAACGCCAAATCCATAAATTGCCATCCCTTTCAGAAGAAAACGCCGATCTTCTATTTTAAAAACTAGAGCAAAAACAAAAGCGAAGCTGACGGATACAGTGGCACAAAAACCAGCTTCAATGGTTGTCAGGAGAGCCGCAGCGGAAATAACGCCGCTGAAAAACACCCATCGAAATCTTCTTCGCTTTAGGAAAATAATAAAGAGTAAGAGCGGCAAAAGGCTCATGGCATACCGCATTCCGCCCCAATAGTTGAATGATACTCGAGGGAATGTCCTGGCAATAAGGACAGGAATTGCCAGATACAAAATAAGTCTTGTTCGGAAGATCTGCGCTGCCATAAAAACCCAAAGCAAAAGTGTTGCAATTGTCCCAAGATAATAAAATGTAGGTAAAATTGCTGCGTTTTTTCCAAACAACAGCATTCCTAGCGCCGGCACATACAGCTCTAAAGGACCTCTCAAAAAGAAAACATCCCGATAAGGAACCAAACCATGAAAAACAGCGTTGATAACCGGAAGATGTATCCCTGATTCCATCATGATAATATCATCGTGAAGATAAAAAGGCTGGAATGTAATGAGAATAGTAAAGAATCCTAGGAGAAGGACATCAATTAGCCGTGGTTTTTGTTGAAGAATCATGCAGAGTAGAAATAATTTCTTTTTTAAAACCTTTGAAGTAAAAAATAATTTCCTTTATTATTTCAAGTTCTCTTCCTATAATAACCCTATGAAAAAGTTCTACTTGCCCTTTATGTTCATTTTGATCCTTGGCTGGGGCATTGGCATGTTTTCTTCGTATTTAGGAAGTATTCACAAGGCCTTTCAATCAACCTCCGCCACGACCAGTAACGACCCGGCGCTTGAATTTGAGCAACTGCAAAAAGCAGAAGATGCGATCATCCAAAATAGCGAAATTGCCCAAAGAAAATTTACCGAAGACTCCCAGCACCAAATTCAACGCTATCACAATACCTTCAACGATCAGCCGCGTACCACAAAATTCTAATTTTATTATTTCATTGTTCTTACTGATGAGACGATATTTGATTTCGGGATTCTAATCGTCTGTATCAACGCTGTAAAATTTTTCCGCATCGGATTAAGGTTGAGTTCCGGTTTCGTTAAGCTAATAACGAGAGACCCCCCGCTTTCTTCAATGATCCAGCCTTCTATCTTTTTCCCATCGGTTAATTCCAGTAAACAATAATTGCGGTTCTTTGTTTTTACATAAGTAAAATAGGCCGTATAGTTTTTAATATCCTGGCAATAGGCCGCAACTCCCTTAAGAGAATCCGTTCCGGCATACGAGAAAAAGACAACAGCCCCAAAAAAGACAAGAACAAGAAATCCGATAAATTTGAAAATAGTGTCCTTAGTAGAGCGCGAGCGAAGGCTTTTTGACATGATGACCTTATTGCGGCCATGCCGCTTGGCATAATAGAGCGCCTCATCCGCCATAGAAAGCAAGTCTTTGGCTGTTTTCGCGTCAGTCGGATAAGTCGCAATGCCAATGGAAGAGTTCATCCTGATGTGATCACGGATTGTATAAAACTGCTCTTTGCTGAGCATCGACTTAATACGCGCGGCAATTTCCAAGCTCTCTTTGCACTCTGCATTGTCCGGCATCACAATAACAAACTCATCGCCGCCATAACGCGCCACAAAATGCTGGCCTCTTAAGGCTTTATTAATGATCGCGGAAAAATGTCGCAAGGCATCATCTCCGACGGGATGGCCATAGGTATCATTGATGTGTTTAAATTTATCTATGTCGAGAATAATAACAGACAGGCGTCCGGCTTTTTCATAAACAGAGACGATCTTAGAGTTAAGATATTCGAAAAGCCCGTCTTTGGTGTGAAATCCGGTTAAGGGGTCTTTGCGATTTATGATTTCAGAGTTAGACATATTTAAAAAGAATTATGTGTGTTCCCGTGACTGCAAAATACGCGCCGTCATTTCTTGTTCGTAAAGCGCGGCGATGACTTTCAGTTCTTTTTTCCCTAAGAAAAATGCGATCGCTTTTTCAATAGCCGCAAAACGATTTTTTAGAAATAAATATTCGCATCGAACAGCCTTACTCCCATTGCCAGAAAACTTATCAGCCTGCGCTTCCCCATGTTTTTTGGCAATATACAAACGAAAATCATTAAGAAGCTTCTTGTATTGCGACTGCGCTGATTTATCCGTCAGCTGACGCAAAATAAAATCATCTACTTTGAGCTGAGTAAACTTCCTATCAACCCGGTCAAGCTCTTCTTTAGTCGTTTTATAACACCATACTAAATAGCGTTTGACCAGCTTCTTATCATTTTTATCTAAAAGAGCCATAGAAATGTATTATTCTTCAAAATGGATATTGCGCGCCATTGAATTAACTTGATCGGGGATCGTATTGAGAATTCTTTCCACTTTCCCCCTAAATATCCCGCTAGGATTTAGAAAAACAATAAAAACAGCGACAACTGCCGCCAATAGCAGAATATATTCAAACGTATTTTGTCCAGCTTTGTCTTTCATACGGCACCTCTTAAGAGATCTTATAGGCCTTGCTTCCGGGACGTGTTTTCTTATTAACCTTTAGGCCGACCAACTGGCCTTTGTTTGCTATTTTAACATCTTTATTCTCAATTTGAAGCGAAATTACTTTTTGAATAAAATGGCCGGAACCGCCCTCAATGCGCAACTTATCTCCGACGATAATTGAGCCGTTATCGATCCTCACAACACAAACTTTTATTTTGGAGAAGAAATGCGTTATTTCGCCTACATAAAAGCCCTCAGTTTGCGCTAAGCTCTTTTCTTTGGGCTTCAATGAACGACCTTTTAAAAGCTTCTTCGAAGGCTTCTTTTTAGTAAAACGAACCTTGGCCTTAAAAGTTTTTACCTTTTTGGGCCCGACAGGTCTTCGTATGCGTTTTTTAGACTTGGATGATTTTAAAACCCGTTTTAAAGAACTCTTTGGGGGGCGAGCCGATCGTTTTTTTGTTTTTTTGGCGGGAGAGCGGCGCTTTAAACGTCGTCGTGAGGGTAAAAGACGGAATTTTTTCTTGAGTGACTCCAGGATCCGACGAAATAGCGCCATAAGATATTCTGAAAGACATTACGCCAAGAATTTCTGGCTATAATGTGATTTTATCCGCAATATCCGATACGAGCGGCAATCTTACATAATGCCCTCGCAAAGCCTCAATAATGCCCCAGAATGCCAAGGAGAAGAGCAAAAACATCGCGGGACGGAGAACCCAGGGAAAAACAATACTCAAGATAAGAACCGCAACTTGTCCGACGAATATGATCAAGCCTTGTTTTCCGTGTGATAACGCAAATGCATTTTCTCTTTTAAATATGATCGGGCTAATGCACAAAATCGAGATATAGGATAAAACGGCGTATATTTTTCCATCTAAGATCTCTTTTTCGTTGATCGGAGCATTTTCTGTCATTGTCCAACCTCAACTAAAGAGTCGATCTCACCAAAAGGATTTTTTTCGTTTTGCGGATTTTCGGGATCTTCCTGCCATTTCCCATCGACGATAAAACGATAGCGATAACGGCCCGGTTTCAATGAGGCCTTTAAGATCCACTTGTCGTTTTCTTTTTGCATGCGAAACGATTCATCAATACCCCACTCATTAAAACTGCCTACAACATAAACTGAGCGGGCAAACGGCGCATCCAGCGAGAAGACCGCTTCGGGTGCTGAAATATTTTCTATAGCAGCTTCTGTTGCGCTTTCTGCCGCGCTTTCTTCCATAAACTGCTGTATCCGTGACGAGTTTTGCATGGGCGCATCTGTTTCAATAGCTACCCGTCGAGCAATGGAGGAGGCGATCACTTCCTCCTCATTGTTGGCGCGCAAAAGCTCTCTGGCCAAGCTTGAATAATCTTTAGCCCCGCGGCAATATTTGTCATAACTTGCCACGGTTTGGCCCATAACAATGGATTCCTTCAGCTTAACGTTCACGTGAATGATCGTATCAAAGATCATCGCGTTAAACCGTTCTTTGATCTTAGCGAGCATGAGAAACGAATGCCGTAAACGCGAATCGAACATGGTCACTAAAACTTTAGCAACAACCGTGTGATTTAGCCTATCTTTGATAAGATGGACGATGTCCATGAGCCGCTCAACGCCTTGCATTGAAAACCGGCTTGTTTCAACCGGAATAATGATCTCTTGGCTGGCACGAATAGCATTGACCGTTAAAAACCCAAGGCTGGGAGGGCAATCAATAAGAACATAGTCATACTGCCCTTCTAAGCGTGAAAGGGCTTCCACCAACTTTAATTCACGGCCGATCTCATCCGCCAATTCTTGTTCCAGGGTCCCGACTAAAACATTGGACGGCAGAATATCAAAGCTGTCAGGCAAACTGATAATAATGTCTTGAATGCCCAATTTATGCGGCGTTAAGCGCGAGATGACATTGTAAATGCTATTTTGCGACTCAACATTTAATCCCAATGACGCGTGCGACTGAGGATCTAGATCTAAAAGGAGAACCTTCTTTCCTTGAGCAGCTAAAGCCGCCGCCAGATTAATGGACGTTGTCGTCTTCCCGCAACCACCTTTTTGGTTCGCTATGGATATGACGCGCATATTCTTGATCCTCCTTTTAGTAAGTCTTTCGCTTTTAATTTATCTTATAAACGGTCTTAGGGTCAGACCGTTAATTCGTAAAACAAATCTCATCGATCAGTACGGCCCCTCGTTTACGCTCAACATTCCAAGATTCTAAAACAAAGGAGATATCGCGTAAATTTGTCCAGTCCGTAATAGCGCTAAATTCTTCCAAGGGAATACTAAGCTTCTGCCATTTGAGGCCGACATTCTGGACAAAATAAAAAGAATTTTCATTTTTGCGGTTGCGCAAAACGACTTTAACGATCCCCGGAAAACCATCATCGGTACCGCGAATAGAAAAGTTTATTTTTTTATACTTGGTGGCGTCAATCTTTGGAATAGGAAGCGCAAAGTCTTCTCGCTGCGGATACGGCTGATTAAAATTATACTTAACGCGGATGGGGCTATTGTTAAGCGCGAAGATGATGCTCGTCGGTGTGTAAGTATTTTTTTTGGAAAAGAATGCGGTAAGACCGTAAAAGGATGAGCCCAAAAGAATAACTAAAACAATTCCCTGAATTAATACCTTCGGCTTTAACGAGCGCTTTCTTTTCTTGTCAATTTTCTTTTGCTTGCCGAGATACACTTGAGCTAAATGCTCATAAATCTCATCTTTGGTCATCTGCGTCGGAAATCCTTATTTCTTTAAAAATACGAATAGTTTTACTTAAGCCTTAATCTGTTCAAATACCACAAGATGTAGTATTTTTCTCTTAATTTTTATCATAGCAGAAAAATACTAAATGCAAATATTATTTGTGATTATTTTACGAGCTTTACCAGGATTTTTATTGGGAAAAAGCGAGTAAGCCCCATGTTTTATTTTGTTCCGAGAAATTGTTGAAAATAATTTCGAGGAATAAAATGATGGGGCAATTTTTACCTCGCTTTTATTAGAGGAAAATGAATAACCCCCGTGCTCTGTTTCATTGCGCAAAATTATTTTTAATAATTTTGCGCAATGAAATAACGGGGGTGATTAAAAACATTGTGGGAACAGGAAACAAGGCCAAGATACCCCGATTCGTCAGCTACAGCGAAATTCTTTTCAATAATTTCGCTGCACTCATCGGGGTTGGCTGCCTTTTAAACAAGATGGCAGATGCGGATAAAAGGCAGCCAAAAACAAAGGCGCCCCGACAAAATATCGGGGCGCCTTTAAAACAACTCCTAATTTTAAATCAATTAGAAGTTTACATTCACGTTGGCAATCAACTGTGAAGCCATTTGATGATTGTCATCAAGACCATTGTGGCCGTACGCGTTTACAAACACAGCACCAGGGAAAAACCAGCCGGCATTTAAACCAAGTTGGACATCTTCGGTGTAATCATACATCAAGGCAACATCAAACTCATTACCGAGATGACGATTGCTGGTAACGTTCAATGTTGAGAACGTTCCGTCCGGTTGACGTAATACGCTTGCCGCAGATCCATTGCCATCTCCCGTACTTATCTGATCGAGATCTTTATCTAACCAGAGGCCGGTAACCGTACCCTTGAGGGTTACGTCTTGCATAGGATTGACCTGCAAAGACCCACCCACGAGACGAACGTTTGAATAGTCAAATAAGGTGTTGTAAATTGTACCACCCGCTTGACCTTCGAACATAGGATCCCATGCGGTATATGTTTCTTTTGTTGATGGGTTGAGACTCGCTGTCATGCCATCGTTATCGCCTGATAGATAGGTAAACCATGAGCTAAGAACCGGGTTCCATTTTGCCACTGAATCATGGCTAACGGCGTAGCTAGCGATAACTTGAGCGGCCATAGCCTCTCTTTGTTGATTATCACGAACACCACCAGCAACTGTTTCAGCTTTATTACCTCTTTGCCAAGCAACTTCGCCCTGAACATTCAATCCCTTGATAGGATTGGTGCTGGCGCGAAGACCTGGGTTGTAAACGGTATCAGCCTTAGAACCAGCAGCAGCTGCTGCAGTTGAATTATCAACTCTGGTCCAAAAATACGCTTCCACTTCGGTATTCTTGCTGTCGCCAAGTTTATAATTGGCATTGGTACCGAAAAGATTAACATCATCTTTAATCTCACCGGCACCTAATGAAACATTGCTATCAACTTTGGAAGCAACAACATCGATGGTCAGAGGATCATAGTTAAGGATCAACTTAACGGCATCGAATGCGGTATTCATGGCGAGATCTTCAGCAACGCCATTAAGACCACCTTGGCCTGTAACGTTGTTAGTACCGTTACCGATAACTAAGCCATTACCATAAAAGAGCTCCTGGCGACCGATAACAACAGTCAAGGGAGAATAAAGCATTTCTCTCATGGTGGCATAGGCTAAATTGATATCGATGTCGTTGGCATCATCGGGAGAAGAAACATCCGATTCGCCCCAAACTCTTTCGTTGAGCAATTTAACGGTCGTTGAAACATTGTCGGTTAAATCGGCATCAACACGCAACGTTGATTGGGTAAGTAAAAGTGACTGTTCCCAACCAACTTGACCGGCAGTACTGCCGAAATCAAACTGATCACGATTAAGGTAGGTGGAGTTAATGGAACCACTGACCTTAACGTTTTGCACGCTGGCAAATGCCGGCATGGCCACTAAAGCGACCACTAACACGGCTAATAATAATTTCTTCATTTGTGTTTCCTCCTTAAGAGTTAACTTTCGTTATGATACTTTGTGTACTGCTTTACTGCTGTTGTGCTATATAGGTTGATCTAGTTTTATTATAATGGTCTAGTATTTATCGATTCAATTCCAGATATCTGATGACCTCCGACGGCTTTTGTCCATCCCCTCCTTTCGTGTCAGATTGAAATCATCTCTGGGTTAAGTAAGTATTGTCATTTTTCCATAGTTGCTGTGCAGAGTCAACATTTTTTTAAAGAATTTTTGTAACCATAGTGTTTTGCAGCCATTAGGCACAATTCAGGAAAAATGGTAAAATTTTGATACAGGTCTCCTGTGCTGCTAAAAAAATAAATGCGCCCAGGTGGAGTCGAACCACCAACAACGGCCTTAGGAGAGCCGCGCTCTATCCAAATTGAGCTATGGGCGCATAACGCTATCTACTTATTCACTTTTCAAATATCGATCCAAAATCTTGATTCTTCCTTCCAAAACCATCCTGCTTATGTAATCTTTTCTCTTTAGGCTTTTAATTTTCTTTTCTACCGCCCGAGCAATGAGCATATTAGAACACTTTTGCGCCAGAACCAACTTAACGGGTAAATTACGCTTCGTAAATGAAACTTCCCCTCGCTGATGCTTCCGGACTCTTGATTCAATGTCTCCGGCCGTACAGCCAATATAATATTTTCCGCTACTTTGACTCACTAAAATGTAAATGTAGGCCATACTGTTTTTCAATTGCTCTATTCCCGACGTTCCCTGTTAAAACATTTTAGGAAGTCGGGATTCCGGCCTCCGACGCTTCCTATTTATAAATCGCTTAAAAGTCGGAGCGTCGGAACCAAATTGAGCTACAGGCGCATAAAGCTATTACTAATTCCCGGTTTTTTCCTTCAAAATCCTTAAGAATTCTGCTTCCGGCTCATAGCCTAAAGCCATGGCCCGTTTACAATACTCAAGTGATCTTGCAAATTCCCCCTCTTGCGAATAAACAATAGAGAGATTGATCAAGGCGTTCAAATGCTCCGGGCTGACCTCAATGGCTTTTTCATAGTTTTTAACGGCAGTTTCGGTCATCCCTAAGTGAACATACAAGTTCCCTAAATTATAATAGGCTTCCGCATGGGCAGGATCGATCTCTGTTGTTTTCTTGTAATTTTCAATCGCATCCCGGATTTGCCCTGTTGTCTCATAGCTAAATGCCAAGTTGAAATAGGCGTTTGAATTACTCGGGTTGACCTCAATAGCTTTTTTGTAACAAGAAACGGCCTCCTGATGATTGCCGAGCGCTGTATAGGCAACTCCCAGACCCAAATAAACATCACTATTCTTGGGATCAATTTTAATGGCTCTTCGGTAAAGATTAACCGCCTCATTATACAACTCCATATCCGTATACGCATTGGCTAAATTATAAAGCGCTTTTGCATACTGAGGGTTGATCTCCAAGGCTTTTTTGTAGAAATCAATGGCTGTCTTCAAGTCTCCCTGTTCTCCATAAATATAGCCTAGATTAAAATAGGACGCCGCGGCCGGAGATTTTTTTTGGATAAGATAAATGTAAGCATTAGCCACTTTCGCTTGCGCCTCTTTGTATCGCGCATCATTTTGCCCTTTTTTAATGACTTTAAAATAAGCCCCCAGGACATCCATATAGGATTGTTCGTTCAGGGGATCTTGCGCAATAACTCTCTCAAAAGCCAAAATGGCATCAGAAACCTGCCCGATTTCCAAATAAATCCATCCTAAGTTAAAATTAGTGTCTTTGTAGCTTGAATCAAGTGCTAAAACCTTTCGATAAACCGTCACCGCCCTGGTATACTCGTGAATATCCTTGTACAAATTGCCCAAACAATAATAGGCTTGCGTATACGTTGGCGAAACAACGATAGCTTTTTCATACAGGGCAATTACTTCGCCAACATCAAACTTTGACCGGCTGCTTTTTAAACTCGCAAGATTGACTAAGGCAGCCGGCGTGTTAGGAAAATGGCGCAGCTGATAGCTCCAGAGCGTTTCGCTGTTTTTCCAGATCCGTGTTTGAAAAAATGTTTTAGCGGATAGCACGAGGAAGAAAGAGATGAGCAAAAACCAAGCCGCGCGTTTAATAATACCCCCCTTATTTCTCGCGCGCCCCATAACCTGCTCAAAATAAACACCGATCAAAATACAAAATCCCAAACTCGCCAAATACATAAAACGGTTAGAAATAATAATGTCATCCGGCGCGTATTTAATTTTTAGAGAAAACAATACCGATAAAGCATAAAATCCAAAAGAAAAAACGACCCACTTATTTTTTCGGAAAATAAAAATAACTAGAGCGAACAACAAAAAAGCCGCTATCGAAAAAGCATAGCTTAGATTAAACAGTGAAATTGGTTGCGGTGCGGGATAAACCGGAACAAAAAGATACGAAAAAAAGAAATGGCGAAGATGAGATACCAGAGCCCAAACCCAAACGAGAACGATCTCAGTTAAGTTCCCCGCTTCTGATAGGACAAAGAATTTAAAGGAACGCGTTATCCCAAAAACAAAAATAGCAAAAAGAAAATACGGAATTTTCTCAAATAGAACATCTCGCGTCATCTTTCGCCCGAACAGCCAATCGCATAAAAGCAAAATAAACGGAAAACTGAACGCCATTGGGCTCGAGAACATGCCTAAAACACAAAAAACGATCGTCCACGCGTAAAGCGATCGTTTTCTTGTTTCCAAATACCGCCAGTACGAATACAGTCCGGCTAAATAAAATAAGGAATACAAAATATCTTTGCGGCCGGTAGCCCAAGCTACCGGTTCTACATGAATAGGGTGAAGCCCAAATAGCAAAGCCGCTATCGTCGCCGCGCCGATCGGAAGCTTCAGACAACGCAAAAGAAAAAAGAATATCAAAAGAACAATCGCGCTGTGCAAAGCAAGGCTGCCCGCGTGCTGCAAGAACAGATCGTTTCCCAGGATCTTATTCTCGATGGTAGAAGTGAACGTCGTCAAATGCGCCTCATCGCCTAAGTGGACAGGTCCATTTTTTAAAACGGAGCTGTACGGCAAAAAAACAACCGCTATCAGAAAAGCGGCTGTTAATAGGACAAATAATTTTTTGTGAAACGAAAAATTAGACAACATAATAAATGGGGGAAGCCTTGATTTTTGATACTAGGGAAATTGAGCCGCAGGCATATATGCCTGCGGCTCAATTTCTATTAAAACCTTATTAGAGAATAGATGGGAAATTCTTTTAGCTTCTCTTTGCCTTTTAAAAAACCCAATTCAACAAGAAAAGCGATGCCGACAATTTGAGCGCCCTGCTCTTTTAAAAGATCCGTGACCGCTTTAACCGTTCCTCCGGTCGCCAAAAGATCATCCACAACCAAAACCTTTGATTGCGGCGTAACGGCATCTTCATGGATCTCCAAAGAATCTGTGCCGTATTCTAATTGATACGTCATGCTTTTTGTTTTAAAGGGAAGTTTTCCTTTTTTGCGCACCGGGACAAAACCAGTTTTTAGCTTATACGCTAAAGCCGCTCCAAAAATAAATCCTCTGGATTCAACCGCCACCACGCAATCAATGCTTTCATTCTTAAACTGTTTAGCCATCAGATCGATGGATTTTTTGAAGGCGTCTTTGTTTTGAAGAAGCGTGGTGATGTCTTTAAAAATAATTCCGGGCTTGGGAAAATCAGGAATATCGCGAATGCATTTTTTAAGTTCAGATTTACGCATTGGCCTCCCCTTTTTATTTTTCGCTATTTATTAAAATCTGCGTTTGGCAAAACAGCGGTCGAATCGCGCTCCATGAATTTAGTTCCCAAAGTTGTCTTTAAGGGAATTTTAACGGTCCGGGCGATGATCTGGCCTAATTGTTCAACACCCAAACGGCCCATCTCGACTAGAGGCTGTGCCACCGTTGACAGCTTGATAGGGCTATAGACGTTTAGCGGATTGTCATCAAAACCGACCACAGAAAGCTCTTCGGGGACCTTGATCTTTTGCGCCCTGGCTTCATCGATAACTTCCAGCGCCATAACATCGGAGGCGGCAAAAATAGCGGTGGGACGGTTTTTAAGCTTAAGGAGTTTTTCGGCAGATTTGCGCGCGGGAGTCCTTAAAAAATCTCCGGTGGTTAAATATTCTTCCATCAACTTTATGCCGTGAAGCGTCAAGGCTTCCTTATATCCTTCCAAACGCTGTTTTCCGGCTTGCGTCGAAAGGTCTCCGGCAATGGTCGCGATATTTTTATGTCCCATGCGGATCAAATATTCCACAACCTGAATAGCGGCTTTTTTATTATCAATGGAAATACAGTTGATCGGCTCAACGAAAGTATTATTAAGGACAACATACGGCATACCCTTGTTGATCACCCGCCGCAACATCGTGACATCATTATTGATATCCGCGAAAATAATCCCGTCCACATAATCTTCATCCATCATGGCTGAATCCATCCACTCGTGATGATCAAAACGATCGGTGATATGCATCAAGATGTCGACCTTAAGACGGCTGGCGGCCAGGCCAACGCCTTTAATGATCTCTCCGGCGTAAAATGAATGAAAGATATCTTCAAATCGGGGCACCACCAAGGCAAAGGTTTGATTTCTTTTTTTATTCTTCAATTTTCTTTACCCTTTCTTGTTGTTTAAGGATTTTGCGTAATTTTTTTAAGGCAGCGGCTTCCACCTGCCGAATGCGTTCGCGCGAAACACCCATTTTTTTGGCGATTTCGGCTAAGGTACGGCTTGTCCCGTCGGTAATGCCGAATCTCATCTCCAGGATCTCTCGCTCGCGTTCGCTCATCATCTTCAGTAAATCCGCGGCGCGCTCTTTGTTAAAAAATTCGTCCAGCTCTTCATCGGGCGCGGCCAGGCTGTCATCTTCGATCATATCTTTGACTTGGCCTTCACCGTCTTCGCCGATGGGCGCCTCCAAGCTTGACATCTTGGTGATCCAGTTATTAAGTTCGCGCACTTTATCAACGCTCACTTTAAGTTTTTTAGCGATCTCCCCGGCGCGCGGCTTGCGTTTTAATTTGTGCGTCAACGCCTCGGTCACTTTTTTGCATTTGAATATTTCTTCATTCATATAAACCGGAATGCGGATCATCTTTCCCTGATCAATAATGGAGCGGGAAATCCCCTGCTTGATCCACCAGGCCGCGTACGTGGAAAATCGAAACCCTTTTCTGGGATCAAATTTATCCACCGCGCGCATCAATCCGATATTTCCTTCTTCAATAAGATCGTTAAAAGGGATACCTAAATTCATATACCTTTTGGCAATACTAATGACGAGGCGAAGGTTCGAACGGATCATCTCGTTTCGAGCCTCCACCTCGCCTTTCTTGATCCGTTTGGCGAGTTCGATCTCACTTTTCGCCGTCAAAAGCGGAATATGCCTGATGTCTTTAAGATATGCCTTTACGGAATCGGTCATTTTTTCTTTCTATTGTTAACCACCGCTTGCGCAGATGCTAAGCGAGCGATCGGAACGCGGTAAGGCGAACAGCTGACATACGTCATGCCAACCTTATGACAGAAATCAATGGAAGCAGGATCTCCGCCGTGTTCACCGCAGATACCGACTTTGAGGTCTTTTTTCACCGAACGCCCTCTTTGGACGCCGTACTCTATGAGTTGCCCAACGCCAGCCAAATCAATGGACTGGAATGGATCTTCGGGTAAAATACGTTTTTCAAGATACTCGCCAAGAAAACCGCCTATATCATCACGCGAAAAACCAAAAGTCATCTGCGTGAGATCATTGGTCCCGAACGAAAAGAACTCGGCCGCTTCCGCCATTTTGTCGGCTAAAAGCGCCGCGCGCGGAATTTCGATCATCGTTCCGAACATATAGGAGATCTTCTTAATGTTATATTTCGCCAATGTTTCTTTGTAAACAGTTTTCACGATTTCTTGTTGATGCTTCACTTCGCTGACATCACAAGTGACGGGAATCATGATCTCCGGAATGATATTTTTACCTTCCTTGATCAATTCTGCCGCCGCCTCTAAAATCGCGCGAACTTGCATTTCGGTAACTTCCGGATAAGTAATGCCTAAACGGACACCGCGATGGCCCATCATGGGATTTGTTTCATGCAAGGCATTAGCGCGTTTTGCCAGCTCATCTAAAGAAATATTCAAGCTGGTGGCCAAACCCTGCAGTTGGTCAGGATTATGCGGAACGAATTCATGCAATGGCGGATCCAATAAACGAATGGTGACCGGAAATCCGTCCATAGCTGCCAAGGTTCCCTTAATATCCTTTTTCACATGCGGAAATAATTCATCCAGAGCCCGACGACGTTCATCAAGGCTTTTAGAAACGATCATCTTGCGAAGTTTAAAAAGAGCCTCTTCGGAACCTTTGCCGTAAAACATATGTTCGGTACGGAAAAGTCCAATGCCTTCTGCGCCAAACGCGCGCGCCTTAGCCGCATCTTCCGGGGTATCGGCATTGGTGCGAATTTTTAATGTGCGCACCGTATCGCAGATCTTAAGAAAATCGTTGAATTCCTTATTGTCTTCCGCCGCATTGATCATAGGAAGCTGGCCTTTATAGAAACGGCCTTTTGTTCCGTTAAGCGTAATGACATCGCCTTCGTTAAGAACTTCATTGCCGATTTTCATTGTCTTCGTGTGAGCATCGATGTCAAGATCAGAGCATCCGACGATACAGCATTTTCCCCAACCGCGGGCAACCAAAGCCGCGTGAGAGGTCATGCCGCCGCGGGCGGTCAGAATAGCTTCGGCCGCGCGCATACCTTCAACGTCTTCCGGATTTGTTTCAGCACGCACTAAAATAACTTTCTTTCCGTTTTTCACCCAATTGACCGCGTCATTGGCGGTAAACACAATGTGCCCTGCCGCAGCGCCCGGGCCGGCCGGAAGGCCTTTAGCTAAAGCCTTGGCTGTTTTTTCAATATTCGGATCAATGATAGGATGAAGCAATTCGTCTAACTGCGACGGAGTCACGCGCATAACGGCTTCTTCTTTGGTGATCAATTTTTCTTTCACCATGTCGATGGCCATCTTAACGGCCGCCGGGCCGTTACGTTTTCCGGAACGGCATTGCAACATGAAAAGTTCATCATTTTCGATGGTGAACTCAATATCCTGCATATCGTGATAATGCTTTTCTAGCCGTTTGCGGATATCATCCAATTGTTTATAGGCCTTGGGTTTTGTTTCTTCCAAAGTTTTGAGATTTTTATTGTGATCGCTTTTGGAATATCCGTTAATAGGCGCGGGTGTACGAATACCTGCCACAACGTCTTCGCCTTGGGCATTGACCAAATATTCTCCGTAGAAATGATTATCGCCATTTCCGGGATTACGGGTAAAAGCAACTCCGGTCGATGAACTATCGCCCATATTACCGAACACCATCGCCTGAACATTGACGGCCGTTCCCCATTCATCCGGGATGCCTTCAATACGCCGATATGAAATAGCGCGCTTGCCGTTCCATGACGCGAATACGGCGCCGATACCGCCCCAGAGTTGTTCAAAGGGGTCTTCGGGGAATTCTTTCTTTAAAACTTCCTTGATCTTCGCTTTGTACTGAACGCATAATTTCTTCAAATCATCAGCGGTCAGATCAGAATCCGTCTTAGCGCCGCGTTGTTTTTTTGTTGCTTCTAAAATATGCTCTAATTGCTGACGCACACCTTTGCCTTCGGCAGGCTCGATACCGGCGGCTTTTTCCATAACAACGTCGGAATACATGGTAATTAAGCGTCGATAGGCATCATAAACGAAACGTTCGTTTTTCGTCTTCTTCACTAAACCGACAATGGTTTTTTCGGTTAGACCTACGTTTAAAACGGTTTCCATCATACCCGGCATGGATTTGCGAGCACCAGAACGAACAGAAACTAACAGCGGATCATTGACATCGCCGAATTTCTTCTTTAAAACCTGCTCGACGCGTTTCAAGGCTGCTAAAACTTCCGCGTTAAGCGTGGTAGGGTATTTCCTTTTATTCGCGTAATAATGAGTACAGACATCCGTAGAAAGCGTAAATCCCGGCGGAACGGGTAATTTAAGATCTTTATGCCCTGCCATTTCAGCCAGGTTAGCGCCTTTACCGCCTAATAAATTCTTCATATCCGCTTTGCCCTCGGCTTTTCCGCCGCCAAAAAAATACACGTATTTCTTAGCCATTGCTTTCAAAACCATCCTTTCTACTGATTATTAAGTGAGAAACTGTTTTGCTAAATATTCTCGTAGACGATCTACGGAAATTCTTTCTTGCTTCATTGTATCTCTATCGCGAACGGTGACCTGCTTGTCTTCTAAAGATTGGACATCAACCGTAATACAATAAAAAGTGCCTACTTCGTCTTGACGGCGGTAAAGCTTTCCTATGGCCGCGCTGTCATCATACACTGTCACAAAATCTTTTTGCAAATCTTGCTTGATCTTTTTAGCCAAGGTAACAATATCGGCATTTTTCTTAAGAAGCGGTAAAACCGCAATTTTAACCGGCGCTAATTCTTTACTGAGCCTTAAAACAACGCGCGTGTTTTCTTCTTTATTGGCGCCTTGAATTTGCTCTTCATGATACGCATCAACTAAAAATGCCAATGTCGCCCGGTCTACCCCGCCGGAAGGCTCGATCACAAAGGGAAAGAATTTCTCATTAGTGATGTTGTCTTGAAAACGCAGATCTCTTCCGGAAACCTGCGAATGTTGCTTCAGATCAAAATCGGTGCGATTGGCAATGCCTTCCAATTCAGACCATCCAAAAGGAAATTCATATTCAATATCGGTGCAAGCGGTTGAATAATGCGCCAATTCATCTTTGTCGTGCGCGCGTAAACGCAGTTTATCTTTCTTAAGCCCTAATTTCAAATACCAATTAAAACGTTCTTCGATCCATTTTTTATGACAATCTTCAGCGTCTTTAGGATGAGTGAAATATTCAATTTCCATTTGTTCGAATTCACGCGTGCGGAATGTGAAATTTCCGGGAGTAATTTCATTGCGGAATGATTTTCCGGTCTGCGCCACGCCAAAAGGTAATTTGCGATGGGTCGTATCTAAAATATTCAGAAAGTTAACAAAAATACCTTGGGCTGTTTCGGGTCGAAGATAGGTTAGCCCTTCTTCATTTTCGATGGGACCTAAATAAGTTTTGAGCATCAGATTAAACGCGCGAGGCTCGGTAAAATCTGTTCCGCCGCAAGAGGGGCATTTACCCTTTAAATGATCCGGGCGAAATCTTTTTTTACATTTCTTACAATCAACAACCAGGTCATTGAAGGTATCAATATGCCCTGAGGCTTTCCAGGTCGAAGGATGCATTAAGATTCCGGTGTCAAGCCCGACCACATCATCGCGTTCGTGAATAACCGTCTTCCACCAGGCATTTTTAACGTTACGCTTAAGCTCCGCGCCAAAAGGGCCGTAATCCCAAACGCTAGACAACCCTCCGTAAATCTCTGAAGACTGAAAAATGAATCCCCGTCGTTTACAAAGAGCGACAATCTTTTCCATATCTACTATTGAGTTCGGTTTCAAGAAATATCCTTCACGTCGTGATACTGCCATTAGCCATTTTCATACACGGCAAATCAATTGGGGCTTATTCTATCTGAAAGTTTTTTAAAAAGCAAGGATTTTGCTTTGCCTTTTTTGCAAGAATTACAAAATTCCCTTAAAGGTGCTATCGAGATCCTGAATATGTTTTAGCATCGCGTCAATGGTTACCGCGGACAACTGGATCAACAGCCCCGTAACGCCCAACGCAAGCACCGTAATGACAATTTTCGTCGTCCGGCTGAATTTGGGATTGGTCCAGACAACCGGCAAAATGAGCGGCCCGGCAATGAAAAACCCAAAGATCAAAAAAGGCGTGCGGTAATACCATTTGAGCTTTTGCTCTTTCGCTTCTTGCGTTAAGAATTCCCCGCAAAAACGACATTTGGTCGCTTCGTCCTGAATTTCTTCCGCGCAAAACGGGCATTTTTTCATCTTGGATAAATTTCCTTTTTAACCGATCTTCTGTTGATAAAACCGCCCAAAAATCCCTAATAGCCGTGCCACGATCAAAAGAAAATAAACAAAAACAAAGCTGCTCAGCACGGAAACAATTTGTTCATAGCCGGTAAGATAATCCAAAGAAAAATCCATCGTCAAGTAAAACCAGCCGAATGTCAACCCAAAGATCAATACGCATAAGATCAAGTAAGCAAAAAATGTTCGCGCGATCGATGTCACTGTTTTTATGGGATTTATCGTCGCCGGTTTCTTAAAGGCCATCACTCGCACAAAAAACATAGGCAGAAAGAATACGCCGCCTCCCAAAAGTGGAAAGAAGATCACGTCAAATTTTTGTTTTAGTAGAAAATACGCAGCGGCCGGTAAAAAGCACAAGAGCGAAGCAAGAATCACATACACCATCGGCCAAATAATATTCAACCAAAACTTTAGATCGATCCAGGCGCTTAAACGCGGCTCTCCTTTAATGGCGTCATCCAAAACTTTAAGGCCATAGACAAAAGAATAAGTAAAAAATATAACCCATAGAATTTGTAAAAACGGATTTGTATGAACGATTTCGGCAAAATATTCCGAGGCAAATACGATAGCGCTCAAAATAAGAACAACGAAAACCCCTTTCCCTCTTAAAGGAAAGATAAGCGTTCCCGGCAAGCTCTTCCAAAAATTCGGCTGGCCAGCTTTCTTTGGGATTTGCGCGGCCGGCGCTTGAGCTTTTTCTTTCTTCACGCTTTTCTCGTCGATCTTTGTTTCTTCCAGAAAGATGACCTTGCGCGGCTTAACGGGTGGTTTTGCCTTTTCGTCGCCAAAGGGATTGCATTTTCCTCCGCATTCTTTACAAATATACGCCGTAAATCCGGGCGTGATCTGACGCGCGGTGATGCAAGGCGTGCAAAAATTGGCCTTACAGCTTTCGCAGGTGTAATTCGCTTTTTCTGCGGGATGATTTTTACAATTCATAATAGTTTTTAGTCTGATCCCTTAAGGCTGCGTAGTTCTTCTTTGGAAATTTCAAAGCTGTGCTTTTTTCCCGGAAAACTTCCGCGCAAAACATCTTTACGGTATTTTGTCAGTGCTTTTAGAATTATTTTATCGAGATGGGCGTAACGCTTCACAAAACGAGGTTGAAAACCGGTTAGTAACCCTAAAAGATCATAGGTTACCAGAACTTGTCCATCGCAATATTTTCCGGCGCCAATTCCAATAGTCGGGATCGTCAATCGTTCGCTAATGATCTTGGCAACTTGAGCGGGAACGCATTCTAAAACAATACTAAAACAACCCGCTTTTTCAAAATCGATCGCTTGGCGGATGATCTGCCGGGCTGATCCAGCTTCTTTTCCCTGGACCTTAAGCCCGCCTAACTTGTCGGCCGTCTGTGGCGTTAAACCCACGTGGCCCATCACCGGAATTCCTTCACCAACGATCGCTTTGGTCGCCTCTAAGCACTGATCGAACCATTCTAATTTCACCGCGTCGCAGCCGGCCTCTTCCACGAAACGCCGGGCATTACCCACCGCCAGCCCTGCGTCAATTTGATACGATTCAAAGGGCATATCGCCGATCAAAAAAGCTTTTTTAATCGCGCGGCGAACGGCCTTCGCGTGATAGATCATCTCGCTCATGCCAACTTCGCGCGTTGATGCTAAACCTAAAACCACGTTCGCCAAAGAATCACCCACTAAAACAATATCAATGCCGGCTTGATCCACCAAAGACGCTAAGGGGTGATCATAGGCCGTCAGCACCGTGATCTTCTGGCGGCGTTTTTTGCAATTTTTAATATATGCGAGAGTGATCTTCTTTTTGTCGCTCATTATTTTGCGGATAATTTTTCTTTTAGGTACGAGTCAATTTCCTGGGTGGCTCTTTTGGCTAAAACCATAGACATAATAAGATTGCCCGGCTGTGCTACGGCACCGGTGGCGAAAACTTTCTCTACGGATGTCGCAAAACTATTTTTCTTGGTCCAAATACTTCCGTCTTTGTTGACTTTTAAGTCTTCTGTGGATCTTGCCGCCAAACAATTCGGCTTATGCCCCGCCGCGATAATAACAATGTCGGCATCCAAAACAAATTCCGAACCCTGCACAGGCGTCAGCTTCCATTCTCCGGAAGAGCCAGGATCGGCAAAATCCAATTTAATAAAACGCACACCTCGGGTACAATGATTTTCGTGTGACAGAATTTCTAAAGGCTTGGTCAAGACTTCCAGCTTAACGCCTTCTTCTTTTGCAAATTCGATCTCTGCTTTTGCCATCATCAGATCATCTTCGGTTCCCTCGCAGACAAGCGTTGTATCGCAGCCTAAACGAACGCTGGTACGCGCGCAATCAAAAGCAACATTGCCAACGCCGATCACCACCGCCTTTTTCCCTTTGAATGATAGGGATGCGGATCTTGAGTTGCTGCGCATCAGATATTCTTCGGCTAAGTAAACGCCTTTAAAATGTTCTCCGCGAAGGCCGGATATTTTAGGCGACCCGCTGCCGGACGCTAAAAGAACAGCTTCGTAACCTTCCGATAAAAGCTGCTCAACAGAATAATTTTGATTGATGACTGCATTGAGTTTAATTTCAACGCCAAGAGATTTCACATAATCAATTTCACTGTTAAGAACTTTTTTAGGCAAACGGAATTCCGGAATTCCATACCACAAAGCCCCGCCGGCTTTATGCATTGCTTCAAAAATGACAACTCCGTAGCCCAGCTGCGCCAGATCCGCGGCAGCGGTCAATCCCGCCGGGCCGGAACCGATAATCGCGATCTTTTGTTCCGTCTGTTTTGGGCTTTGAGCTTTATGTTCTTTTTTATCACCAAAATCAAACGCGAAACGTTCTAAAGCGCGGATATCCGTTACCCATGTTTCGCCTTCATAAATATTTTTCTGGCATGGCGCCGAACAAACACGCCCGCAAACACCCGGAAAATGATTTCGCTCTCTGATTTTAAGCAAAGCCTCCCGCATTTTTCCTTCCCGGATAAAGCGGATAAATCCTAGAACATCCACGCCCAAAGGGCAACGATGAACATGCGCCGGATCAGAAGGTTGCGGACAATGCATCGCTTCATCTAAAGCTTGTTTCTTGTTAAATCCTAAAGAAACTTCCGCAAAGCTCTTGATCCTTTTTTGCGCCGGCAAAGCCGGAATATTATTTTTTTGCATAAGAATTTACGCCATTCGCGCTTTTAAATAATCAAAATCAACGTCGTGCCCGTTAAAGATCGGCCCATCGGTGCAAGCAAAAACTTCCCTATCACCGACGCGCACGCGGCAAGAACCGCATAAACCCAAACCATCGACCATCACCGGGCTAAGCCCGACAAGAGTTTTGATCTTTTCTTTTTTCGTTATCGCCGTGACTGATCGCAATAATTCAACAGATCCAAAAACATAGACCAGATCAACGTCTTCTTCTTTTAAAACTTTTCCCAAAATGTTGATCGGCATTCCCCGTTTTTCATAGGAACCGTCTTCAGTCAGAACCAAAAGTTTATACGAGGCCGAACGCAAATGGCTTTCTAAGGTAAGTTTCTTTTTTGTTTTAACGCCGACAATGCTGATCACTTTATTGCCGGCCTTTTTTAAGGAACGGCAGATAGGAAGGATCTGCGCCGTGTTGGCGCCTTCGGCGATACAAACAACGGTACCAACCTTTTTAACTTCGATCGGCATCCCTAAGGGGCCGGTCAAAGCAAATAAAAAGCTACCGATCTGTTTTTCGCCTAAACTTTTCGTGACCGGCCCAACCTCTTCAAAAACCAAGGTGATCACGCCTCTGCGCTCGTCAGATTCCACGACCGCTAAAGGAATTCGGTCGCTGTCCTCATCGACCATCACCATCACAAATTGGCCTGGCTTGGCCGTGCGCGCGATATTCGGCGCTTGCACTTCCAGGCGCTTGAAGTTTTCCCCGATCATCTGTTTATTGGTAATTTTATGCATGATAATATCTAAGTTGTCCTGCGGGCACATCAAGAAACTTTTGAAAGCTTATGATAATTGCCGTTCGGCATTTAAGGCTTCTAAGAAAGCATCGACGATTTTTTGATCGATCTTATCATTCATTTCGCGAAGTTTCTTCGCCCCTTCGGCGAAAGAAAATGCTTTACGATAAGGCCGGTCAGTAGTCAGCGCGTCAAAAATATCCGCCACCGTTAAGATCCTCACCAAAGGTTTGATCTGATCACCTTTAAGCCCATCGGGATAGCCGCTGCCGTCCAACATTTCATGATGATGACGGACAATATCGCAAAGATTGCGCAGTGAACTGATCGGCTTGATAATGCCCTCTCCGATCTCGGTATGGCGGCGCATAATAGACCAGCCGTCGGTATCCAACGGCCCCGGTTTATTGAGGACATCATCGGAAATTCCAATTTTACCAATATCGTGCAGGCGAGCCGCGTCGCGTAAAATACGAATTTCTTCCTGGCTTAATTTAAGCTTCTCGGCAATTTGAACGACATATTTCGCCACGCGGTCTAAATGCCCGCGCGAATAATGATCTTTGGCGTCCACCGCCAAAGCCAAAGCGGAAATCGTTTCAAAATATGTTTTTTCGGCGTCGCGGTTGAGGTTGGCATTTTCTACCGCCACGGCTGTTTGCATGGCTAAATTATTCAACAAATTCAACTCTTCTTCGTTAAAATTGCTATCGTCTTTTTTGCCGCTGACCGAAATAACCCCCACAACTTTATCGCGCAAAATAAGCGGCGCGCATAAAAGCGGTTCTTGGAATAAAATATTTTGCGCGCCGCTTTCATGGTCCGATGACAAGCGAGGAATAATAATAGCCCGTTTTGTTTTAAAAGCGAGCCCGGCTGTTCCCTCATCAAACTTAATACGAATTTGTTCTCCCGCCGCTAGCGTATGCCCGTAAATAGATTTTGCAAAAAGCTCTTTTTGGGATTCATCCACCAGCATCAAAACACCAACGCGCCCTTGCAGAGCATCGGTCACGGTTTCAATAATAAGCGTAAGGAAATTATCAATGTTTTGCATCGACGAGATCCCCTCGCCCACTTTGGCCAAAACCGAATGAAGGGTTTTTTTGGCGACTTCTAAGCTTCGGATATTCGCTTCCAAACGTGAGGTAATTTCATTGAAAGATTTTGCTAAAATGGCAATTTCATTTTGATTGCCGGAGGTTATTTCCTGGAATTTTTCGGAACCCAGCATTTCTTTAAGCTGGCCTTTTTTGGAGTGAGCGATCTCAACAACGCTGGCCAATAATGAACGCAGCGCCAGATATCCGACGGCAACGCCCAGAACAACAAAGATCAGCGTCATGTTCAAATTGCTGGCCGTCATATCCAGCTTTCCGTTATCTTTAAGCTGAACGTAGAGATAATACAAGATGCTCACCGGAATAACCGAGATCAGAAGAAAGAGAATGGTGAATTTTCTTAAAATCGACGCATTCTCTATAGAGGCTTGGATTTTTTTTGCCATACTTTATTCGCTCTCGTTTTCTAATTTACTGACAAGCTTCGAATAAACCAAAGATACCGCCACCAAAACAACACCGAACAAAATAAAGGTCAGGATCTTATAGATCGCGTTAAGCCCGGCCATGTCGATCAAAACCAGCCTCACGCAAGCAAGGCTGATGGCGCTAAGCGCGCAAAACCGGTAAATCCGATTCCGTAAAAGAAATCCCGCCGTTAAAATGCTAATTCCCTCTAAAGTCCAGCTTAAGGTCAGCCACTTCCTGGCCACCTCTTTTTCTAAGAGGAAAATAAGCAAAACTGTTCCAATGACAGCAAAGGCATTATAGAAGTCCTTCTCTATTCTTGCAAGACTTTGCGCAATTGCTTTTCTTCTCACAAAAGCGCCCAAAATAAAAAAGCAAAGGGCCGCGAAACTGAAAATGAGAATGCGATGTTTGATATCAAAGCCAAAAAGTGCGTATGTCTTATAAGAAAAATAATCCACGCAAAATAAACGGATAAACACAAGAAATCCTAAAATACTTCCCAAAATGCGATAAACCATTTCTTTGTAATAAAAACCTAAAGCGAAGATGATCAGCATTTCCAAAAGCCAGAAAAACCCGATATTTAGACTGGGAATTTTGATCAAAATAGACATTGCCACAAAAGACAAAGCCAAGCCGGCATTGAGAACAACGCCCCTGCTTTTTCCCAAATGCCTTGAATAATACGCGAAGCCAAAATAGACAAGCGCTAAAGTAAAAATGAACCAAAAACGCGCGTCCCAGCTAAGGACAAGATGAGGAAGCGCGCGGTAAATCTCATTTAATCCCAAAAAGGCGAAAAAGACGCCGTTGAGCAAGTTCGCTCCCAAAATATATTTTGACCTTTCCTTTTCCTTAAGATCGAAAAAGAATAAAACCGCCGAAAAAATGATCCAGCTAACCGCAAGGATGGAAATTCCGAGATGAAATTGATACAAAGGAACGCTTGCTTTTGAGGGAACCATAAAATCCAAAAGCATTTGCGGATGGATCCAGAAAATATAGGTCAAATAACTGCCGCAAATACCCAACAATAAAAATTTATGCCACTGAAACCGATACGCCAGATACGCAACACTTGCCGTTAAAAACGTCCAATAAAGAATAGTGGAATATTCCATCGCGCCCAAGCCCGCGGTGATAAACGCCAATAAATAACTGACGGATGAGACGACCCAAGAACGATATTTTAAATTGTAAATAACGACAATGGCGCTGGCCACAGCCAAGATCCAAATGCCGACAACAGAACTTGTAATAATTTTTGTCGCGTCGATATAATGCATGGCATAAGCGGATAAATATAAAAGCCCCCAGCCGCCACCTAAAACCGCCCAACCGATCTTGACGTATTTTTCTTTTTGTTCTAATTTATTGCCGAAATATAAAAGGCAGGCGGATAATAAAAATCCTGTGGCGATCTTCGCGGAGGCGGTTAAATATTGGAACGTGTAGCTGATAAAAAATGCGATGCCTAAAACAAAAACAATAATGCCGATACGGCTAAGCCAATACTGCCCAAAGACAAGTTCGAACCGTTCCTGTTTTTTCTCCTGTACAACGCTTTGAGGTTCATCCTGCACCGGCGCCGGAGGCTGGGCATTGCCCGCTTCGGATGAAAAACCTGATAGGCGGGCAATGCCCGCTTCTAACTCACCTATTCTTCCCTGCAAACGGTTCATTACCCGCTTGAGCGTTTCCAATTCATTTTTGGCATCACCTAAAGAATGAATTCCAGAAACTGCTTGCGGCGTTTTATTGACCGGAACTAAAAGAGCGATAATTAAAGCCAGCGGCCCAAAGAAAATCGCCAGCGCGATAAAACTTCCCATGCCATATTTTTTTTCTTTGGCAATGACAGCGCAAATAATGACCGAAAGAACCCAGATCAAGAAAACAATCATTCAAGCCTCGCTTTCTAAAACTGCCTCTATTAGCCGCTAATCAAAAATAACCGTTTTATTATTATAAACCAGGATCTTATGTTCTAAATGCCAGCGCAGTGCCCGGCTTAAAACGCCTCGCTCCAGATCCTGGCCTTTTAAAACCAAGTCGTTTAAGGCGTCGCGGTGGCTGACACGAACCGTATCCTGTTCAATGATCGGGCCTTCGTCTAATTTCTCGGTCACATAATGGCTGGTGGCGCCAATAATTTTTACACCCTTTTGATAAGCTTGCGCGTAAGGGCTTTTTCCCGCGAACGCCGGCAAAAAGGAATGATGGATGTTGATAATCCTATTGCGGTACTGATTCACAAAATATTTGGTGAAGATCTGCCCGTAGCGCGCCAGAACAATGCAATCAATGCGTTCTTTTTTCAAAAGCTCAGCCTCAAGCCTTTCTTGCGCAAGCTTGTTTTGCTTGGCAATAGGAAAATGATGGAATTGGATGCTGAAACTTTTAGTAATTCCCTTAGCGTTGGTATGATTGCTAATGACCAGCGGAATTTCGCATTTAAATTGTCCCGATTTATACCGCCACAAAAGGTCTTCAAAACAATGCAGCTGAGCCGATGTAAAAATGGCCACGCGCGGAATATCGTCGCTAAAATAAATACTCCACTCCATGGCAAATTGATGAGCGATCGGCCCAAAGGCGGTTTTTATCTTTGATTTCTGGACTTTAAAGTTTTCTAGCGCCCATTCGAGGCGCATAAAAAACGTATTGGTTTCTTTATCAATATGTTGGTCGGCATGTTCAATATTGCCGCCATTTTCAAAAACAAAATTGGTGACGGTGGCGGTAATTCCTTTTTGGTCTTTGCAGGAAATCAGTAAAATAGCGTTGGACATTTTGTTCCTTTCTAAAGTGAACGATCATTAAGAGGCATTTTGTGAGCCTTGAAGCGAATTTGGGCCTGCCCATGAGCAAAAGGCTCGCAAAATGCCTATTCCGGCAATTGTTGCGCTTGCTGTTGAAGCATTTTATTAATATCTCTTATTCTTTCCTTTGTATGTTGAAAAGTTCCTGCTTGCGTTGCGATGCTATGGTCCTGCCCTGACGATCTTTGGCCGGATGAAGGTTTCCCCAAATAAACTCCGTAAGCCTTATAACCGACAAAAGCGATAATGATGATCGCTAAAAAAAGCCCGATCAAAGAAACAAAAGCTTTTCTATTGCTAAGAATATTTCTCATCATTCACCTATATCGCAAAAAACCTTTTTGAGTTTTGATAAAAGATTTCCGCCGCTTTGTCCGGTGCCATACTCGTCAGCGCGCAATAATGCTTTAAGGTGCGCGCGACATCTTTAGGCCCGGCACGAAAACCATTTTCGCCTTCTCTGTAGAATACGGGCGAATCCGTTTCAATGAGCAGCTGTTCAATGGGAACATGCAAAACTGCTTTTTGATGCTGAGGACTGCCGGCAACCGCGGGAGACGCGGAGATAAAATACCCACACTTTATAATTTCATCCAAAATATCCTCCGGGCCGCTATACCAATGAAAGTTGGCTTTCTTGATGCCGGCGGCCTGAGCCATATCTAAACATTCTTTCCACGTACCGCGGCTGTGAATAATAGCGGGCAAATTAAATTCTGCGGCAATTTCAAGTTGGCGTTTAAAAATAGCGCGTTGCTGTTCTTTTTTTATTTCGTCTTTCTTGGCCCACTTATACCAAAAATCTAAACCAATTTCGCCAATAGCGATCGCGTCTTTAATATGTTCGCGGATAAACCGAATGCCTTTTTCAATTTCCTCTTCATCAAAAACTTCCAAACTTTGCGGATGAATGCCCAGCGCGGTAAATATTTTCGGCGTTTGTGCTTTGCCTTTAAGCTCCAAATTTTTCTGATTGGATTTTAAGTCAACGCCAACCGCCACCACTGCCTCAACCCCCGCCTGCACGGCAAGCTTTAGTTCTTCGGTAATGTTTTCAATCTGATCCAAGTGGGCGTGAGTGTCGATGAGTTTTAACATAAGTTAGGTATACATTCCCAAAATTCAAAATCTGTTACTCTCATTTTTCCAGCTCTTTTGCTTTTATAGTTCTTTCGCGTTCTGTTTTAAATATCTCTAGTACTTTCGGTCGTACCCCACCTCCGGATCTTCCTCTGGCCGCAAAATGATCATCAATCTCATTAACCATTGAACCATAAATTAACTTCTCCGCTTCCTTCCAATCCGCCAAAGAAAAATATGAAGGAATTTTACTTACTTCATTATAATATGCAGTAATCCATTCCCAAGTATTCTTCCCATCTCGAAATTTTAAAGTTTGATCAATGCTTTCTAAATACCTTGCTATGTATAACAAATAATCATCGCCGCTTAACAGCCCCTTCTTTTCCTTGTCTTTAAGTTGCCTGATATCGTCCGAAATTAATGCTTGACCCCGCAAGGATTCATCTTGGTACCATGCATCTTTAAGATCTTTAACGTGAGATGCTTTTTTGTCGTTCCATCCATACCAAGCTTGGAATATTAGGCATAGGATTATTACGACAAAAAGTGTAATTTTAATACCTTTTAGCATCTTCTTTGATGGGATAAAACTAATTACGGTAGTTATAACGCCCACAATAACAATTGAAATAAAGAATATTAATTCCATTTTAAGCTACCCCTGTATTATTTCTCGTCATTCCTTGAATTTAAAATAACGCTCTACGTGAGGCAACCTCACGGACACTTTGCTTAATTGCTAACTCTTACTCTCCACAATAAACCCTTCGACGCGGCTAAGCCAAGTTTTTCCTTCGGTAATGCTTTCGACTTGATCAAGATGAACGTGAGTGTCGATAAACTTAGCCATGAATTAAGCGCGCATCCTAGAAATTACTAGCAGATTATTAGTTTTTTAGCTCGTCCGCTAATTTTTCAACAATTTCATCAAGATGTAGAATTTTAGTTCGCAAGCCAACAAGCGCTGCTAACATAGGGCTAAACGCTTCAACATCAGCTTGCTCAATATTATACCAGATAGGAAGTATCCTCTTCCTGCCATCAGTATTTTGCAAGGTGACTAACGCATCAAGCTCCGCTTGTGGCCATTTCTTTTCAAAGAAAGATTTAGATAAAATAACAATTCCATATTTCGATTTCCTCAATCCACCATCAATCTTTGCCCTCAAACTATCTCCCACTCGAAGCTGACTCTCATCAAACCAGACATCAAAACCCTTGCCGATAAGTCGCTTCTCGAGTGGTTTTGCAATGGCCTTTTTATCCTCGCTAGCATGACAGATAAAAGCAGAAAACTCATGACTCATTATTTTCTCTCTTTCTCCTGGAAAATCTCTGGCAATTAGCTTGCGAAATTGATATTTCAGCAATCGATAAACTTTGCTTTCCCTGCCCCTCACAAAGCCAACGAATTCAATTTTCCCCCCTACGACCCAGCGAAATGAGGGAAGAGCCTTAAATACAGCTCGATATTTATCAAATTTATCTTGAAAAACTTTTTCGGCTTCGTTAAATCCAAATTTATCCCAAGCATGAATCATTGCCCTAATTTGATTTAAATAATTCCGCTTCACATTAACAATTTTGTTAGTAACTAACCCTGTAACAATTTGCCGGCGATTTGCAGTCTGAAGCCGAACTTTATTCAAGTTAATTTTAAAGAAATTCCCAGTAATTACGTTTACCAACTCTTCTCCCGGAAAAACTTCGCCTGACTTCACCACAGCTATATCCACTGGAAAATTTCTGAGAGAAGTGGAGAAAACTAAGTCATCAGCGTATCGCGTATAGTCGCATCGGTTTTCTCTAGCCAAACCTATAAGTTCAGAATCCATTTTTCGGCAAATCATATTTGAAATAATCGGTGAGGTAGGAGCCCCCTGAGGGAGTTCATCCTTGAGACAGCATAGCTTAGCTAATGCGGTAGAGATTTCATCATTTTTACTATACGGATTGGCCTTGAACATACCGCGAACTCGCCAAAAATTAATTGAAGGAAAGAAATTTTCTAAATCTATCTTAAAAACATATTTTCGACCAGAATGTTTTCGAGCGTTTTTAACAATATCTCCGCCTTTGATGTAGCTAAACACACAAAATCGCGGAACATACACGGCTTGAAAAATTTGATTCAACTTCCCCTGTATTATTTTTAAGCCATCAGAAGGAATAGAAATTGTTCTACTGCCGCTCCTTCGTTTTGGTATTTGAATTTGTGTATATTTTCTTTCCTCCTTAATGCCGTATAAATAATATGTTAGATGTGCATATGGAATTTCCAGCAAATTCGCTAGGTCGTAATTTGACTGTAAAGCATTGAATTTTTCTTTAAGAACATTGGCTGACTTATTTAATTTAATGTTCATTATAAATCCTAAGGCGACGTCGAGAACTATTTTTGCTTACTGCCCTTGATGCAAGAATCAAAGATGCAAGAAATTGCAAACATCAATGATCCATACGGCTTAAGTGAGCCTCTGAGTACTTTGCTGCTGGATCAGCAGCACATGAATAATCTCTCGACATCGCCTCATATCAATTTTGAATTTCCGGGGACACGTACTTTTTTAACTTCTACTCTCTAAAATGAAGGTGACGGGGCCATCATTCACCAAAGAAACGTCCATCATCGCCTGGAATTTTCCGGTTTCCACTTTCACGCCAAAGCTACGGAGTTTTTCCACGAACTGGTTATAGAGCGATTCGGCTAAATGAGGGGCCGCCGCTCCGTCGAAAGACGGGCGGCGGCCTTTATCACAATCTCCCAAAAGTGTGAACTGCGAAACGACTAAAAATTCCCCGCCCGCTTCCTGAATAGAGCGGTTCATTTTACCTTGCGCGTCATCAAAAATACGTAATTGAAGGATCTTTTCGGTAAGATAATCAACTTCCCTGTCGCCGTCGCCTTTGGCAATGCCTAAAAATACAAGCATTCCTGCCTTGATCTTCCCGACAATTTGTTTGTCAACGGCAACTTCGGCGCTTTTAACTCTTTGAATAACTAATTTCACAAAACTCTCCGGCGGGATGACAAGAATATTTCTAAATATATTTAAATTCAATACTTTAAGATTATAATAGCTTTAAATTTTCCGGTCAATAAAATAAACGACGAAGAGATAACGCTGGCTTCATTGACATCGCTTCCCTTTTATGTTAGAAGTAATGCCTATTATTCCTATGAACGCCGAAGAACTTTTACAAAAGCATAATTTCCCCGCTTCCGCGACCAAAATCATCACTGATTCGGGCATCAAAAACTTTTATCCTCCTCAAGAAGCCGCCATTGAAAAAGGCGTCTTGGAAGGCAAAAATCTGCTCTTGGCTATTCCCACCGCCGCCGGAAAAACACTCATTGCCGAGCTGTGTATGATCAAAGCCATTCTGCAAGATGATGCCCGTTGCCTTTACATCGCTCCTTTAAAAGCCTTAGCCAGTGAAAAATTCGACGAATTTAAAGAAAAATATGAGCCCCTGGGAATTAAAGTCGGCATCGCCACCGGAGATTTTGACAGCCCCACAAATTTCCTTAACCGCTATCAGATCCTCATCGCCACCGCCGAAAAAGTTGATTCGCTTTTACGTTTCCGGGCTAAATGGCTTATCCATAATTTAAAGGTTGTTGTCTTAGACGAAATTCATTTTATCAATGACGGTTCCCGCGGGCCCACTTTAGAGATATTAACCGCCCGCATCAAGCAGCTTAACGCAAACGTTCAGATATTAGCTTTAAGCGCTACGGTCAGCAATGCCCAGGAAATGGCCGATTGGCTGGGAGCAGAGCTTGTCACCAGCGATTGGCGTCCGGTTCCCTTAAAAGAAGGTGTTTATTTTAACGAGCAGATCGTTTTTAACAAACACGGCGTGCGCCTTGTTAAAGAAGAACCCGAAGATGATGTCAGCAAACTTACCCTTGATACTTTGCGCGGTAAAGGACAGGTTTTGGTTTTTGTGAATAGCCGGCGTTCCGCGCAAGCCGCCAGCCGCTTGGTCAGTGAAGTTTCCGCTATGGTGTTAACACCGGAAGAAAAAGCAGAACTCGCCCGCATTGCCAAAGAAATTCTTGGTTCGCGCGATGAATCCACAAAAATTTGCCGGAAATTAGCCGATGTTATTGTTTGCGGCGCCGCTTTTCATCACGCCGGATTAAAACCAGGTCAAAGAAAACTTATTGAAAATAGTTTTAAGAAAAATCTTATCAAAGTAATTTGCTCAACGCCGACTTTGGCGGCGGGCGTTAACCTCCCCGCCCGAAGAGCCATTATCCGCGATTGCAAACGTTATGAAGCAGGTATTGGTGCCGCTTACATTCCGGCCTTTGAATATAAACAATGCGCCGGACGCGCCGGACGGCCCAAATATGACGAATACGGCGAAGCCGTTATTATTGCCAAAACATTTTCGGAATCAAGTGCCTTGTTTGACCGTTACATCAACGCCAAAACTGAGCCCGTCATTTCAAAGCTAGATAATGAATCAGCGCTTCGTATGCACATTTTATCGTCCATTGCCGCCGGATATGTTCATGATATCAATGAAATGTTCGAATTTATTTCACACACCTTTCTGGCGCATCAAAAACGCACCGGAAATTTGATCGAAATGATCAGCCAGATCTTTGATTTTCTTCACAAGGAAGATTTTGTGGAGAAAAACGGATTTAAATATTTTGCCACACCGTTCGGCCAATGTGTAAGCCGCCTTTATATTGATCCTTTGACCGGAATTATTTTGCGCGACGGATTAAAGAAAGCGGAAGAGAAAAGATCATTTTCCGCGATAGGGCTTTTGCACTTAAGCTGCTGCTGTCCTGATTCAGAACTTCTCCATATCGGAAAAGATGATTATGAAAAGTTGGAACAGTTCGCCGATGGCAATCACGACAGCCTGATCGTAACGCAAAACGATGTGGCGGCCTTAGAAGACCTTTATTTTTATTTAGCTTCTCTTAAAACAACACAACTTCTCTACCGTTGGATCAATGAAGAAAAGGAAGAAACGCTTTGCGATGATTTTGGCGTCGGGCCCGGTGACATTCACCGTCACGTGGAATCCACCGGATGGATCCTTTACGCGGCCGGTGTGATCGCGGACCTTTTTAAATTCCGCAATTTAACGTTTACCTTAGAAGACCTGCGCCGTCAGGTTCATTACGGAATTCGCGAAGAACTTTTGGAATTAGTAAGCCTGAAAGGTGTGGGACGCGTTCGCGCTCGAAATCTTTTCTCCAAAGGTTTTAAACGGCTTTCTGACCTTAAGCTTACCGGCCTCGATGAACTCGCCCAAATCCCTCAAATCGGAAAAACTCTCGCCAAAGATATTCAGGCGCAAGCGGAAAAATTATCTAAAGCTTAAAATTCTTAAGATATATCAGTCTATGGGGAGAACTGGACTTCTTTCGCTCAGTGAAGATAATTCTTCTATATAGCCACTAGAGAAATTATCTTCAGATTCGCGCCATCAGTCCAGTTCTCCCTTTTAGGAAACCTATTCAGGCAAGCTTATTGATCCCTATCCCGAATTTTGCCCAAAACAAAATTCGGGATAACCCCGATATGCAAATTTAAATTCCGGAGGAATTTAAATTTATCGGCCCTCCGGGTAATTTTTGCCTTTCAGACAAAAATTAGGTTAAAATTTCTCGTGCAGATAACGCGTGGATTTAAGCGGGCGTTCTAAATGATAAACGAGAAAGTTATTTAAGACGTACTTTAATTCTTTTTTTATTGGAGCGGATAATCCTAAACGAAGCCCGTTAGTCCAGCTATTTCGTTCAATATGAAGAATGGTGGCAACGGTTCCTTTTGAGATAACGGTGGCGGATGTATCATTAGGGCGGCAATCTTTACACATCAATCCGCCTAATTGCATGCTAAAGCGCGCCATATTTAAGATCTTCTTTCCGCAGATAAGACAGGAATCTAAATGCGGACGAAACCCCGATGTGAATAAAACTTTCACCTGAAAAATATGGACCATCCGATCCACATCATCCGCCGCCTGTAAACTGCTTAAATAATCCGTCAAAAGCTTATAAATATCTTCGTTGGGCTGCTCCAAAGGCATCATGGCGTCAATGAGTTCCAACGCGTAGCTGGCAGCTAAAGAGCGCCTGAGATCGCCGCGGATAGGAAAGAAATAATTTTTAAGATCGCACTGCCCGACCAGATGAATTTCGGAATTGGCGTGATGATAAAACACAATATCGTTAACGGTAAATTTATCCACGCTACTGCCGAATTTTTTTGGATCTTTTCTAATACCTTTTAAGATCCCCTTCACTTTTCCGTAATCTTTGGTGAAAAAAGTAACAATGCGGCTGGTTTCGCGGAAATCAAAACTTTTTAAAACGATGGCTTCGGCTTTGCGGATCATGCGGAAATGAGTTTAAGAAGTTTTTGTTCTTCGCGGCGCATACGCTTAATGTCTTTAGGCTCGTGATCATCAAATCCTAAAATATGTAAAATGCCGTGCGCCACGTAAAGCAAGAGTTCATCCGCCAGGCGAGTGCGAAAGATCTTAGAATTTCTCTGCGCGGTTTGAGCGCAGATAATAATTTCACCGTGAAAATTTTTCGCGGAACTTTTTTTATCTCCGAGATCAAACGCTAAAACATCCGTCGCGTAACTTCGGTTAAGGTATTTTTTGTTCAGTTGCTTGATGGTGCTTGTGGAAGTAAAAACGAGGGAAAGCTGCGCATCTTCAACACGCTTAGCGCGCAAAAACTCCTTTGCGGCCTTTAAGATCTGATTATGGCGTATCGGAATTGCTGTCTGAAGATTTTTTATCGTGATGTCCGTTGCCATTCTTTTTTTCCGGATATTTAACACGGGAGTGATGCATGGCGCTTAACACGCGGCTAAACGTAGCGCTGATGCGTTCAAGGTCTTTAAGCGTTAGATCGCATTCATCCAATTGCCCGTCAATAAATTTATTGTTAATGACCTTACGCACCAATTCATCGATGCGGCTGGGTGTTGGCTCATCCAAAGAACGACTGGCCCCTTCGACAGAATCGGCTAAAAGCGTAATGGCTGTTTCTTTGTTTTGCGGCTTAGGGCCGGGATAACGAAACGCCTCTTCTTTAACTTCGCCCTGGCCGTCCTGATCCTCAAGGGCCCTTTGATAAAAATAAAAGATCAAACTTGTTCCGTGATGCTGAGGGATAAAATCAATGATCTGTTGATTGAGTTTATATTGTTTGGCCAATTCAACGCCTTCTTTGACATGATTTAAAATAACCAGCCGGCTCATGTTCGGCTCAAGGTTATCATGCTTATTACCGTCGCCGTCTTGAATTTGATTTTCGTTGAAATATTCGGGCTTAACTAATTTTCCGATATCGTGATAGTAAGCGCCAACGCGCGTTAATAAGGCATTCGCTCCGATGGCGTTAGCCGCCGCTTCCGATAAGTTGCTCACCACTAAACTGTGGTGATAAGTTCCCGGGGCTTCTAAGATCATTCTCTTTAATAGCGGCTGATTGAAATCTGCTAATTCTAAAAGACGGAAATTCGTTAAAACGCCAAAAATAGATTCAAAGATGATCGATACGGCAATAGCTAAACCCGCGCAAATAAAACCGTTAAAAAATAAAGGCTTTAGATAATTCCAAATATCCGATAACCATAATAAGTGATTTAATGATACCCGGCTGGGAAAAGCAATATCCGGCGGAAGGCTTATGATGGAAGGATTGAGCAAAATGGCTCCTAAAAATTGCACGCCGCCAATAAAAAGCCCCGCGGTGATCAAATGACCGCGCGTCCTGGCTTCCCGCACGGAAAAGATAGCCATAAAACTTCCCACCAGAAAAACTAAAGAAAGCTGAAAGTCTCCCCCGATCATAAGCCCCGTGACCAAGCTTGAAATAAGCGCCATGATAAACGCGATCTGGATATCGTTGTATAAAAGAATAGCCAGCATAGCAATGCCGGCCACCGGAATATAAAAGTATGAGAATGTGGTGTATTGATTGAACGAATGGACGATAAAAATCAGCAGCGCCAAAAGAAGCCCAAGATTTAGAAAAAGCCTGAGGCTTGCTTTTTTAAAATAAGCTAAGTAAACCCCCAGAAAAAGCAAGATAAGCGGAATGATCAGGGAAAGATTTGCTAGAAAACAAAAAGCGCTCAACAAAAGGCCGATGGCGGCCACTAGCCACAAGGGATTAATTTGATCGCTATTTTTTACTCGAGGTTTCATAGGCTTCAATGATACGTTGAACAAGTTCGTGGCGGACAACATCTTCGCCGGTCAGATAAATGAATTTTATTCCTTCGATATTCTTTAAGATCTCTTGAGCGCCGAGAAGTCCGGCAGGTTTTCCATCGGGAAGATCACTTTGAGTGAGATCGCCGGTAATAACCGTCTTTGAATCAAAACCTAAACGCGTTAAAAACATCTTTAATTGTTCGGAGGTACAATTTTGCGCTTCATCTAAAATGATGAACGCGTCATTAAGCGTTCTTCCGCGCATATACGCAAGAGGTGCGACTTCAATAATTCCTTTAAGCGTGAACTCCTCAACCTTTTCAACTTCGATCATGTCGTAAAGCGCGTCATAAACAGGGCGCAAATACGGCAAAACTTTTTCTACCATGGTGCCGGGTAAAAACCCTAAGTTCTCGCCTGCCTCAATGGCCGGACGGGTCAATATAATACGGCGGACAAGGCCTTTTTTTAACGCGTTGACAGCCATGGCCATGGCTAGATAAGTTTTTCCTGTTCCGGCGGGGCCAAGTCCAAAAACAATATCAAAATGTTTAATGGCGTCAATATAGGCGACTTGGCCTTTGGTTTTTGGGGTGACCATCGCACCGTGCGCGGGAACATCTATTTTTTCTTTGGCGAGTTCTCTGAAATCAATTTCTTGTTCTGATCCGGAAAGTTTGAGCGCGTAAACAATATCGCTTTTTTTGAGATCTTTTCCGCCGCTGATAATATCCAAAAGATAATCAAAAAGATCAACAGCTTTTTTTATCTGGATATCGGAGCCGCTTAAGCGAAGCCCGTCTCCTTGGCGTATAACACGAACGCCAATCTCGTTTTCGATCATTTTGAGATTGGCATCGTGTTTGCCGAACAACATCTGTAAATCCCGGTTATTGCCGAGTTTGATGACTTTTTCCATAAAGGCTATCTAAAAGCTATTCCTTCGGGATCATTAAAACCGTACCGGGTTTAATACGGTTAGGATTGCTGATCTTTTCTTTATTGAGATCATAGATCTTCTGCCATTTGCTATAGCTATCAAAAAACTTCTTCGAGATCTTCTGCAAAGTATCTCCCTCTTGAACGGTATATTCAACAACGCCGGAAGAAACTTCTTCTTGGATTCTCACCACAGGCGCGGGTGGCGGCATTGACCTGCTCGATTCCAAAGCCTGGGCTTGACGAGCGCGCTGGGCGATCTCTTCGGCTTCTTTGATCATTTTGTCCATTTCAGCATTTTGTTTTTTGGCGGACGGTGTTTGAAGTTCCAAGACATACGTCGTGCGCGTTGTCTTTAAATTGCTTGTATCTTGCGCGGGAGCATTGCCGCTTAAATAACCGGCATTACCAACAGCACGGTCTTGATCAACCCGGTCTTTCACTTGCGTATACGTACGGGCCGCACAACCGGCAAAAAAGACAACGATCAAAATTCCTGTCAAAAGTTTCCATGAATTCTTAAACATCATTTTCCTCCTTTGTTAATAGTAATTAATCCTAATTCTTTTAATTGTTTTTGATCAACCGCTGATGGCGCATCGGTCATCATACAGCTACCCTTTTGAGTTTTTGGAAATGCCATTGTATCACGAATAGAATCAAGTCCGGATAAAATTCCTACTAATCGGTCAATGCCATAGGCAACGCCCGCGTGCGGCGGAGCGCCGTATTCAAAGGCGCGCAGTAAGAATCCAAAACGCTTCTCGGCTTCTTCCTGTTTAAATCCGATCAGATCAAAGATCTTTTGTTGAATTTCCCGGCGATGGATACGCACCGAACCGCTGCCGACTTCATGGCCGTTGATGACCAGATCATAAGAATGCGCTCTGATCTTATCAAATTCCTTAGAATCAATATATTTCATGTCCTCTTCGTTGATGGACGTGAAAGGATGATGCTCACTTTCCCAACGTTTCTCTTCGTTATTATATTTGAGCAAAGGAAAATCCACAATCCAAGAAAGAGAAAACTCTTCGCCGGGCTTACGCAGGTCGGGTTTATCGCTTTTATATTTTTCCATCGCCTCGCGATGCGTAAGCCGAGGAAAAGGCGTTTGAATATCAATGCCTTTGACTTCCTTGAAGATCTCTTTAAAGAGCGCTTCGGTTAAAGTAAAAACGTCTTCTTTGGTGACAAAAGACATTTCCATATCCAGCTGAGTGAATTCCGGTTGACGGTCGGCGCGCAGGTCTTCGTCGCGGAAACATTTAACGATCTGAAAATATTTATCAATGCCCGAAACCATCAAAATTTGTTTGAATAATTGCGGCGATTGCGGAAGCGCGAAAAATTCTCCCGGATTTAAGCGCGACGGAACTAAAAAGTCGCGCGCCCCTTCGGGAGTGGATTTCGTTAAAACGGGAGTTTCAATTTCTAAAAATCCCTGCTTGTCTAAGAATTTTCTGATAACCGAACACAATTTATGGCGCGTAATAAGCGCCTGCAAAACTTTTTGGCGGCGGATATCTAAATAGCGATAGGTTAACCGTAATTCTTCGGCCACTTCTATGCTGTCATCGATCTCAAAAACCGGAACTTGCGCGCGGTTTAAGATCTCCAATTCGGTCGCGGCGATCTCGATCTCTCCGGTGGGAAGTTTCGGATTATCTGTTCCCTTCGGACGCGGCCCCACTTTTCCGGTTATTTTAATAACAAATTCCGGACCCAACTCTTGCGCTATTTTATGAGCGTCTTTGGATACGGAAGGAATGAAAACAACCTGGGTTAAACCGTAACGATCACGGATATCAATAAAGATGAGTTTTCCGTGGTCGCGACGGCGATGAACCCATCCGCATAGTGTCGCTGTTTGGTCAATATTACTTTTATTAAGTTCTCCGCATGTATGCGTACGCATCATATCTTCTTGACTCCCGCCTTTTCTAATAGGGGAAATAATTTTTCCCAATCACCGATATTTAAAGATTCTTGTTCGCGTGTTTCTAAATTTTTAAAACTTAAAACCCGCTTATTGACCTCATCTTCGCCCAGTATAATAACAGCTTTGGCATTGATTTTATTCAAAAGACTTAAAACATTTTTTAGCGCTGTGATCTTATAAACCATATCGCTAGGATAACCCGACGCGCGGAGTTGATGGACAATTTGAAATCCTGTTTTAAAACCGCGTTCATCTAAGCCGACTACAAAAACTTGGGAAGTCGTTTTTTGCGCCGTTTCTTTTCCGGCGAGCGCCAGTAGGATCCGTTCTATGCCTAAGGCAAAACCCGTCGCGTGAACTTGCGGACCACCTAAAACAGTGATCAAATTATTGTAACGTCCACCTGCCCCGAGCGCGTCTTGACTTCCTAAAGCGGCGCTGGAAATCTCAAAAACCGTATGCGTATAATAATCTAAACCGCGGACTAAATTGGGCTCAACGCTAAAAGCAATATTTTGTTCTTTTAAGGCTTCTTTGACACTTTCAAAATAGGCCTGACTTTCTTTGGAAAGATACGAATGGCCGATATCTATTTTGCCGACAATGTCTTTGCACGTTTTATTTTTGCAGTCCAAAACGCGTAAAACGTTTTTCTGAAATCTATTCTGGCAATCTTCGCAAAGAGTTGAAAGATGGTTTTTAAGTTTTTCACGAAGAATACCCGAGAAATTTTCTTTATCTTCTTTTGAGCCTAGAGTATTGATCTTGACCGTAAACTCGTCTTCCTTGAGACCGAAACTTTTCAAGAGATTGGCGCTCAAGATAATGACTTCCGCGTCAAGATAGGGCAAATTCTGAGCATCCGCGCCAATGGCTTCCACACCGATCTGATGGAATTGGCGAAGCCGTCCTTTTTGAGGACGTTCACCGCGAAACATAGCACCGATATAGTAAAGCTTATTTAAATTTTGTTTTTTATCTAAAGAGTTTTCAATGTAAGAGCGGACAACCGATGCTGTTCCCTCTGGGCGAAGAGAAAGGCCTTCTTTTTCCAAATTGAGCATTTGTTTTTGGACCACGTCGCTCGTTTCACCTAGAGAACGGGTAAAAAGAGCCGTCTCTTCAAAGGCGGGCGTGCGGATCTCTTGATAGCCGTAGATAGAAAAGATTTTGCGGGCTTTTTGTTCAATGTCCTGCCACAAAAGGGATTCTTCGGGAAGAATATCGCCGGTACCGCGGGGACGGGAAAATTGTTGTGCCATAAAAACGAATAACCTTTTAGTATTAGTCTTAAGGGCGTCCGCCCCGCCATATTTCACGGCGGGGCGGACGCCCTTTTTCATTTTCTATTTTTCAATTCCGCATGCAAAGTTGAAATGGTCAAAAGAACTACTTGATCTTTTTCTTCATTTCAAGGCCGGGTTTAAAGACAACGACCTTACGAGGCGGCACCGGAACACTCTCTCCCGTTCTTGGATTTCTGCCAAAGCGAGCGCGGCGTTCTTTGATCTTAAAAACACCAAAATTGCGCAGCTCAACTTTTTCTGACCGCATGAGGCTTTCCACAATGGAATCAAAAGTCTTTTGTACAACCTTTTTGACGTCCACCTGCTTAATGCCCGTCATGTCGGTAATCCGAAGAACAATGTCTTTCTTAGTCATCTTTTGTTCCTCCTAATCATAAGTAAAGTATCAGCAATATGTTACAGTGTCAAGGAAAAATTTCCGGCTCCCACCAAGTCTTTAAGATCGCTTAATAAAACTTCACTAGGCGCAACAAAAAAATCTTCCCCGACCAAAATTTGCACGCTTTTATAAGAATTGGTGTCTAATCGCAAATAAACCGGGACCTTTCCGGGAAAAAGCGCCAATTTTTCTTTTAAGGACTTTAAAGCCTCTTCGTTAACCCCTGATAATTCAATACTTATCGCCGTAATAGACTTATAAACTTCATCCATTTGCTTAATATCGCTGACCATGATCTTAGGCGTATTATCTCGGAAGCTCACCCGGCCTTTAACCACCACAACCGTACCTTCCTTAAGTTGGGCCGCTACGGTCGGATAAGCGGACGGAAAAACAACCGCTTCGGCTTCTCCTTCCATATCTTCGACTTTCAAAATAGCCATACGTTCATTGGTTCGCTTGGTCGTTGTCAGCTTCACCGATCCGATAAGCCCAACAAACTTGATCTCCTGCCCTTCGGTTGCCCGATAAAATTCCTTGGTGGTGTAATCTGTAAATGCTTTAATTTCAATATCATAACGCGTTAAAGGATGCCCGCTGACGTAAAAACCTAAAAGCTCCCGTTCAAAAGCTAAAATTTGCGCTTGCGGCCATTCTTTGATCTGAGGAAGATCTTCATTTTTCTGAAATCCATCATTACCCATTCCGAAAAATGAAAACTGCCCCGATAATTTTTCCTTCTGAGACCTTGCGCCCGATTCTAACGCTTGATCAACCATGCTCATCATTTGCGAACGATAAAATCCAAAGCTGTCGAATGCCCCGCATTTGATCAAGCTTTCCACAACCTTTCGGTTGGCCAGGCGCAGATCTACCCGTTCGCAAAAATCGAAAAGAGATTTATATTTCCCGAGTTTTCTTTGTTCAACAATGGATTCAATGGCTAAGCTTCCGATATTTTTGACCGCGATCAATCCGTAGCGGATAGTTTTCTCGTCAATAACGTTAAACGCCGCCAAACTTTCATTGACATCCGGCGGAAGCACCTTGATCCCCATGGCTTCCGATTCTTTAACATATTCCACGACCTTATCGGTATTATCTTTTTCTGAAGTCAAAAGCGCACACATAAATTCAACCGGATAATTCGCTTTTAAATAAGCCGTCTGGTATGAAATAAGCGCGTATGCCGCCGAATGGCTTCGGTTAAACCCATAACCGGCGAAATAGTCAATAAGGTCAAAGATTTTATTTGCCAGCCCTTCGGCGATATTATTCGCTTTATGGCATCCTAAAATAAAATCTTTTCGCATCTGATCCATAACTAAGGGGTCTTTTTTACTCATCGCCTGGCGCAAGTGATCGGCTTGCGTCATGCTAAAACCTGCCAAGACACTCGCAATTTGCATAACCTGCTCCTGGAAAACGATAATGCCGTAGGTTTCTTTTAAGATCGATTCCAACTTCGGATGATCATAACGAAATTGTATTTCCCCTTTTTTACGTTTAATAAAATCATCCAACATGCCGCTGCCGATAGGACCCGGACGATACAAAGCTAAAATAGAGATCAGGTCTTCGAATTGTGTCGGCTTGATGCGTTTTAATAATTCGCGCATCCCCGAACTTTCCAGCTGAAAAATGCCAAAACTATTGGCATGGCTTAATAATTCAAAAGTTTTAAGATCATCGATGGGGATCTTATCGATCTCTATAGTTACGTCGTGTATCCTTTTGATGAGCTTCACGCCTTCACTGATAACCGTTAGCGTGCGCAAACCCAAAAAGTCCATTTTAAGCAGGCCGATCTTTGAAATGCCATCCATAGAATAACCGGTGGTGATCTGGCCGTCACTTGTCTTAAAAAGCGGGACATATTCGGTTAGAGGCTTATCAGAGATCACAACGCCCGCCGCGTGAATAGAGGCATGGCGGCTTAAGCCTTCTAAAACTTTCGCCGTTTCAATGATCCGTGCGGATTTTTCATCGGTTTTACAAAGCTGGCTTAATTGCGGTTCTATTTTTACGGCATCTTCAAGGGTGATATTGGGATCTCCGGGAATCATTTTGGCGATCTTATCTACGTCGCTATAGGCAACGCCCATAACTCTTCCGACGTCGCGGATGGCGGCGCGCGCTTGCATTGTTCCAAAGGTAATGATTTGCGCGACATTATCTTTTCCGTATTTATTCGTCACATAGGCGATGACCTCGGGACGGCGCTCGTAACAGAAATCAATATCAATATCAGGCATCTTTAAACGTTCGGGATTTAAAAACCGTTCAAAAAGTAATCCGTATTTTAGCGGATCTAAATTCGTAATTTCCAAAAGATAACTGACCAAGCTCCCGGCCGCCGAACCGCGCCCTGGCCCGACGGGAATTCCGCTTTGCTTGGCATAATGAATAAAATCCCAAACGATCAAAAAATAACTAATAAAACCCATTTTTTTAATGACCGTCAGTTCATGCTCTAAGCGCGCCAAAATTTCTTTATTAGCGGTGCCAAAACGTTTTTTAATTCCTTCCATACAAAGTTCGCGGATAAAATCTTCTTTGGATTTTCCACCCGGCGGATCGTAGTGCGGAATGTGGATCTTGTTGAATTCTAATTCGAGATTACATTTTTCGGCAATGGCCAAGGTATTACTGATGGCATCCGGGACATGAGAAAACATCTGCTTCATAACTTCCGGGTCTTTAAAATAAAATTCTTCTGTCTTAAGCCTCATGCGATTAGGATCATCTAAAGTCGTTTGTGTTTGAATACACAAAAGCGCTTCATGGGCGGAGGCTTGATTTTGCTCGATGTAATGAACATCATTGGTGGCAACCAACGGCAAGCTTAAGTCTTTGGCGATCTTAAGCAATCCTTCGTTGACGATCTTTTGATCGGGAATTTGATTTTCCATCAGCTCCAAATAAAAATTCCCTTTTCCGAAAATATGAGAAAGTTCATCCGCAGCCTTAACGGCCGCCGCATAATTTCCTTGACGGATATTCCAGGCTACTTCCCCGCGCATACATGCCGATGTCGATAAAAGCCCGTCGGAATATTTGCTAAGGATCTCTTTATCTAAACGCGGACGATAATAAAATCCTTCCAAATATCCTAAAGAAATGAGTTTCATCAAATTGCGGTAGCCTTGTTCGTTTCGCGCGAACAAAACTAAATGCGATGCCCCGCCTTGCCCCGTTCCTTTTTCCAAACGGCTGCCCGGCGCGACGTAAGATTCGCATCCAATAATAGGCTTTACACCATTTTTAACGGCCGCTTGATAAAACTCGACCGCGCCGAACATATTGCCATGATCGGTCATTCCCAAAGCGGGCATTTTACAATCCGCGGCTTTTTTGACGAGTTCTTTGATGCGGCAGGCACCGTCTAGAAGACTGTACTGCGTGTGAACGTGCAGATGAACAAAATCAGAATGATACATCATAACGTATCAGCTTCGCGAGGATACAGATTGGAGGAAAATTTTTACGTAACTACACTTTAAAACATCAATATCGTAAGCGGCTCAAACCTATTCCCACTCAATGGTCGCCGGCGGTTTAGAACTAATATCATAAACCACGCGATTAACACCCTGAACTTCATTGATAATGCGATTGGAGATCTTTTCTAATAGTTCATGCGGAAGCTTAACCCAATCGGCTGTCATGCCGTCGGCACTGCTGACGCAACGAAGCGCGATCGCGTTTTCATACGTTCTTTGATCACCCATGACGCCAACCGTTTTAATGGGAAGCAAGACCGCAAACGATTGCCAAATATCATTATAAAGCCCGGCCTTTTTGACTTCCTCTAAAACTCTTTCATCAGCTTCGCGTAAAATGTTGAGACGCTCTTCGGTCACTTCACCAACAATACGAATTGCCAAGCCCGGGCCTGGAAAAGGCTGGCGCTTGATCATATTCTCGGGAAGGTTTATGTATTTGCCGATCATGCGAACCTCATCTTTGAATAGGTCGCGCAAAGGCTCGATGAGCTTTAATTTCATATCCTTAGGCAATCCGCCGACATTATGATGCGTTTTTATCGTCGCTGACGGGCCGCCTAAAGGCGAAAAGGATTCAATAACATCCGGATACAAAGTTCCCTGGCCTAAGAATTCAACACCTTTGATCTTCTTAGCGGCTTCTTGAAAAACCTTAACAAATTCATCGCCAATGATCTTTCGTTTTTGTTCGGGATCCGTAACGTTTTTAAGACGTTGTAAAAATCTTTTTTGCGCGTCAACGCAGGCTAAGTTCATCTTAAAAGCGCCCTTAAAAGTTTTCTCGACAGTCGACGCTTCGTTTTTTCGCAAAAGTCCGTTATCGACAAAAATGCAGTATAGCTGTTTGCCGATCGCCTGCTGGAGCAACATCGCCGTTATAGACGAGTCAACCCCGCCGCTTAAACCTAAAACAACTCTTTTTTTACCGACAACTTCTCTGATGTTTTTCACCGTTTCATGGACAAACCGATCCATGGTCCAGCGAGGAAAACAACCGCAGATCTGAAATAAGAAATTAGAGATGATCTGCTGGCCGCGCTGTGTATGAACAACTTCAGGATGGAACTGAACGCCATAAACCTTTTTTGGTTTATTGGCAATGGCCGCGATCGGATTATTTAAGGTGTGCGCAATGGCGGTAAATCCTTGCGGGAGCTTTTTGATCTCATCGCCATGGCTCATCCAGCATGTTAGATTGCTCGGAAGGCTTTCAAAAAGCCCTTTACTGCTATCGATGAATAATTCCGCCCTGCCAAATTCCCTCTTGGGAGTTTCTTTCACTTTTCCGCCTAGCATATGCGTGATCGCCTGCATGCCATAGCAAATCCCTAGAATAGGTTTGCCCAGCTTGAAGATCTCTTTGTGCGGCAACGGAGCGTTTTTATCATAAACGCTCATCGGCCCGCCGGATAAAACCAATCCTTTGGGATTATATTTCTCGATCTCTTCCATCGAAATATTATACGGAACGATCTTGCTAAAAACCTTGCTTTCACGGATACGGCGTGCGATCAACTGTGTATATTGTGAACCGAAATCTAAAATTAGAATAACATCTTTTGTTTTCATATTATTTTCCCATTCCTACCCGTTGGCCAACCTGGAAGATCTTTCCTTCTGTTTGAATTGAGGGAGCGATGATCATCTCCACATCATGCATTTCTTTAATATTGGAAGCACCCAATGACCCCATGGATGTTTTAAGAGCACCCATGAGATTTTGTGAACCGTCATCAACCTGCGCCGGCCCAAAAAGGATCTCTTTTAATGCCCCGGTCGTTCCGACATTAATGCGTGTTCCGCGGGGTAAATTCGCATGCGATGTCGCCATGCCCCAATGATACCCTCGGCCGGGAGCTTCTTTGGCTTTGGCAAATGCTGAGCCTACCATAACCGCATCACCGCCGGACGCGATGGCTTTGCAGATCTCCCCGCCAATGCGCATACCGCCGTCTGTGATGATAGGGATATATTTTCCCCTTCTTTTGAAGAAATATTCACGGGCCGCGGCCGTATCAACGGTTGATGTGACTTGCGGAACACCGATGCCTAAAACACCGCGCGTGGTACATGCCGCTCCGGGGCCAACGCCGACTAAAAGCGCCGAAGCGCCGATTTCCATCAACTCTAAAGCGACTTCGTAGGTAACGCAATTTCCGATGATAATAGGAATTTTTGCTTTCTTACAAAACTTTTCTAAGTCTAAAACTTTATATTCTGTGGCAATATGATGCGTCGTCGCGACCGTCGATTGAACGACAAAAATATCACAGCCGGCATCTTGGGCAATATCACAGAAATTTTTAGCATTTTGAGGGATACAGCTGACAACGGCGGGAACTTTATGTGACTTGATCTCGCGAATACGCTTGGCGATCAATTTTTCTTTAACGGGAGTAAGATAAACACTTTGAACAAGTTTGGTGGCTTCTTGAGGGGTTGCGCTGGCAATTTTATTTAAAACTTCATCAGGATTTTCATAGCGCGTCTGAATACCGTCGAGATTCAAAACAGCAATTCCACCGAGTTTTCCCATGGCTACGGCAAATTTAACGTCCACAACTCCGTCCATCGCCGCCGCGACGATCGGAACAGAAAATTTCATTTTTCCGATGGCCCAACTGGTGTCTACTTCATTAGGATTTACCGTCACCATTCCGGGAACTAACGCGATCTCATCAAAACCATAACAGCGCCTTGCGCGCCGGCCAATACCAACCCATTCAGCCATAAATCCTTTGCCTCCTTAACGTTAAGAAAATTTATAATTGCGTATTGATGAAAGGAAAATCATTACTTAATTGGGATATACTATACGGATTTTGCCTTGAAATGTCAATAATAAAAAGTGCCCCGCACCTTTTATCATTCTTGAAAAATGAATTTTTAAAAGGTGCGGGGCTCCATTAAAATAATCCGTTTTCAGCTTTTCCTGCGCGGGGATTAATACATCCCGCCGCCGCCCATACCACCGGGCATCTGAGGCATTGCCGGTTTATCCTTTTCAGGTAAATCGGTAATTAAGGCTTCCGTTGTTAGCAACAAGGCCGCAATACTGGCCGCATTTTGTAAAGCCGTTCGGGTCACTTTGGCCGGATCAATAACACCGGATTGGAACATATCCACAAAGGCATCTTGGCTAATGTCATAACCAATATTACCCTTTTCTTCATTCTTGAGCTTTTCCACAATAACTGAACCCTCTAAGCCGGCATTACTGGCTAACTGCCGCAAAGGCTCTTCAATCGCGCGTTTAATAATATCAACGCCGGTTTGCTCATCGCCTTTTAACTTTAATTTTTCAAGGGCTGAAATTGTTCGAAGAAGCGCAACACCGCCGCCCGGAACAATACCCTCTTCAACGGCAGCACGGGTTGCATGCAAAGCATCTTCAACGCGCGCTTTCTTTTCTTTCATTTCTGATTCGGTCGCCGCACCCACATTAATAATAGCGACACCGCCGGAAAGCTTAGCTAATCTTTCCTGCAGCTTCTCTTTATCATAAGAAGAATCAGTTGCCTCAATTTGTTTTTTGATCTGTCCGATACGGCCGTTAATGTCGGCGGTTTTACCGGCACCTTCCACAATGGTCGTATTGTCTTTATCGATCTTGACTTTTTTCGCACGACCAAGATCGGTAAGATTTAAGTTTTCTAATTTAATGCCGAGGTCTTCCGTAATGGCTTTGCCGCCGGTCAACACAGCGATATCTTCCAACATGGACTTTCTTCGATCGCCATATCCGGGAGCTTTAACCGCCGCGCAGGAAAGAGTTTTGCGGAGATTGTTAACAACGAGAGTTGCTAATGCTTCACCTTCAACTTCTTCGCAGATCAAAAGGATCGGTTTTCCGCCCTTGGCAACTTTTTCCAATAACGGAAGCATATCCTTAATGTTTGAAATTTTCTTTTCATAGATCAAGATATAAGGATCTTCTAAAACACATTCCATCTTGTCGGCATCTGTCGCGAAATAAGGCGAAAGGTAGCCTTGGTCAAACTGCATCCCTTCCACTAATTTTAATTCCGTCGCCATGGTTTTAGATTCTTCCACGGTGATGACGCCGTCTTTGCCGACTTTATCAATGGCTTCGGCAATGATCTTGCCGATCGCATGATCATTGTTGGCAGCAATGCTGGCAACTTGCTCGACTTCTTTGGTATTTTTATTGTCAACTTTTTTGGAAAGCTTCTTAAGCTCGGCCACAACCGTTTCGACGGCTGTTTCAATGCCGCGCTTTAAAGCCATCGGATTAGCACCGGCGGTAACATTTTTTAAACCTTCCCGAAAGATCGCTTCAGCTAAAACCGTCGCGGTCGTTGTTCCGTCACCGGCATTGTCAGATGTTTTCTCGGCAACTTCCTTGACCATCTGGGCACCCATATTTTCAAATGGATCTTCGAGATCAATTTCTTTCGCTACGGTCACACCGTCTTTGGTAATGGTCGGAGAACCGAATTTTTTGTCTAGAACGACGTTACGTCCTTTGGGGCCAAGCGTTACCTTAACGGCGTGCGCTAACTGCTCAACGCCCTTAAGGATCTTGCGTCTGGCTTCTTCACTAAATAATAATTGCTTTGCCATGGTAAAACTCCTCCTTTGATTAACTTAAAATTGCCTAATATTACTTGATGACAGCCAAAACATCTTCTTCGCGCATGATCAACAGCTCGTCACCTTCACGCGTCGTTATTTCACTTCCGCTATATTTTCCATAAAGGATACGGTCTCCGGCTTTCACTTCCAAAGGATGAACTGTGCCATTGTCTAAAACTTTTCCTTTTCCGACAGCAACGACTTTGCCCTCTTGCGGCTTTTCCTTTGCTGTATCCGGCAGGACAATTCCGCCCTTTGTTTTTTCTTCAGCCTCTAAAGGCTTTACGACAATTCTGTCGCCTAATGGTTTGATCTCCACGACAAACACCTCCTTTAAAATGTTGAACTTGAAAAACTTTTCAAAATTTCCCGCTAAACAAAGTTAGCACTCTTAACTTCAGAGTGCTAATGTACCGAAAATCAAAAATTTTGTCAAGAATTTTTTTAGCGCTCTAAAATTCAGAGTGCTAACAAACCTTGCTACCGAGAACAGTGCTGGTCGATCAGATGAATTCCCTTAAAGACCAAATCCTCTTCAATGACACAATTCGAACGGCGGATAAAACGGCGGATGAGACGAGCATGGCCTCCAGTCAGGATAACTTTTGGTTTTGCTTTTAATTTTTGCGCGATCAAATCGATCAAGCCATCGCATAAAGCCCCGTACCCATAAAAGATCCCGCTTAAAATACTACTTTCGGTATCACGCCCAATGATCTCCTTGGGAGTTTTTATCTTTATTTTCGGCAAAAGCGCTGTGCGCTTGAATAAAGATTCCGTTGAAAGACGAAGCCCGGGAATGATCATCCCCCCTAAATATTCCCCTTTTTTCGAAATAATATCAAACGTGATGGCCGTACCGGAGTCAATAACGATCACCGGAACTCCGTAAAGGATCTTTGCCGCATATGCGCCCACCAACCGGTCCTGCCCAACCTGACGCGGATTACGGTAACAATTTCTCATCGGAACCTTGATGTCAGCTCCGACAAAATAAAGATCTTTCCTGAAAACTTGTTTAATGATGGACGCGACAACTTGGGACACGCGTGGAACAACACTGCAGGATATTATTTTACTGATCGCAGGATAATTGTTCTTGATCCTTTTAAAAACTACCGTTAGCTCCGCTTTTAAATCACGGCTTTCCAAAACGCTTTCTACGCGCCAAACTTTCACAACACGCTCCCCACGCAAGACCGCCAGCGCAACGGTTGTATTGCCAATGTCGATCGCTAAAATATATTTTTTATCCATAATCACATTCTCATTTTAATTCCGGTAAAAGTTTCTCGTATTATACTCCCTGTGCCAGCCTTTCGCAATTTTCTTTAAGAATTCGGATATTTTGATAAGAAGAAATAGGCAAAGCCAATGACAATAAACGGCGCGTAAATGATCCACTTCTTCATAACTCTTAGTATTTTCTGGTCGGAAAAGAAATAAAAATCATAGAGGGCGAAAATAGCCGGCAGGATGAGCGCTTTTTTGCTGAATAACAAAGAAAACCCGAACATAAAAACCGCTAAAACAATATAATTCTTTTTGTTGGTTTTATCGCTTTTCACAAAAGCTAAGAATGATTTTAAAGCGAAGAATAAGAACGCAAATTCTTTTAAAGTCACGCTAGCCTCTAACCGAGCGACGATCAGAATACCGGCCAGAAACACGATCCCCCAAGTGAACGCCGTTTTCTTGTTGTGCAATACGCTGGTCAAAAGAAGAAAGATCAAAAACGAATTCGCCGCCGCCAAAGAAATATTCATCACATAGATCACTGCTGAGCGCGCGTGAACTAAAAAAGGAACCACCAAGGCCAACACAGCAACACAGGCAAAAAATAAAAACACATTTGTATTGCTGAGCTTAAAGAAGTTTTTCACTTTAGCTTTCTGAAAACCTTTAGCGGTTTTTCACTTTGATATTCTTTAGTTCTTTGATCTTATCCCGCAAGATCGCGGCCCGCTCGAATTGAAGATTGCGCGCGGCTAGCTCCATTTCCTGCTCTAATGCACTGACAAATTCCGAAAGCTCATACTCTTCGCTTTTTTGCCCTACGGCATCCAGGACGATTTCCTGCGCTTCTTCTGATCCTTCAATTCCCTCCCGGATCGCTTTCTTGATCGAGGTAGGTGTAATGTGATGTTTTTTATTGAACGCTAGCTGTATTTCTCGCCGCCGCTCGCATTCTTCGATGGTTTTACGCATAGCTGTCGTGACCGTATCCGCATACATAATGACCATGCCGTTCATATTTCGGGCCGCGCGGCCGGCCGTTTGAATGAGCGATGTTTGGGAGCGCAAAAATCCTTCTTTGTCGGCATCAAAGATCGCCACCAGAGAAACTTCGGGCAAGTCCAAACCTTCTCTTAATAAATTAATCCCTACCAGGCAGTCAAATTTCTTCTGACGAAGTTCTTTTAAGATCTTTGTTCGGTCGATCGTTTCAATGTCCGAATGTAGATACTTTACCTTTATTCCTTGTTCTTCTAAATAAGCGGAAAGGTCTTCGGACATTTTCTTAGTTAACGTTGTCACCAAAGTCCGTTCTTTTTTCTTGGCGCGTTCGCAGATCTCTTTAACGAGATCGTCCACTTGCCCTCGAGAAGGACGGACAACAATGGGCGGATCAACAATACCGGTAGGACGAATGATCTGCTCAGTGATCCTTTGCCCGCTATCGTTTTTCTCAAAATCTGTCGGCGTCGCGGAGACATAAACCCTTTGCCCTATGATTTCCATAAATTCTTTGAATTTCAACGGACGATTATCCAAACATGATGGAAGGCGAAATCCATGTTGGACTAAAGTTTCTTTGCGCGAACGATCCCCCTCATACATTCCGTTGATCTGCGGAACCGTTACATGCGACTCATCAATAATGGTAATAAAATCATTTGGAAAATAGTCCAAAAGCGAGAACGGCCTGCTTCCCGGCGGCCTGCCCGAAAGCGGACAAGAATAATTTTCAATGCCGTGGCAATATCCGATTTCTTTTAGCATCTCCATATCATAGCGTGTTCGGGAATTCAGACGCTGAGCCTCAAGCAATTTTCCCTGCTTATTGAGAACATCCACGCGCTGAGCTAATTCCCGGTGGATCGTTTCAATGGCCTCTTCAACGCGAGGCGAAGAAACAACAAAATGTTTAGCCGGGTAAATAGCGATCTTCTCCAGCTCAACTTGTGTTTTTGACGTTAAGGGATCGATCTGGGTGATCTTTTCGATCGAATCACCGCAAAATTCTACCCGCAGCGCGTCCTGCCGATAAGCCGGAAAAACTTCCACCACATCTCCTCGCACCCTGATCTTCCCTCTGGAAAATTCATAATCATTGCGCTCATACTGAATATCCACCAATCTTGCGATAACCTGATCGCGGTCGATTTTTTGTTCTTTCTCTAAATGCACGAGTGATTCTTTGTAGTCCGAAGGCGCTCCCAAATTATAGATACACGAAACACTTGATACGATAATGACATCGCGCCGGGACATCAAAGACGTCGTCGCTGATAATCTCAGGCGGTCCAGGCGATCATTGATGGACGCATCTTTTTCGATATAAACATCGGTTTGGGGGATGTAAGCTTCCGGCTGGTAATAATCGTAGTAACTAACAAAATATTCAACAGCGTTTTGCGGAAAAAATTCTTTGAACTCACTATAAAGCTGAGCGGCTAGGGTTTTATTATGCGAGATAACTAGGGCGGGTCGATTAAGCTCTTTAATAACATTCGCCAGCGTAAAGGTCTTTCCGCTTCCCGTTACGCCCAAAAGGACTTGGGCCTTATGACCCTGCTTTATGCCGCTCATAAGCTGACGAGCAGCCTTTTGCTGTTCCGCAACAGGGCGAAACTTGGACTTCAGGATGAATTTTTCCATGCCAGAACCGAGACGAGAAAAGAAACGCGGCTATTTTTCTAGTAATTCTGAGATCTGATCAAAGATCTTATAGACGACAGAATCATTCTTATAATTTTGGACGCTCTTAAACAAGACCGGCATCACCGAGACATAACGAATTTCAACATCCGTGCTATTACCATCTGCTTGCTTCAGATAAACATTGAGGCTCATATACCGCGAAGACAAGATCAAAGGCGTTTGGCGGACCTCAGTAAAAATAAGGACCTGTCGCGGACCGCTTTCCTGGGTGTCAGGGCCATGCTCAAAAACCGACGGGTGGGTTGTTTCAGAAATACGCCAGCCTAAATTCTCCAGGGCCTTGGTTGTGGCGGCTAACGTATCGTCAAAATTATGAAAATATTGTTTTTTATAAGGAAATTCATCTTGAAGGTACTTTGGGATCTTAACCGTGACACATCCTGCCAGCAGAAGCGCCATCGCTATGGATAATATCTTTTTCATTAAACCTGCCCCTTTCAAATCCGTCACTAGGTTGTTGAGCTATTAAAACTGCCCCATTATATCGTTTTCCAATCAGATGGTCAATGCCCTAATCGAGAGGACAAAAACCTACGGGCCCTCAACAGCTTGATTAACTTTTTGTTCAATATAGCGCTGGACCTTGACCCCGATCTGTTCTTTTAATTTGTCCCGAAAATTGCTCTCGATAAGCTCGGTGCGAAGCGATGTTGAAAAACCGCTTACATGAACAACAAAATCTAATAATTGATCCCGTTCACGCGCAATGGAAAGCAAAGTCTTGAATATTTTTGATTGTTCTAAAGAAGCCCTAGGTAAGCTAAGCGCCACAACGCCATCCAGCCAAGGACGCTGATCAACGTCAAAGCGAGAACGCAATTGAACATGGTCACCGTCTAGGTCCAGGCGGCTAATCAGCGTTTTCTGGTCGGTCAATTCAAAATCAATAATAACATTTTTCCCCTGAACCTCTCGCAAGGAATCTATGCCGATAAATTCCGAAACCTTGTCTAGGGGCGCAAAATTTTTCAACGAAAAATTTTGCGCCGCAATTGTACCTCGAAGAACAGATACGTCCTGGTTTTTTATTTCGATCGAGCCGCTGACAATGCCTGAAATGTCACAAGTAAGAGGGTCAAATAGCTTAACATTTTTTAAATCTAAATTCTCAAAATTAAGCTGTAGAAAATAGCGGCTAAGCCCATTTCGAAAATTGATCGCCCCCTTAGCCAAAACCACTCCGCCATAGCCCGGCATCGAAAAATCATCCAGCCATGTCGTTTTGCCTTTCGTATGGAACTTTAAATCGGCAGTTTTAAATTCAAAACCCTGAACCACCTTTGACGATTTTTCTTCTCTTTTTAGCTCTTCAAAGAAAACACCATGTGTTTTGACGTCCCATGACTTGGAAGATCTTCCCGGAAAGAATAAAAGATCCTTCATGCGACATCGATATTGCTTATCCTTAGAATAATCATGGACAATGTCAACTTGCCCCAAAAAACCGTCTTTTCCCCATCGCCCTTTAAAAAAGGCCGCAAGAATGAGCTTGGCCTTCCTTGATCTTTCACGTTTATCCGGACGCTGAAAAATATCACAACGAAGGTCCAGGCGCGGAGAGAAAATGTTAATCACATTCCCGCGTAAATTAAATTGCGTTTCATCATCTACGATCCCGCTTAATTGCTCAACAACGAGCGTATTACCCGGCAATTGATATCGGAAACGCCCTGTAAGATTGTCTAGTTTTAAAAGATCTTTGTCGATATTCAATTCTACCGATGGCATGGATAATTCTGACTGAAAATCAATGCGTTCAAGATTTCCGATCAGCTCGCCGGTTAAGCTTATTTCGCCGCCCTGAGGCGAAAGCTGTTTTAAATTCGCCATTTGATCCAGGCGAACCGGATCCGAATGGAATTTAATGGAAATATTCGGCTGATAGGCAAGATCCCTGATCATCCCCGTTCCTCGAAAAACAAATTGTTTATAGGAGAAATCCGCGTGATTGATCAGAAGATCGCCCGATAAAAATTCAACATCAGCTAGGAAATTAACACCCTGGATAAAGATCTTCTGCGCAAAACTTTTTTCCGCGATCGGTCCGCGATAACGCACCTGCCCTTGGCATTTACCGTAAGAATTGCTCGCCGTGAGGCAAAAATCTAAAAGAAGTATTCCGGCATCCTTACTTCCGGGAAGATCGGGAAGCTTAACCGCAAAATTTTGAAAACAAATATTCTGGTACTCGGGGACATCAAAAACTTTTTCATCTCTCTTTTGATGAATTCCTTGCTTTGCTATTAATGATTGCTGTATATTTTGAACGATTTCTTTTTTCCAGCGGTCAATGTGGCCGTTTTTCATAACAGCTTTTCTGATCACCAAATCTCCTTTCCACAGATCAGATAAGGCGTAATAAACAAATCCACGGTCGGCCAAGAAAATACGGTTTTCAGGAAATTCTAAAAACACTTCCTGTAAAATCATTTTTCCGGGCCGAGAAAAGATCAGTCCGCTGACTTGTAACGTTTTTCCGGCAGAAACATTGACCTGGTTAAGGATTATCCTGGAGAGAAAACTCGTAAGCGGATAAACGGGGGCAACAACCAAAAAGCAAAGCCCAAACGGCAATAGAAATCTGGCGCAATCCCTAAGGGACAATCTGGACAAAAACATCTCCGTTTAAGAAAACATCGATTTTGTCGACAAAATAGAGGATTTCGTACTGGCTGCCAAGCAAAGATTTATACTTAATGCTTTTGTAGCGGTCGAACAAGAGCACGAACTGTTTATTAAAAATTTCTTTCTTAAGATCTTCCGTTATTTGTGCTTGGCCAGCGGTTTGAGCTATCTTGTAAAGATAACAATTCGCCAAAAGGATATGCAAATCCGCAAGCCGATTTTTCTTATAGTCTTCAAAAGCAAGCCTGGCATCCACAAAATCATTGATCTTAAAATAGTATTCGGCGATGGCAAATTCTATGTTTTTAATGCGGCGCTCGTTTCGCTCTTCCGACAACTTCTTTCTTAAACTGATAAATCTTTCAAAATCTCGGTCCAACCCGCTCGAAGAAACACAATTCGAACTTAAAAAGCAGCATCCTCCCGAAAGGCAAAGAATTGAAACACACACGACAATGAGAATTTTACGCATATTTTTTCCTATGGGTTATGGGTTAACACGCGTTAGCAGATCTTTCCGTGACGATACGGCCGTTTTTTATTACGTTCATACTTTTTAGCGATCTCTTCTTCAATATCAATATTTAGGCCGCCGCATAGATCAAGCAGGCGGATAAATGTATCGGCAAGCTCTTCTTTAAAGTTTTCTTGATCTTGCAGGCGATGCGCTTCCATCGCTTCGGCTAACTCCGTGACGATCAACATCAAAGCTTCACCAAGATTGCGTTCTTTGTCCCAAAATCCTTTTTCAACGGCGACCTGATGGCACATTTTCGCTAGTTCATTGAGGGCCTGGCCCTTAATCTTGATTTCTGACAAGAAATTCCTCCATATCTTTAGGCAAAGGCGCTATCACCTTCACCGTTTTGTTTAGAATAGGATGCCGCCACTGCAACTCTTGCGCATGTAACGCCACGCGGCGAAACTTAACGAGAAAATCCTTGCCGATCGCATATTTCCGGTCGCCTAAAAGCGGATATCCGATCTGGCTAAATTGGATACGGATCTGGTTCGTCCGGCCTGTTACAGGATAAACCTCCGCAATGGTAAATGCCTTTCTGATCTCCACAACATGATAACGCGTAATGGCTAACTTGGGCGGAAGATTTTGCGAATACCTTTGCTGGTCAAAATCTTTAACCGCACTGCGTATTTCCGCCTGCCTTCTCAAAAGTCTTCCGTTTAAAAAAGCGATATATTTTTTCTTAACATGACGCTTTTTAAACTCATCCATCATTAACTGCTGATGATGTTTGCCCTTGGCAAAAAGAATGATCCCGCTGGTATCGCGGTCAATGCGATGGCACGGATGCAGATAAGCACCTTTTTCTTTGGCAGAATACCAAGAATTAACGATATCAACAAGGGTATTTTTTTCTTTTTGGGGTGTGGGAATGACCAGAAGGCCTGCCGGCTTATCAAAAACCACGTAATAATTATCCTCATATAAAATAGGGATAATCCTTGAGCCGGATTCGATGAACGATCTTTGCATTTTACGATTGATCGGATGACGATTCTTCGTCTGAGCTAAATTGCTCTTGCAGCAAAGCTGTTAAGTGATTCAATTTCCTAATAATGATGATCGGAAAAACAATGATCCAAACCTGAAACAGCAAAGACAATAATAACTGAATGGGCGTTACGCTCACATTGATCGCATTTTCCATGATAAATTTCTTTTAGCCTCCCTTTTGAACAATGCCATCAATAGCGATGGATTCTTTGTTTAAATCAAACCCAACGAGATGGCAAATATAATGGTCGAGAAACATTGATCTGTGATCTAAAAAAAGGAAAAGGTTAGCTCGTCTTTGGCGCTAGAACGGATTCGATATAATCTTCAATATGCTTTCGGTCTTTTTCCGAAATATCATTAAAATAAATCGCCGCATAGCAAAAATCGCTCTGCGGCTGAGGATCTACGCGGACAACCACGCCTTGGCAGGATACACGCTTCGTTGTTGTTTTCTTATTTTTTTTGAATGGAAGAAGCAAATGGATCTTAAGCTTCGCCATCAGCTCAAGAGATTTATCAACTTTGCAATATGCCCCCGAACAGCTAAGATTTCTTGTCTCCGTGACAATATCGGCATCGGAGCCGGAGATCTTAAGGGCAATGTTATTATCCAGGCGCCGATGTTTACGTCGTTCTTGGGAATGATTGATCAAAGAAACGTTCCTTTGTTAAGGCCTACTCTTTGTCGGATTCTTTCGCAGAATCTTTCGTATTGGCGTTCTTAAAACACCTTTTATTGCAATAATATTTCCCGTTGCGGTAATATCGCTTGACCTTTTTCATCGGCTTGTTGCAGCCAGTACAATTCTTAACCGCTTCAACAACTTTTACCTCTTGCTTTGCTTCCTTTTTTTCTTCAGCCATGGTAGATATTATACTCCTTTCCTAGAGTTCATCAATAGGCCTTCGTGATTTTTAAAACTGGTTAGAACCGATGTGATCTGAGGTAACTGCGGATTCCTTCTCTTTGGACGGGGTCAACATTGGTAAATTCAACACCAACATAATACCGGTCGGAATACGGAATTTGTTGCAGCCAGGCTACTTTACCTTTCAAATCAACCACTGTGTCAATATTGGCTAGCTTCGTTTGGAGGATCATTTCGCTATGGACAGGAACAAAATCATCTATATTGATCTTCATTCCGGTTTCGCTGATGTCGCACGAAAGGCATCCACCGGACCTGCCGGCATCTCTGGCCTGGAAATGAACAGCTTCGTTAAACCGGGCTCGCCTGAATTGTCTTTTGTCGGTCTTTTCTTCCTCTGAAATAAACATGCCACGTATCCTTTTTAATGCAAACGCTTTTAACGTTTCATTTAGGATGCCGTGGCTTTCATCCACTTAGAGTATATCATGTTTTGTTTTAGCGGCAACTCTTTTTTTCTAAGCTAAAAATAAATCTGCCCTTTTCTTCAAAGGCCTCGCGTGATATAATCGGGCACATGTATAAAGCATTTTACGGACTCAAGGAAAATCCTTTTAGCATCACTTCCGACCCGAGTTTTTTCTATTCCAGCAGCTGCCATCAAGAAGCTTTTTCGCATTTAGCTTACGGCATTCAGCAAAGAAAAGGTATTTTAGTCATTACTGGTGAGATCGGAACCGGAAAAACAACGTTGTGCCGGGCCCTTTTAAATACGCTGGACAACCGCACGAAAACAGCCTTCATTCTTTATCCAAATTTCTCCGAACTTCAATTATTACAACTTATTATGAAAGACTTTGGGTTAACCCCAAAAAATAAGAACAAGGCCGCCCTTATTGAAGCTTTGAACGAATTTCTACTTCAAGAATCAAGTCATGGAAATAATGTTGTCGTTATCATCGACGAAGCTCAGAACCTTAAAGAAAGTCAATTGGAACAAGTGCGCCTCTTATCCAACCTGGAAACCGAAAAAGAAAAACTTTTGCAGCTCATTCTTGTTGGACAGCCGGAGCTTGGAGATAAGCTCAAACTTTCTTCCCTGCGCCAATTAAATCAACGCGTCGCGGTCCGTTACCATATACGCCCACTCGCTAAGGCAGAATTAAAGAACTATATTACCCATCGACTCAACGTCGCCGGCGCCTCCCGGGAATTGACATTCACGCCGGAAGCCGTTGAAGAGATATATCTTTATTCGTCCGGAACTCCCCGGCTCGTTAACATTCTTTGCGATCGCGCCTTGCTGGCCGGATTTGTTGGGGAAACATTTACCATTGATTACCATATGGTCAAAAAATGCATTGAAGAGGTCGGATAAAAATGAGCATTATTAACGAAGCTCTTAAAAAAACACAGGACCAACTCGCGCAAAAGATCCCGCAGGCCTCCCCTTCACAACAGCCTTCGGAAAAAAATCCCTGGATCTGGGGAACTGCTGTTTTGGTCGGAATTGGATTTTTGTCCTGTGGCTTAATATTTTTTATTTTAGTTTCATCAAAATCTAGGTCTGCCCAAACACCGACCAAGGAAACCCAAGCCGAAGAGCCTAAAGAAACAAATAAGCAAGGCGCGGTAACCATGTTCGCGCAACCACAGCCCCCCGCAGCCACAGAAGCCCCTTCATCCTCCTCAGAAGCCCTTGTTTTAAACGGAATTATTACCATGGAAGACGGCCATATGGCGCTGATCAATAATCAGATCTATAAGGCCGGTGAGTATATCGGAGAAAAACGCGTGGTGAATATTTCGGTCGATAAAGTGGAGATCTTAGACAAGGGCGAGATCATTACGTTGACGACGAAAAATTAAACCGACATCCTGCTTAAGATTGCCTGTCGGATAATTTCTTCGGGAATTCCCTGAACAACTTTTACAGAACCAATTTTCTGCGCCAAAACAAAACGATTCTTTCCCGATTTATTCTTTTTATCGCGGCGCATCCTTTCTAAAATACCGGAAAGAGAAACATTCTTGATCCGCTGCGGCAATCCGATCAAAGACAATAATTGATCAATACGCTTTGCATCTTTGACGTTTAACATTTTTAAACAAACCGAAATATCTGCCGCAACCCGCATGCCTAAACTAATAGCTTCCCCATGTTGATAATCTTCATAGCGGCTAGCCGATTCGATCGCATGGCCAACCGTATGGCCGAAGTTAAGAATGGTACGAATTCCTTTTGTTTCTTTTTCATCCCGAGATACAACATCCGCCTTGATCTTGCTGCAGCTGACAACAAGCCTATTTAAAGCAGACGTATCCGCCTTAAGCAATCGTTTATAACATCTAGCAATGTAGAAAAATAAGGCAGCGTCACGGATTATCCCGTATTTCACCGCCTCAGCTAACCCGTTTCGGATCTGGCGTTTGCTTAGAGTTTTAAGCAAGAAAACGTCGCTTAAGACCAATTTGGGCTGATGAAATGCTCCTACTAAATTCTTGCCTGAAGGCAGATCAACCGCCACTTTACCGCCGATGGCGGAATCGATCTGCGCTAAAAACGTTGTCGGAACCTGAACATAAGAAACACCTCGCTTATAAATAGCGGCTACATAACCGGCCAAATCACCGACAACGCCGCCACCAAAGGCAACAACAAAGATCTTTTTACCGGTATCGTATTTTGCGATCTTCGCTAAAAGCGCGGATGCCACGCTCAAAGACTTGCTTTTTTCCGTATCGGCAACCTCAAAGATCTGAACGGATAATCCGCTTTTTTCTAAACTTTGCGCTAAACGTTTTCCATAAAGTTTTTTTATGTAAGCATTGGTGATAACAACCGCGTCGGTCCCCAAGGAAAGAGAGCGAATGTATTGCCCTGCTTTCGCAAGAATACCGGAACCAACCATAATGTTATAAGAATTATTCTTAAGATTAACTTTGATCGATCGCGTCATGATACACCTAAAATATAAGTTCCCATTTTAACCAAAGGCCAAACAAGGCTTTCCAATAATCCTAAATACAATAACACAAAAACAATAAAAATCCCATAAGGTTCAAGCCGGCTGTAAAAATAGGCGTAGCGATTTGGCAAAAACCCCATCACCAGCCTCGACCCATCCAGCGGCGGAATAGGGACCATGTTGAAGATCGCTAAAACTAAGTTGATCTGGACAAATACACGGATCAACATCTCTGCTTCATTCGACACGTTAAGCCTTAACATTTGGCTGAAGAGAACAGCTAAAATAATATTGATCGCCGGTCCAGCGATCCCCACTAAAGCCATATCTTTTTTGGGATTTCGCAAGCCAAGGAAATTGACCGGAACAGGCTTAGCCCATCCAAACATCACCGGAGAATTGATCAAAAAAAGCATCAACGGAAGTAAGATGGTCCCATAAAGATCAATGTGTTTGATCGGATTTAACGTCAAGCGCCCCATCCGTTTTGCGGTCGGATCTCCCAAGCGGTTGGCCACCCATCCGTGAGCATATTCATGAAAGATGACTGCCGCAAGAAATAAAGCCGCGATCTTTATAAAATCAAACCAATTCATGGAGCTAATTCAATCTTAACAACGGAGATGATCGGATAGGTGAATTGACGGGTCGGATCCGGCGTGACATTTCCCTGCAGTTTAACTTTTCTTTTCACGAACGGATCGATAACTTCTTTAGCGCCGCGCAAGTAATAAACCGTTTTATTATCGACCGTCAGCTTGTACCGAAGATCTTTTGCCGGTAAATGCCGGCCCAGATCCTGGATCTGACCGACGGCAATAAATAATTCCGGCTCTTTGGGTTTTTCTGATTCCGGTTTTGGCCGTGGATAAATACTACGAGGAGGCTCGGCGATGACCTTAGGAGCAGGAATATCGGCAGATTTAAAAGCAACAAAATTGGCAGAAACCCAGCCATAAATGCCTTCCATTGGTTCGATCTTGCACCAGCCGGATTCCCTGGCTTGAACTTTTACTTTAGTATCGCGATCCAAGCGGCCGATCACATTAAATTTTTCTCCGGCTCCTGCCCGGACGTTAACATGATTTCCGGCAACAACACCCACGTCCGCGATGGTTGTCCTCACGAATTTATCGCTTATATACGCTAAAGACCCGTCCGGAAGTTTTATTCTATACCAATCGTAACTTTTCTCGACCACAACAACGTCCTGGCCATTTTTTAGCTGTCCCAGCTTTTCAAAGCTGATATCCTGGCCGGAGCGCACATTAACATTATCTTCGGTGATCGTGCCAAGGAAAGGAAATTGCTGCTCTGCCCATGCGTTGACGCACAGAAAACACAACACCAATAACAAGCAGACGCTTCTGAGGGTCATTCGTTATTTTTTGGTTTTTGCATCCGCGGCTGAAGCAGCGGCTGCAGTTTTTGCGGCAGCAGCTGAACCGGGAGCGGCAGCCGTTGCGCTTTCGGGGGCAGCGGCTTTGGCAGCTTTTTTAGCTTTAATGCGAGTAACTCGTGTTTTAGGTAAACCGGTCACATCGTGTTTATCCGACCAAAGCCCTTTTTTCATTAGGTCTTTAATACGTTCAATGCGCGACAAAACAGAACGTTGTTTGGCCGCCGCCGGATCAATTCTTAAAGAGGGGTGTATCGACATTACAATCTCCTTACTAAACAGTCTTTGTATGTTTGTCTTAATTTGCTCAGCAATGCTTTTGCCTGGCCTTCATTGGAAAACTTTCCGACACAAATGATAGCATAATTTCCCTTGGGAAGCACAAAAATATCATGCCCCTTGCCTGTAAGGCGTCCGGCTTCTCTGCGGGCAACCTCGATCTTTTTATACGAAGCCACTTGGATGGTATAAGCGCCCGAGGAAAGTTTAATGTCTTGACGCGCAACAGCCGGAGAATTAACAGCCGGTAACAATTTTGCAATTTGTTGATTTTTGTTCTGGGCGGCAACGATCGGCAATGCCGTTTTATTGACAACTAATTGTTTTGTCGTCACCGCTTTGGTATTCATCGTTATGACTTTATTGTCACTGGGAGAAAATACATTTTTTGAATTAACAGCCGGTGTTGGAGCGGGAATTTCTTTTATACTTTTAGGCGTTGCCACCGCAATTCTTTTGCCTCTTTCAACACCAAAAGAAAACGAAACAATAACGCTTAAAAGAACAAAAATACCTACGACCGCAACATTTTCTAAAGAAAGCGTAAGGCTGGAAAAAAAGTATCTAGGTTTTTCTTCTTTTTCCGTATGTCCCGCAGAAGCCGGAAATAGTTCGAATTGCGATTGCTTATAATTAATATTCATATGTCTATTATTAATTTATTTCCGGATCAAACTCAAGTACTTTCTAAACTTTTTTTGCTTAGAAAGTTCGTGGAAGGCTTCAACAACTCTGGGGTCGAACTGCGTTCCGCTGTTTTTCTTTAATTCGGACAAGGCGCTTTCCAACGACAGCCTTTTTTTATAAGGACGCCCGCAGATCATCGCCTCAAAAGCATCAACAACGGCGATCACGCGAGCACCCAGCGGGATCTGTTCCCTTTTTAGCCCGGAAGGATATCCGGTCCCGTCGTATTGTTCCCGATGATAAAGAATGATCGGCAAAACAGGCTTTAGAAACTCGACGGGTTTGATGAGCTCCGCGCTTTGGGCGGGATGATTACGGATAACTTTAAATTCTTCGGCCGTAAGCCGGCTGCGTTTTGAAAGAATTTCAAACGGAACATCCATGGAACCCGCATCATGCAGCATGCCGGCGTATTCCAGGCACTGGATATCCGCGTGACGCATATTAAGTTTTTGCGCTAACATTTTTACAATGGACGAATATCCCGGAATATGCTGCAAAGAGACGTGCCCTTGTTTTTCCAAAAGTTTTCCAATGGATTGAATGCTTCCCAAGATGATCTTTTGTTGGCCTTCGTAAAGCTGAAGATTCTTGATCGCCGTAACCGCCTGTTCGGCGATCACAGATAATATTTCCCTGTCAAAATCATTAAATGCCGGCTGACGATTATTGCGGCGGATAAAAATAGCGCCGATATTATCTTCACCGACTAAAGGCAAACCGATCAAACGCTTCTTGATGATCGTTTCTCCGAGAGCAACAGCACTTTCTTCCTGAGGGACTTTTTCGATCTCTCTTTTTTCTTCGATCCACATATTGATGCGGTTATTGAACGCCGCGATCAAAACGATCCTTCTTTTGATGGGATCAAGGATATAGATATACGACGCGTCGGCACGGATAAGCTGGCAAACCAACCGCGTTAAGCGCAGTAAAAGTTCTTTTGTATTAAACGTCGAATTAACCAGCCGGTAAACCATATGCACGGCCGATAAAACGAGTTTATACCTTTTCGTATGGGTCAAAGAGTTTTTTGTGCTCATCTAAAGCAAACCTATCTGTCATTGCGGCGATATAATTACAAATGATCTTATACTTCTCCATCTCTGAATAGTTTTCGCTTCTATTGTAAACCGAATAAGGAAGTTGCTGGGGATTATTCTCGTAAACACGAAATAGATCCTCAATGATCCGTCGCGCCTTATCGGTCATTCGCACAACACGATAATGCTCATACAACTTCTTGTGCAAAAGCTTTTGAAGTTTGTCGCGCTCCTCTTTCATAAGATCGCTAAATGCGATAACCGGCGTGTGCTTATTCTTGAGATGATGTTCTTTGACTTCACCGGATGAAGCAAAAGAGCATTTTTCAAGATTGCTCTGTGACTGCGTCAAGAGATCTTTCATCTGGACGTCGATGAGAGCCCGGACAATCTGATACTTGAACATCTCTTTATCAACGTTTACTGGAACTAATTTTGAAGCCTTTTGCCATAGAGTACTTTCTTTTAAGTCGTCGGCCGTAATGCACCCGGACGTTAATCCATCATCAATATCGTGCGATAAATAAGCTAAGGCATCCGCAATATCAACGACCTTCGCCTCCAAGACCGGACCAACATGCTTTAAATGCGCGATATCTTCGCTTTTATCATAGTTGGTTTCGTGCTTTAGGATCCCGACACGAACCTCTTCACTTAAATTAAGCCCAATAAAATCAGGATATTTTCTTTCGTAACGCGTCACAATTTCAAAACTGCGTAAATTATGATTGAAGCTCCCCGCCTTAGCTTTTTCCATAATATCGTTTAACGTATTTTCTCCTGCGTGGCCGAACGGCGGATGGCCCAGGTCATGCGCCAAAGCGATGGCTTCGATCAAATCTTCATTCAAGCATAAATTGCGCCCAATGGTGCGCGCGATCTGCGCCACTTCGATCGTGTGCGTCAAACGAGTGCGGTAATAATCCCCTTCAAAAATAGTAAATACTTGAGTTTTATATTCGAGCTTGCGAAATGCTTCGCAGTGAACTATTCGGTCGCGGTCTCTTTGATAAGCTGTTCGGGTAGGGTGATCTGGCTCTTTATAAACGCGCCCGGCAGAGTCTTTGCTTTTCATCGCAAAACAGGCGAGATTCTTTTCTTCTAAGGCTTCTATTTCTTGGCGTGTGCGCATTTTTTTAAAACTTGATAAAGCATATCTAGTGACTGAGAAATAACTTTTGTGTTTCCTGTAATCGGCATGAAATTCATATCGCCCATCCATCGGGGAACAATATGAATATGAATATGCCCCGGAAAACCTGCCCCAGCGGCGCGCCCAACATTAATGCCGATATTAAATCCCCGGGGAGAAAGAGCGCAGGCAATAACATTTTGTGTTTTTTCCATTAGCTGAAATAGGTCTGCTTTTTCCGCAGAAGTCATTTTTGAAAGATCATTGACATGACGGTTCGGCATGACCAGGACATGGCCGTTATTGTACGGATAAATATTTAGCACGCTAAACGAATGCTTCGTCCGCAAAAATACATAATTTTTCTTATCATCTTTGCTGCGCTGGATCCGGCAGAAAACACAACCCTTCGTTTTCTTAGCTAGGCTTGAAACATATTTGAGGCGCCAAGGCGCCCAAAGTTTATCCATGCGCAGCATCCTTTATTTTTATGATCTTCCCGGTGATCTCCTCATCAATATCCAAAATGCCGTAAGAACAACACGGAGCAAAAACATGGTCATTGGGGCTTCCCGGATTAAAATATAAAACGTCGCCGATTCTTTCATTCATCGAGCGATGCGAATGGCCAAAAATAACCACATCAACTTTCTTATTTTTGAATTCTTCTTTGACGACATCCAATAAACCTGCCGGAGCCCCTTCCCCGTGAAAAAGCCCGATAGAAAACTTTCCGCATTTGATGATCTGGCTGCGCGGAAAGATCTTTCTGATATCAGCGCCGTCCATATTTCCGTAAACGCCTTTTAATTCCTTAATGCTTTTTAATTGTTCAATGACATCAACCGAACAAAAATCTCCCGCATGGATAATAAAATCGACTTTTTTAAAGTCCTCCAATGGCTGTTTTGGGATCGGTTTAGAATGCGTATCGGAAATAATGCCTATTTTCATCGGACAATATAAGGTTTATCGTAAAAATTAAGTAACGTATTTAATTCACTTTCGCTCCAGATCCACATCTTTTCCTGAAGCGCCTTAAGCCGCGCATTATCATCAAGCTCATTAAGCGAAATGATCAAGCGCCGCTGAGGCTTTTCGCTTAAGTTTGCTGATTCCGCGAGAAAAGTATTCACGTCCATTTCCTGTAAAGTAGCCTCTTTGAGGACAATGTACCAAGCGCCCTCGCCGCTGGAAGCCTTGATCATCTGAAAATTTTTATTTTCGAGGCCTTTAAGCGGAACAGCCACGATCTTTTCAAAAAGAGGCAGTTTATATTTTCGGCCGTTGATTTGGAATGCCTCATTATCAAAACAATGCAGCAATTCCACAACGCGCGACGGCAGATCTTTTTGCGAAACATTTCGAAAATCATTAACCAAGCGCTCAAATTCTTCATGGAACAAGCGCTTCTGCCGGTCTATTGTCCCGTCGACCGCCTTAAGACGCTTTTGATAAACATATTTGATCCAATATCTAAAAAGCTTGTCTTGAAGATAATAGAAATTCCCGTTACGGATAACAATGCCCTGCTCAACTAATCGGTTAATTTTTTGCAGCGCCAAAGGCTTTTTGATTTCCAAGTCCTTGATGATGTCTTCCAACTTGTGTTTTCCTCCCGCAAGCGCGAAAAGGACGGGTGCGATCATCCGATTGTTTTTACTGCAAAGTTGTGTCACTAATAATTCAAAGTGGCGCCCTAAAACACCCCAAGGATTAAAAATGGTATTTTCAATGGCCTGGATCAGAATAGGCAAATAAATTTCTTCCTGACGATGAAGTGCGCTAAGAGCCGTTAACTCCTGGCAAATATAACTTAAATAAAACGGATGGCCTCCGGTAAAATCCACTAAAAAGTTCTTTAAATTCGCTCCGATCTTGATCGGCCCTAAATGCGACTGAATAAATTCCTGGCTGGTCTTCAGATCAAACGGTTCGACGTTCACAACTTCAAAGTTACCGAACAAAAGAGAGAGCTTTTCCGTTAAGATCTTTTTAGCGAGCGCTTCTTGCGAGCTTGCCACGATATAAAGGCAGCGCTTTTGCGTCATGATCTTTTTACCAAGCTCTTGAAAAGCGTTTGGAATGGTAAGGTCTTCCAAATTATGGAATTCATCGATCATCAAAATGCAGAATTTCCCCGCCTCGAGAGTAAAGACTTCCGGCAAAGAAATAAGGTCACGGTACGCTTCCGCTATTTTACCCTTTAAGAAATTTGCTTGGATCTTTTTGATCGATTCGATCGTCTGTGGAATAAATTTCTTGGTTGACTCGATCAAGAGGTCAAGATCGTCGTGCAACGGAAGGCCTTTACAACGGGAAAAATTATACAACAGGCTTGCCGAGAATTTCGTGAACACATAATCAGATTCGCTGTTATCAAGATCGAGATAGATCTCGATAATATCTTTATCGTCTAAATCATGGATAAATCTTCGCAGAATAGAACTTTTGCCCACATAACGGTTCCCCAAGAAAGCAACGTTTTGCCGATAGCCTTCTTTAAGGTCGATCACACGCCTTTTAAGAAGCTCTAGAACCGATTTTCGTCCAAAGAAACTATTTTCAATTTCAAATGTGTTCATATTATGGCAAATAATAAAGCGGATTTTTAGATTGACCGCCCTTTCGGACTTCAAAATGCAAAAATGATGACGGATCATTCTTCTCTAACAACGCAATGGCGCTACCCCGAGCAACACGGTCGCCAACTCTCGCCGAAAGACGTGTATTTTTTCCGTAGACAGTAAAAAAGCCGTCCCCGTGGTCTAAAATAATGGTCTGCGCATAACCTGTTAAAAAATCGGCAAAAACAACTTCTCCGCCGCGAGCCGCGCAAACAATTCCTTCGCCTTCAAACTGGATATCAATACCGCTATTGATCTCAGCGCCTTTAGCATCACCAAAATAAGAAATAACTTTACCCTTTAGCGGCCAAAGAAATTCAGTATCGCTTGCGGTATTCGGACCGCTTGCATCCGTTGTGGTCTTTTTTTCGTTTTCCGCGCCGGGAATAAAAATAAGCTGGTCTTTTTCAATATGGGCGACATTCGGAATACGGTTACTTTGAATGATATCATCAACATCAACGCCGTAGAGTTTAGCGATGCGCCAAAGCGTTTCGCCAGGTCTAACCTTATGGTAAATTCCCTGTTTTGAGATCTTTGATGCGGAAGGCTGGTCGATCTTATAATCCGCCGTGCTGACACAACCAGCAATGAGACTGATCAAGGAAAGATTCACAATGACACCGATAATATAAATCCTAAATTTCATTTAATTCACATAAGCGAGGGACGGGAATTGAACCCGCTGCGTTCAGCTTGGGAAGCTGACATTCTACCGGTGAATTACCCTCGCAAAATCCTTAAAAAGATTGTTATTAAAAATCACTTTAAAGCACGTTTAAAACTGCTAGCCGCTTCGGCAACATTTCTTGCGCAACAGATCGCGCGGCAAACAGCAACTCGGCGGACACCTAGCCGGCTTAAAACCGCAATATTATTCAAGTCAATACCGCCGATAGCAAAAACAGGAATTTGAACACCCCGGACAACACGGCGCAGCAATTTAAGATCCATCGGGCTTCGCTGTGGTTTTGTTTTTGTTTTGAATACCGAGCCAAAACCAATATAATCGGCGCCTTCTTTTTGCGCCGTAATCGCCTGGGCCAGCGTTTGGCAAGAAACACCGATTACAGCTTTTTTCCCTAAGATTTTGCGCGCAACGAAAATAGGCAAATCATCTTGGCCCAAATGAACACCGTCAGCGCAGCTTACCAAACTTAAATCCACGCGATCATTGACGATATAAAGAGCGCGCTTTCCTGTTGCCTTCTTTATTTTTGCCGAGAATTTTAATATCTCGTCCGCGCTTCCCTTTTTATCGCGCAACTGAATAATGCCAACCCCATTTTTAACTGCTGTAACCGCAATATTAAAGAGCTGTGGATAGCTATTAACTTCCCTATCCAAGATCAGATAAAAGTTAGAATTTTTGAACAACTTTTCTTTCAATGGCGTAAATGGAATATCGAATCTTCTTTAGATCTTGTGCCGAACGGCTTCGCTTTAATTTCGCAAATTCCTCCAAAACCCTTAAGGATTCTTTGGCGCGCTGCGAATTCGCGTAAAAAATGTCCTGAATATTCTTGCGCTTAAGCTCGGACGAAAAAGTTTTCTTTCCCACATCCCCTTCAATATCGCGCGCGTTGATCATAAGTTTAATACCCAGCAAAGACAACGCGCCCGACAACTGATGGCGCAATGTTTTATATGCACCGGACAACTTACCGTCATTTAAAACAAAGCGGCAAACATCTTCACAAACCCTTAAACCCTCTTTGGCCCGGTTAAAATTCGCGTCAATGAGCCGATGAACCGCATCCGTTTTGATCATGCGCACTTTTTTAACAAAGAGTTAATGATATTTGTTGTTGAAAAGTGGTCAAGGAATTTAATGAATTCAACTTTTCCACCGCATGACTTTACAATGTCAGCTCCGATAATTCCTTTATGCTTCCAGTCGGCTCCTTTGATCAGAATATCCGGCTTTAAATTCTTAATGAGATCATACGGCGTTTCTTCCGAAAAGATCGTCACGTAATCAACGCACGCCAAAGCCGCTAAGACTCCGGCCCGGGCTTTTTGCGTAACGATCGGACGGTTTTTTCCTTTGATCTTTTTCACTGACGCGTCGCTATTAAGCCCGATGACTAAAATACGGTTATGGTTTTTAGCTTTTTGTAAATACGTCACATGCCCCAAATGCAAAATATCAAAGCAACCGTTGGTAAAAGCAATTTTCTTTCCCTTCTTGCGCCAAGAAGCGACTTTTTTCTTAAGTGTTTTTACGCCAACGATTTTTTCTGCTGAATTCATTTTTTAGAGAAATGGTTTTCGACGATTTCACAAATCACATGCGCAATGCAAATATGCGATTCCTGGATCCGAGCCGTCACAGACGAAGAAGCAATAATGCTAATATCAGTAAGCGAGGCAAGCTTTCCCCCGCCACACCCGGTCAAGGAAATAGTTTTGATCCCCATCTTCTTGGCTTGTTTAACGGCCGCGATAACATTCTTTGAATTTCCGCTGGTTGAAATAGCAATGACAACATCATTCCGCTTACCTAATCCTTCGATTTGACGGGCAAAGACGAGATCAAAATGATAATCATTCGCAAGCGAAGTTAGAACGGATGTGTCTGTGGTAAGCGCAATGGCAGGGAGAGATTTGCGTTCTTTTTGAAAACGGCCGATAAATTCCGCGGCAATATGCTGACTGTCAGCCGCCGAACCGCCGTTACCAAAAAGGATCAGCTTTCCGCCGCGCTTAAACGACCTGATTATCTCATCAGCGGCTAAAGCAATGTTGTTTAAATTTTCCTGAAGCGTCTTTTGCTTAACTTCAATGGACTCGGCAAATCGACGACGAATTAAATCTTTCATAAGCAAAACCTAATAACTTTTAAGCAAAAAAGACCTTGGCAATTTCATAAAGGTCAAGGTCTACGGTCTTTCGCGTCCGCACAGCTTCTTCAATATCAACGAAACGGACTTTATTATCCCTAAGGCTCACCATCTTGCCAAATTTTCCCTCTTTAACAAGCTCAACCGCCTTAACACCAAAGCGAGTTGCTAAAATACGGTCAAATGCCGATGGGCTTCCTCCGCGCTGGATATATCCTAAAACGCTAACGCGTGTTTCATATCCGGTATTTTTTTCAATGATCTTCGCAATGGCTTCGCCAACTCCGCTGTAACGGCGCTCTCCGAATTGATCGACCGTCTCGCTGTAGCCCATTGGCATGGTTTGGTCTTCGATCTTGGCGCCTTCCGCTACAACGACGATGCTGAACATTTTTCCGCGTTTATGACGATTGCGCAGTGATTCGCAAACATCTTCAATTTTCGCCGGAACTTCCGGGATCAAAATAACATCCGCCCCGCCGGCAATTCCCGCCTCCAAGGCGATCCATCCGGTATAACGGCCCATAACTTCAACGACCATAATGCGATGGTGGCTTTCTGCCGTGGTGTGAAGACGATCAATGCATTCGGTCGCAATATTGACCGATGTATCAAAACCAAAAGCATAATCAGTTCCAAAAAGTGCATTATCAATAGATTTCGGAACCCCAACCACATGGAGACCTTCCTCGCGATAAAGATGAAGCGCTACCTTAAGTGTCTCTTCCCCACCAATGGCGATAAGCGCGTCCATGCCGCTTCGCTTATAATTTTCTTTGATCTTCTTTATTTCTTCGGGATTTTTTAAAGGATTGATGCGGCTCGTGCCAAGGATCGTACCGCCGCGGTCGAGGATGCCAGAGGTGGTGCGCAGGTCTAAAATACGCATATCATTTTCGATCAAGCCGTTCCAGCCGTTTTTAATACCCGAAACGACATAATCTTCGTTTGCGGCTTTGCGGACAATGGCGCGGATAACTGAATTTAGCCCTGGACAATCAGCCCCGCCCGTGAGAACACCGATCTTGCGCATAATTTTACCTTTTAAATATCACGATATCCGTGAAACGGAACTGCCGGTTCGATCTTATCGTCAAAATCTGATCGGCCGCGTTTGTGCTTAACTTCTTCGGAAACGATCTTTGAAATATGAACACGAACGATCACAGCCTCATCAACGCCGAGCATATCCTGCACTTTACTTTTAGCTAGCTCTTGAAGCCGTGTTGTTGCTTCAGGAATATTGACATCCGCTTTAAGCGTTAAACGCATTTCAACTTCAATGCCTTTTTTTGTTTTGACAATATTCGCCGCCCTGACTTCTCTAACTTCCGAGATCTTGTAAACCAATCTCTTGATGAAATCTTCCATAGCAACTAAAGAGATCGTCACCCGTCCCGAAGGATTATCAAAAGCAATGGTCCGTTCTTTTTGCCGGGCTTCCGACATGATCCGCTCGAACATAAGACTGATCACCATCAACATCCCCGAAGTAACGCCAACGATGGTGCCCAGACGCGGTTGGCTATAGATCAGGTCCATGTAGTACTTCACATCATCCAACATGAACGTGTGCGTCACGAACAAGATCACAACACCGCAACCGATGGAAATCGTTAACACGTAAAAATAGATCGCGATCTTCGTAAAAAGCCTCATGGGCCCTCCTGCTTAATTAGAAATATTTTTATGGATCCCGCTTAACGCCTTGAACATTGACTCGGATTTCTTTTAAATCGACATCCGCCATTCTTTCAATTGCTAATTTCACGGTGCTTTGGACTTGCTGAGCTGTATCGGCAATATTAACACCGTAACGGACTTCAATATTGATCTCGATCGCGATCTGACGGTCGCGGTCGATCGTCACAGCAATACCGGAATGCGTTTGCTTTCCCACAAATTCCAAAAAACGGCTTTTAAAATTTTTAGGAATAAGGCTTACGCTGCTAACATCTCGGATCGCCGAAACCACAATATCGGCAATAGCGCGTTGATGAATTCCGACCGAACCAAAATCAATTTTATTTTCTTCCATCTTTACTAGCCTCAGTTTCCGTTTTTGCAAGTTTTTCTAAGAAATGGGTTGAAACCTGCCCTTTAAGAAATGACGGATTATTCAATATTTCAATATGTAAAGGAATTGTTGTCTTGATAGGGCTGATATAAAATTCTTCTAAGGCGCGTAGCATAATCCTGATGGCTTCATCTCGATTTCTACCGTATGTGATGAGCTTAGCAACCATCGAATCGTAAAACGGGCTAATGACGTAGCCGGGATAAATATGCGTGTCGACTCGTACGCCCGGGCCACCGGGCAAATTCAATGATTCAATTTTTCCCGGGCACGGCATAAAATTATTTTCCGGATCTTCGGCATTGATGCGGCATTCAATAGCGGCACCTTTGAGCTTCACGTCATCTTGTTTGATCTTAAGCTTGGCCCCGGCAGCTAAACAAATTTGCTGCTTAACAATGTCGATCCCGGTTACCATTTCAGTCACGGGGTGCTCCACTTGAACGCGTGTATTCATTTCCATAAAATAAAATGAACCGTCCGAATCAAGCAAAAACTCAATGGTCCCTACTCCCCGGTAATTAACAGCCTTGGCGCCCTTAACCGCCACTTCGCCGATCTTACGGCGCAGTTTTTCATCTAAAGCCGGCGAAGGGGATTCTTCCAATAGCTTTTGATGCCGGCGCTGAATACTGCAATCCCGTTCGCCCAAATGAATAATATGGCCGTAATTATCAGCCATGATCTGAAATTCCACATGGCGCGGATCATTAATATATTTCTCAATGTAAACTGCCGGATTACCAAACGCGACTTCGGCTTCATTCTGCGCTAATGTTACCGAACTGACCAAGCTAATATCATTATGACAAACGCGCATGCCCTTACCGCCCCCGCCGGCTGCTGCTTTAATAATGACGGGATATTTTATCTTCTTGGCGATCTTAATGGCCTCTTCTTTGCTTTTAACGGTCGAATCGCCTCCGGGACAAAGCGGAACACCGATCTTTCGCATAGTTTCGCGCGCCGCAACTTTATCGCCCATCGCCCGGATCGTTTGCGGCGTGGGACCGATAAATGTAATGTGGCACGATTCGCAGATCTCGGCAAAGTGGGCATTTTCAGAAAGGAAACCATATCCGGGATGGATAGCTTCCACATCGGTAATTTCGGCAGCGGAAATAATAGCGGGAATGTTTAAATAACTTTCTTTGCTGGGGGCATCGCCGATACAAACTGCTTCGTCGGCAAAGCGCACATGAAGAGATTCACGATCGGCTTTTGAATACACTGCTACGGTGCGGATATTGAGTTCTTTGCACGCCCGAATGACGCGCAAGGCGATCTCGCCTCGATTAGCAATCAGTATTTTAGAAAACATACGTTAAACCGGCTCGACAACAAACAAGGTTTGGCCGAACTCAACCGGTTCGGCATTTTCAACAGAGACTTCCGTAACTTTTCCGCGAATTTCAGATTTGATTTCGTTCATCAGCTTCATAGCTTCAATAATGCAAACCACTTGGCCTATTTCGACCACCTGGCCTACTTGAACAAAAGGTGCCGCTTCCGGTGATGGAGCACGATAAAATGTTCCGACCATCGGGGATGAAATTTCTTTTAAGTTGCTGGTAATTTTTTGTTCTTGGGCCTGGCGGGATGCGGCAGAAGCGCTAGAAGCGGCAGATTCAACGCGATATTCGGCAGGGGCAAAAACAACCGACTCACCGCCGGCGCCCGAACCTTTCTTGATCTTGATCTTTGTTCCTTCTCGTTCGATTTCTAATTCAGTCAGGCCGTTTTCATTCATGAGATTAATCATCTCTTTAATCTCTTTTAAATTCATTTCTGTACCCTTTCCACATATTGGTCGGTTCTCGTGTCGATCTTTACCCATTCACCAGGATTAATAAAAAGAGGGACTTGAACAGTTGCTCCGGTGGCAATTTTGGCGGGTTTAGTTCCAGCGCGGGAGGAATCTCCTTTAAATCCAGGCTCAGCTTCCGTAATTTGCGCAACAATAAAGTTGGGCAAATGGATTTTCATCAATTTATTGTCACAGTAAACCGCGATCAATTCAAGGTTATCCTGCAAATAATCAATAACTTTTTCCCCTAGAACATCCCGGGAAACAGCAATTTCTTCAAATGTTGTTTGATCCATAAAGTGGAACGTATCGCCGGCGTTGTATTGATATTGAAAACGGCGCTCTTCCATAAAAACATCTTCCAGGCGCTCCGCAGTCCGATAGGTGCGTTCGATCACCAAATCGGTTTTCATTTTCTTCAATTTGACCCGAACAAACGCGCTGCCCTTGCCGGGTTTCACATGGCTATAATCAACAACGAGGTAAAGTTCCCCTTCCACGCGCAGAACAATACCGTTGGTGATCTCATTAATGGATAACATGACTTAAAACCTCACAATCAGATTTTGTGACCAGGACCATATCTTCAATGCGGATACCGAATTTATTGGGAATGTACACGGCTGGTTCGACGGTAAAGATCATATTTTCTTTTATTAAAGAAGAGCTTTTTGACGAAATCGACGGAGCTTCGTGGATCTCTAACCCCACTCCGTGGCCAAGCGAATGACCGAAAAACTCCCCTAACTTATTTCTTGATATATGGTTACGTGCCTCTTGGTCAATTTCACAAGCCTTGAGTCCACAACGAATCTTTTCAATAGCTTTTTGTTGCGCAACTTTAACAATCTCATTGACTTCGTGAATTTGACGAGCCATTCTACCCAAAAAGAACATACGTGTCAAGTCAGATTTATAGCCGTCCAAATCAATTCCCATGTCCACTAAGACCGGTTCATTGTTTCGTATCTTGCGGTCCGTTACCTTGCCATGCGGAAGGCAAGAATTAGGCCCTGAGGCGATGATCGGGTCAAAAGAAAACCCTGCTTGGCGGTCTTTGACAAATCTTTCCAGGCGGCGGAACACCTCCCGCTCGGTCAAACCCGGCTTGACAACCGTTTTAAGGAATTTATGCGCTTGATGATGAAGCGCTAAAGCTTTGCGAATCTTAACGATCTCATCTTTTGTTTTAATTTCGCGCAGATCTTCAACAAGATGGTCGGCCCCTTTTAGCTTTACCTTATTTCCAAAGCTTTGTTTTAGCTTACGAAAGGTAGATAAAGATAAATGCCTTTCATCAAAGCCAAGTGCTTTAACTTTTTGGGAGCGGCTTAGCTGTAAAGTTGTTTCAAAGATCGACTTTTCATAGCGCACGACCGCAACATCTTTTAATCCTTTTTTTGCCTCTAAAATATAACGAAAATCCGTTATATAAAAAACGTTTCTCGGACAAACGAGAAGCCACGACTCGCTAGCAGGAAAACCGGTCAGATACCGGATATTGACGTCTTTGGTCACCAAAAACGCGTCAATCCCCTGTTCTTTAAAAACAGCTGTGAGTTGTTTAAATTTAGAATTCACTTTATTTGATCAGAAGAATGGTTGCCTGAAGGCCCAATAAATAGCTTTGAACCCCAAAACCGCTGACTTGTCCGCAAACAACCGGCGCGATCAAAGACGTATGTCGAAATTCTTCGCGGGCATAAATATTGGAAAGATGGACTTCCACCGCAGGAAGGTCAACTGCGGCGATCGCATCTCGAATAGCAACGCTGGTATGAGTGTACGCCGCCGGATTGATAAGAATAGCGCTGATCTTATTTTTCTTAGCACTGCCGATCTTATCGACGATCTCTCCTTCGTGGTTCGACTGAAAGATCTCTAAAGAAACCTTTTCTTTAGCCGCTATTTTTTTAAGAAGGTTATTGATCGTTTCAAGAGTCGTTGTTCCGTAAACATCCGTTTCGCGTTTTCCTAAAAGCCCCAAATTCGGCCCGTGAATAACTAATATTTTTTTCAATTTTTTCCTCCTGGTCAAACCGCCGCTTTTATTTTTCCGCTTCTTCAATAAGCATAATGGGAATTCCGTTTTTAATAGGATACTTCCGTCCGCATTTAACACAGACGATCTTATTGCCCTGATGTTTAACATCCGATTTGCACGCCGGACAAGCTAATATCGCGAGAAGTTCGGCATCAATCATGATTGCCCTTCCTGCCCTTCTTTTTGAGCGTGTTGAACAAATTTCATCTGTAATTCATAAATAAAACCGTTGAGCGCGTCATTTTCCTGGTCATCAAGATTCCCGGCTGTTTTTTCTTTTAAAATAAGCAGCGTATCAATAATAAATTTTGCCTGGCGAAGATTTTTGTCGATCGTATTGGTCATCGGATTAGGAATTTCACCTAAAAAGATCATCGACTGAAAAGCTAAACTCGTAATGTAAGCCATGAAATTAAATTCCGGCAACTCGGTGGATTCATCATGGCTTGGAACATCTTCGTTATGGATAAGGCCTTCTTCTTTGGGCTTGCTTGAACCCGCGCCAATAATGATGCCTTCTGAATTCTTTTCGTTGGAAATCGCGTCTTTCCAGCTCTCATCAACATGTTTTTCGTCACTCATAAAAAAATCCTTTTTAAATAATTTTTATCCCGGCATAACCTACCACCGAACGGTAATCACCGGTTGCATTTCCGCTCGTTTGATATTTCACCAAACATCCCCTGTTGGCTTTTAATTCCTTCGCTATTTCCATCATGATAATTGCAGGAACAACACCGCACATCGAAATGTTAAATTCTTCGGTACGTTTTAAAAGCTCTCTGGAGTCTAAGTTAACGATCGCTTCAATAGCGCAATGGTCTTTTTTTTGCGCCGACTCTTGCGGTTCATAATGCGTCATATCCGAACTGGCAATGATAGATACGCGGTCACGAAGCCTTAGCGCATCCAATGCGGCTATGATATCTCTGGCAATAGCTTGGCAGACATCCAAAGATGCCTGCGCCAGAATGATCGGAACGATACCGACCTCTTTCTTAACAAATTGCAAGAAAGGTAAAATGACCTCGACGGAATGTTCCGACTGGTGAGCCAGCGTATCACTTTTCAAAAAACGCGAACACTCTACTATCTTTTTAGCAAGATCGGCTTGGATCTCAACATCACCCATCGGCATTTGCCAATGCCCTTCGGTAAAAACGCTAAGGGCTTCGCCTAACCCCGTATGATTCGGGCCCAAAATGATCAGAATATCTTTAAATTCGCTGCTAAAAACCGTTTCGGCAGCGACCAGCCCCGAATATTCATATCCCGCATGCGGCAATAAAAGACCGGTAACTCTATTTTTAGGGATCGCCTGCGCGCCACTTTCTTTTAAGAAAGAACGTAATTTCTTTTCTAATTCTTCTTTCTTGCCGGGGTAAAAATAGCCGGCAACGGCAGGCTTTCGGATCATATTTTCAAACGGCTTTAAATTTCAATGTACACGGTCGGTCTAGGATAACACCTCCGAATAACCTTGTCAACCGCCGGGAAATGCCACAAATAAGCTATTTTTCTTTAAGGATCTGGGCCGCAATGCGCAAGATATCAACTTGAGTAATGATCCCGCAAAGAAGGTGATTTCTGTCGACAATAGGAATACATCCATACTTTTTTTCAACCATCAAAAGTAAGGCTTCGGCAATAGAGCTTTCCGGGAAAAGAATAACAGGATCTTTGGTCATCACATGTTTTAAAATAAAACTATCCAGAGATTCTTTATCGTAATACCAGTTGCCCTCTTCATCTTTACGCGGTGATTGGACCCGGTAAAGATCGCGCTGCGTTACAATGCCCACCAGTTTTCCCGCCTTATCAACAACCGGCAAATGGCGGATATGAAATCTGCGAAGTTTTTCTTCAACCAGGCTAAAGGGGTCGTCAACAAAAAGCGTGATGAGTTTAGTCGCCATGACCTCTTTGATCTTAACTTTATTGAGCAATGTCCGAATATAGAAACTTTCGCTATGTTGAAGTTCCATTTATTTCTCCACTTTAAATTCAATGGTAAGCCCGATGGGCAATTCCGGATAATTAAGATTTTGCGGAAGCGGAGGAAAAGGTGTTGCCTCCTGGACACTACGCAAAGAGATCGTTTTCAAATAATCATTAGCATCGGTTTTTTCCTCAACGATCCTTGACTGCTTTAAAGTTCCATCCGGCAAAACGATAAACGCCACATAAATCGACCCTGTATCTAATTTTGTATAGTTTGCGTACGCTCGTTTTTCGATCATGCTTCGAATGATCCCCGTATAGCTTTGATAAGCAGGGCTATTGATCTTTTCCGATTTAACCGGTGGAATGGAAACACTGCGCTTGACCTGTTCATGCGTAATGGCAACGGGCTGCTTAACATCCGTAATGATCCGCTCGGCTAATTTAGAAATATCTTTTAAAAAAGGCGGCGGTTGGAATTTCTTCTCCAGAGTGATTTCGGCGCTTCTCTGTCCGGGATCTTTGATATCCGCTTTTTTCGCTACCTGATCGCGCGTTTCTTTGACATCAGGTTTAACATTGTAATAAGTAACTTCCAGCTTTTTAAGAGGATTACGAAAATAATTCGTGTTCATGTAAGAAAATTGCGCGAGTAACGCAAGGTGGGCCATCACGGACAAGATGCAGGCATATTTGAAAATAACATCGTCTAAACTGCTGTGGCTGTCTTTAAATAGGAAAAATTTCTGAGCCATAACTTGCCCTGTTTATTCTTTACGTACGTTTTGATCTTAGTGTACGCAAAAGATATTTCACGAACCGGATCGTGTCCATCAAGGGATTGATCTTGCTTTTCTCATTGCGATAAATGGTCTTGATGGGCACCGAGTATATTTTAAAGCTTTTTCGGTTTGACTCAATTAAAATTTCTGACTCCGCTTCAAAATCTGACGAGGCCACTTGGACTTCCCGCAAAACAGCCGTACTGATAAATCGAAATCCGCATTGTGTATCTGGCATATCTTGCTTGGCGATCCTTGAAATCACCGCCGACATGATCTTATTTGTTAAAAATCGAATGAGCGGCATTCCTCTGGGGTTGTCCATGCGGCTGCCCAAAATAATACTGCGCGGATGCTGGCTGGCCTTAGCAAGGAACAAATCAATGTCTTCCGGCGCATGCTGTCCGTCGCCGTCCATCGTTAAGACACCGTCAAAATTTTCCTTTAATGCATAAGCAAATCCATCACGCAAAGAAGCGCCTTTGCCTTTTTTATTTTCATGCCTTAGAACAAAAGCTCCTGCCCTTCGGGCGATATCTCCGGTATTATCCGTTGAACCGTCATCAATAACAACAACACTTAAATTCTTCTTTTTTATTTCTTCAACCAAAGGCCCGATCGCCGCGGCCTCATTGTAGGCGGGAATAGTAACGCAGACTTTCATTTGATCCAAAACTCCCTGAACATAAGCCATTGTGTAGGAAATTTCCGCACGACATTTTCAATGATCAAGGTGTACTTTTTCATAATGTCCAGTAACGCAGCATCTTCGTCCAAATGTTCAACCGGAGGAGGAAAAATAGGCTCTTCACAAGTTAGCGTAAAGGTTTCATCAGGATTACGGATAACAAAAGCAGGAATAATGGGAGCGCCGGTTTTAAGGCAAAAAACAGCCGGCCCTTTGGGGATCATCGTTTTTTTCCCGAGAAAATCCAAAGCCACACCGTGCAATCCGAAATCTCTATCGGCCAAAAGCGCCACCAAACGATTCGCCTTTAAATACTCAAGGCATTTACGAATGGCAATGCTGGTCGGAACAATGACAACGCCTTTAGATTCACGCTGATTATTAAACAGATCGTTGACGGGGCGCTCTTTATGCGGCAAGGCAATAGCCGCCAAAGGATAACCCAAGGTTGTGAGCACCACTCCGCCTAATTCCCAGTTGCCGATATGGGCCGTTAAGATAATCCCGCCCTTGCCTTTTTTAAGAACATCGTCGATATAATGACGATTCACCAATTTGACATTGTTCTCAATATATTTTTTGTCCATATTCTTAGCCATGCGAAAAAAGTCGGCTAAATATTTTCCAAAATTTCTAAAAACTTCCCTGGCTAAAAAGGGAATGTTCTTGGCGTCAGGCACAATGCATTTGAGATTACTCTGAACGGCATGACGATCACGAATGGACAGATAATACTGCATCGTGGAAACGAAGCTGGTTATTGAGTAGGCGACCGGAAGTGGCAAACGATTGACTAAGAATTGCCCCAATTTATAAAGATAGAATTTAAACATTATGACAATATAAGTTTGGCGATGTCCATGGATGAATGCGGCCGGCTATGTTCTTTGGCCGCCTGCCGCATCGATTCTAACCGATGAGGCGCTCTTAAAAGCGATTCGATCTCTAAGGATATTTGATCAGCTTTATCAACACGAATAGCAACACCATTTTTAATCAGAAATGTTGTATTGTGAACTTCCTGGCCCGGAATAGGATTAATGATAACCATCGGAAGATGTTTCGCTAAAGCCTCGGTCGTGGTGATCCCGCCGGGCTTAGTGACCACGAGCGATGCGACCGTCATTAATTCATCAATATTGTTAACAAATTCAAAAACCAAGAACTTCTTTTGGCTTCGTGATTGTATTTTACGCAACCATTTAATAAGCCTTTTATTTGTTCCGGCAACGACCATAAGCTGCAACGATTCCTCAGAAGCCAGCAAAGATTTTACGATTGTCCGAATAGGGCCTAAACCCTGCCCTCCTCCCATCACCAAAACAGCCGGAATATTTAAATCCAGCCCAAGCTTTTCAGCAATTTTATTCTTCTCTAAGCTTTCACTAAACTTTTGATCAACAGGAATTCCGAAGACTTTAATTTTATGCTCATCAACACCTTGCTGCACATAACGTTCTTTGGCGTCCATTGATGGAACAATATAGTAATCAACGCCTTCATTGATCCAATAGGCATGCGGCGCATAATCGGTTAAAACACCGATGATCGTAATGCTTAGATTATACGTCTTTTTATAGTCGGCAACCATCCCGCAAGGAAAAGCTTGCGTGCAAACAACCGTATCAGGCGAAAAATCACGAAACAATCGGTCCAGCTTCGCGTGATTCGCCTTATGAATAGCCTCTTTGATCTTTTGGGTTTTCTTAACAACTTTGGGATTATCATAAAGATAGTCCCAAATTTTAGGTGTGCGCTTAATAACGCTTAGGTAAGCTTTGTTGATGATTTTCTCAATAATCGGATAGGCATAGCCAAAGCCGTTAATGTTAACGATCTCGCAATCAGGGGCAAGAGTACGGACGGATTTCTCAATGGCAAGCGTCGCCTGATGATGTCCGGAGACCTCCGAAATATACATTAAGAGAATTCTGCGAGGCATGAGAGATTATTGGATCAATGCAAGCACATCGCCGATACTGGCTTCGCTTCCTTCTTTTAATAGAATTTTATGAATAACTCCGCTAGCAGGCGCATCAATAGCGAAAGATGCTTTATCCGTCACAAGTTCAACAAGGTCATCACCGCTTTTGACGTGGTCGCCGGATTTACACAGCCAGGAGGCAATCGTTACTTTTTTGATCTCCTCACCAAGATCAGGTACTTTAACTTCTGTCAATTTTGTTCCTTTTTAGGCAAATTTTAGCTCGAAATGACGCGCGAAAGACTTCAGCAACTTCGTTTTTGCGTCTTTCAAATCAACCGAAGCTCCTAATAGCGCTTGGAGAGAAATCATTTCCACATCTAAGCCACAGGGGCGAACCATTTTAAAGAAGTTTAAGTCGGTATTAACATTGATCCCAATACCGTGGTAAGAAACCCATTTTTTAACACCGATACCAATGGAGGCGATCTTTCGATTCCCCACCCAGGCACCGGTTTTTCCCTCAACGCTACTAGCCACTATATCAAAATGTTGCAGGAAATCAATGGCAACTTGCTCTAATTTCCGTATATAAGCTTTAAGATCTTTTCCAAGAACATTGAGATCAAAAATTGGATAAGCTACAATTTGGCCCGGACCGTGAAAGGTGACCTCTCCGCCGCGGTCAATACGCAAGACTTTAATTCCTTTCTTCTGAATAGATTCCTGAGATAAAAGAAAATGTTCGTCTTTGGCCAATTTTCCCAAGGTGAACACGGGGTCATGCTCGCAAAAAAATAGTTTATGCCCTCTTGTCTTAATAACATCATTCCATGCCTCTTGTTGGATTCGATAGGCTTCCTCGTAAGAAATTAGCCCTAGATCTTTATATTGACAGAGATGTTTTGCGTAAATATTATTCATGGAATTATCCAGAAGCATAAAAGCAAAACGACATATCGCTATGTCGTCTTTTATATCGTGTGTTTAAGCAAGAGCTTCTTAAGAACGCAATTCTTTGCAAATCGCGTCAGCCATTTCAGAAGTTCCAACCGATGATGAATCATTGCGATCAGGCTTTAGGTCATAGGTAACAAATTTGCCTGCTTTGATAACAGCGCGAACAGCCGCCTCCAACCGCTGGGCTGCTTCTTTCTCTTTAATATGCTCCAGCATTAAAACCCCGGAAAGAATAGTTGCCGTCGGATTAACTTTATTTTTCCCGGCATATTTCGGAGCCGAGCCATGGACCGGTTCAAACAAAGCAATGGAATCTCCGATATTAGCTCCCGGAGCAATTCCCAAACCGCCAATAAGCCCCGCGCATAGGTCGGAGACAATATCGCCATAAAGATTTGGTAAAACTAAAACATCGAAAAAGTTAGCCCGCTGAACAAGTTGCATACACATATTGTCGACAATAACATCTTCAAATTCGATTTTTCCTTTGTACTCTTCGGCAACTTCCCTGGCTATTCTTAAGAATAATCCGTCGGAAAACTTCATGATATTAGCTTTATGAACCGCTGTCACCTTCCGGCGATTGTGCGTAACCGCATAATCAAATGCATATTTTATAATACGCCGCGACGCAGAAACAGAAATAGGTTTTATGGAAATGGCCGCGTCATCATTGATTTTCCGAGAAGAAAGCGCATTGATCTCTTTAATAAGATGTAAGGCCTCTTTACTTTTTAAGTCAAATTCAATTCCGGCATAAAGGTCTTCGGTGTTCTCTCTAACAATGACCAGGTCAATATTTTTGACAATGGATTTGGCGCCTTCAAAATATTTTGCCGGACGAACACAGGCGAACAGATCCAACGCTTGGCGCAGTTGAACATTAACTGATCGAAAACCTTTACCGACAGGCGTAGCAATGGGGCCTTTAATAGCAACTTTATTTTTTCGAACCGAGGCGAGGGTTTGTTCCGGTAACGGCGTTCCAAATTCTTTAATAGCAGATTCACCCGAGGGCTGTTCGTCCCAATTTATTTTAACGCCCGTCGCGTCAATGCATTTCTTCATTGCAAAAGCCACTTCGGGGCCAATGCCATCACCGGGAATAAGCGTTACATTGTAAGACATAAACGAAGCCTTTAAAAATTATAGTTGACGAAACTCTTCGGGATTTTTTGTTTTGCTCAAAGCAACTTCATAATTGATCACGCCGGATTGATAAAGCTCTTTGAGAGATTTATCCATCGATTTCATGCCGTATTGGCCGCCAGTTTGAATAGCCGTTGGGATCTGCTCAATAGCTTGTTCACGAATGAGATTACGAATTCCCGGCGTAACGGTCATGATCTCGGTCGCCAAAACCCGTCCGTGTCCGCTGGCACGCGGTAAAAGAAGCTGTGAAACAACACCCTGAAGACAGTCGGAAAGCTGCAGCTTGACTTGCTGTTGTTGATGCGGAGGAAAAACATCAATGATACGCTGAACCGTCTGGGGAGCGTCAGGCGTGTGCAAAGTTGCTAGAACCAAATGGCCTGTTTCCGCTGCCGTTAAAGCTGTTCCGATGGTTTCCAAATCTCTCATTTCTCCGACGACAATAACATCGGGGTCTTGACGCAAACAACGTTTTAGCGCCTCGGAGAACGAATGCGTATCGCTATGTACTTCGCGTTGTTTAATAATACACTTCTTATTGTAATGAATATACTCGATAGGATCTTCGATACAGATGATCAAAGAAGAGCGCTCATTATTGATCAGATCGATCATGGATGCCAGGGTTGTCGTTTTTCCCATACCTGTCGGCCCCGTGACCAGTACAAGCCCATTGGGTTTGCGGGCAAAATCCGGAACAACCGAAGGGAGTCCCAATTCATCAATATTGGGAATAAAAAGCGGGATACGGCGAAACGCCACTTCAACGGAACTACGTTGAATATGAATATTGGCACGAAAACGATCCAAGCCGGGAAGCGCTAGAGAAAAATCTAGCTCCAGCTCTTTTTCAAATTTTTCTTTTTGATAGTCCGAAAGCATGCTGTAGACCATCTTTTTGATTTCATCGCGCGACAACGGAGCGGCCTTGTAGAGAACTAAATTACCGTCAATGCGCAAAACCGGAGGGGTATTTTCAGTAAGATGTAAATCGGACGCTTTTTTCTGGACCGTCAAAAGCAATAAATCTCTTAATTCCATATCTATTCCCTCCCGTTGCTGTTAGATCGCCGAAGTGAATTTTCAGAATAAATTATTTCCGGGGTAATGCTTTCACCCAGTTTTCGATGCGCTTGATACCTTCCGTGATCCGCTCGCTGGATGTCGCAAAGCTTAAACGGACATATTCATCAGCGCCAAATCCATCGCCGGGAATGATCGCCACGCTGACTTCATCTAAAATGCGTTTAGCGACCGTAACAGAATCCATTCCCAGTTTTTCAATATTGCAAAAAACATAAAAAGCGCCCTGAGGAACGGTAAAGCTTATTTCCGGAATATTTCTCAAACATGACACCATCAAGTCGCGGCGTTTTTTAAACTCTTGACGCATGGCAGCAATGCTTTCTTCGGAGGCCTGAAGGGCTGCTAAGGCCGCCATTTGACTGATCGACGAAGGATTGGACGTGCTGTGGTCTTGGAAGCGATTTACATAACCAATGATCTCTTTGGACGCCGCGCAATATCCAATGCGCCAGCCGGTCATAGAGTAAGCCTTCGAAACACCGTTAACAGTCGCGGTTAGATCATAGATCTCTTTTCCCAACGACGCAATCGAAATATATGGCTTATCTTCATAAGTGAGTTTTTCATAGATCTCATCGCTAATTACAAAAATATTCTTAGACACGCAAATATCGGCAATTTCCTGCAACTCAGCTTTTGAATAGATCATCCCCGTCGGATTAGACGGAGAATTAAGGATCAAAACTTTCGTTTTTGAAGAAACGGCTTCTTTAAGCTGAGAAGCGGTTATTTTAAAATCATTCTCTTGCGTTGTTTTGACAAATTTAGAGACCCCTCCGGCGAGCTTAACCATTTCCGGATAGCTGACCCAGTAAGGCGATGGAATAATAACTTCTTCCCCGTCATCAACAACGACTTGGATCAGATCATAAATGCAGTGTTTTGCTCCGCAAGAAACAACGATCTGCGAAGACGGATACTCAAGCTGATTATCTTTCTTGAATTTCTTTGAAATGGCTTCACGTAATTCGATGGTACCGATGCTAGGGGTGTATTTGGTAAAACCTTTTTGGATGGCTTCAATAGCGGATTTCTTGATGAAATCGGGCGTGTCAAAATCAGGTTCCCCTGCGGCAAAGTTAACGATATCTTTACCTTGGGCCTTAAGCTCCTTGGCTCTGGCTGTGATAGCCAAAGTTGAAGAACCAACGATCGTTTTGATCCTTTGGTTTACTTTCATACGGTAAACCGAAGTCCTTTTTATCCAAGTGAATGTTTAGCCGGACGGCTTTTTATTAAAGATCTTCTTTATGCCACCCATGATCTTTTTTCCGGCCGGGGGCTTTAATTTATTCTTGTCCGGCGTTTCATGGTCGCGATGTTCATGCGAAGCTGCTTCCTGTTTTGGATGCTGCTCGGCAGTTTTTTCTTTTTTTGATTCTATCGTCGCAGCGCCTGAAGTTTCTTTTTTTGCCGCGCCGGTCTCTTTGGCTTCAGATTTCGCCTTCGTGGTCGTAACCGGTTTTGCCTTCACAATAATTTCTTTTTCAGTCAACTCTAAGAAAACGCGAAAAGCATTATCACCGCGTCTTGGCTTGCCTAAAGGAATGATGCGCGTATAACCGCCCATGCGATTGTTAAAACGCGGAGCGATCTTGTTAAAAAGGTCGCTGACCATCGTATGGTCACAGAGAATAGAAAAGGCTTTTCGTTTCGCCGAAAGCGTTTTTCGCTTTCCCAACGTAATTAAACGTTCTATTAATTTTCTGGCTTCTTTAGCCTTGGCCTTCGTTGTGCAGATTCGTTGCGCCACAAAAATTGCCCTTGCTAAATCACGCATCGTTGCCTTACGCAGCGTCGAGTCTCGACCTAATCTATTTCCTGCAAATTTGTGTCTCATCTTATTTTATTCTTTCTTTCTTAATTTCTTCGCGTCAATTTTCATTCCCAATCCTAAACCCATGACCTTCAACAATTCATCGATCTCGGTTAAAGACTTCTTACCGAAATTACGGAAACCTAATAATTCAGGCTCGGATTTTTTGACCAAATCAGCAATGGTTTTAATATTGGCTTCTTTTAAACAATTTGAGCTTCTGACCGACAATTCCAATTCCGAGATCGGAAGGCGTAGCTTTTCGTACAATGCCTTTTCTTCGGCTGTGATTTCTTCTTCTTCCTCTTCTTCTTCCGGAAGCTGTCCGTAATTAACAAAAACATCCAAGTGGCGTTGCATGATATTGGCCCCGTACAATAAGGCCTCTTTCGGATTCACTCCGCCGTTGGTCCAGATTTCCAAGATGAGCTTATCATAATCGGTGCGCTGCCCCACGCGGGTATTTTCCACAAAAAAGTTGACCTTCACCAGTGGCGTAAAGATAGAATCAACCGCAATGGTTCCCACCGGGGCGTCTTCTTTTTTATTTTGATCCGCCGGAACATAACCTCGCCCGCGAGACACTTCAAGTTCCATATGGAACTTAATATCACGTGTCAATGTCGCGATGTGCAAATTTGGATTTAAAACCTCGACGGTCTCATCACAGATAATATCTTTGGCTGTAATGGGGCCCTTTTTATCGGTTTTAATATAAATGGTCTTCGGTGTTTTTGAGTGTGAGCGCAAAACCAGATTCTTGACGCTTAAGACAATATCCGTCACTGATTCAAGAACGCCGGAAAGAGTCGAAAACTCGTGGGACACACCATCAATGCGGATTGCCGTGACCGCGCTTCCTTCGATCGACGATAATAAAATCCTTCGTAAGGCATTGCCTAAGGTTACACCATAACCTCTTTCAAAAGGCTCGGCAATAAATTTTCCGTAGGTATTATTATAGGTCGATTCATCGCAATCCAATCTCTTTGGCATTTGAAAATCTCGCCATTTAACTCCCATGTCTTCCTCCTAATTGATGGTATAAAGACGTTATCTTGAATAAAGCTCGACGATTAACTGCTCGTTGACCGGGAATAAGATATCTGTTCTTTCCGGGAATCTCAACACTTTGCCTCTGAAATGATCGCGGTCTGCTTGTAGCCAAGCCGGTGTTGCCCGCTCTTTAGAGGTTTCAATATTATCTTGAATTCCTTTGCGGCTTTTGTCTGAAACTTTTATTTCGATCTCATCATTGACCTTAACGGAAAATGAAGGAATATTAACACAACGATTATTCACAAAAACACTGCCATGGCTGACAAGTTGCCTCGCTTCAGTACGCGACGTGGCAAAACCAAGTTGGAATACAACATTATCGAGACGGCGTTCCAAATATTGCAAAAGAAGCGTACCGGTAACACCCTTAGTAGCGGCTGCCTTGCCGAAATAATTTTGGAATTGCTTTTCTAAAACGCCATAAATTCTTTTAACTTTCTGTTTTTCGCGTAATTGAAGCCCGAAGTTCGACATTTTAGACTTTTTGGCACTGGCGCCGTGTTGGCCAGGAGCGTATTCGCGCCGGCTGATCGAACATTTATGGGTATAGCACCGTGCGCCTTTCAAGAAAAGCTTTTCGCCTTCTCGTCGGCACAACTTGCAACTTGGCCCAACTTGTCTTGCCATTTATTTGAATTCCTTTCTCAACTTAAACTCTTCGCTTTTTACGTGGACGGCAACCGTTATGAGGCATCGGCGTAACGTCTTTAATGATCGTCACCGATAATCCGGCCGCTTGCAACGCACGAATAGCTGATTCGCGCCCGGCACCGGGGCCTTTAACAAAAACTTCAACTGTTTCCAATCCCATCTCTTTAGCTCTTTTGGCCGCATCGGAAGCAGCGATCTGAGCAGCAAAAGGCGTTGATTTCTTTGATCCGCTAAAACCAACAAGGCCCGGGCTTGACCAGGAGATCACATTGCCCTGCTTGTCGGTGATCGTTACGATCGTATTATTGAATGTCGCCTGAATGTGGACAAGGCCACTGGTGACGCCCTTTAGATCTTTTCTCTTTGCTTTATCTGATTTTGCCATAAATTGTCCTTAATTTTTCTGTCAATTATGCCTTTTCAGTGGCCTTGGGAATAGAGGCAATCATTCTCCTCTTGCCTTTTCGGGTACGAGCATTGGTCTTGGTTCTTTGTCCGCGTGCCGGCAAACCTTTTTTGTGGCGCATTCCGCGATAAGAACCAATATCAATAAGACGTTTGATATTTTGCGTGATTTCTCGGCGAAGATCCCCTTCCGTGCGATATCCTTTTTGCAGGATCGACGTAATGCGAGAGACTTCTTCTTCGCTTAAGTCTTTGGCGCGCTTATCATAGCTAACTTTAGCTTCGTCTAGAATCTTTCTGCTCATCGCCGGCCCAATACCGTAAATATACGGAAGAGCGGCTTCAATGCGTTTTTCTTTGGGTAAATCAATACCTAAAATTCTTGGCATTTTCTATCCTTGTCTCTGTTTATGTTTTGGATTAGAACAGATCACTCGCAACACATTTCTGCGGCGGATAATCTTACAATTGCTGCAAATTCTTCGAACTGATGATTTGACTTTCATTTTATTTACACCTAAATGTTATTCGTCCTCTGGTTAAATCGTACGGAGAAAGCTCTACCTTTACTTTATCACCGGGTAAGATCCTGATAAAATGCATTCTGATCTTTCCCGAAATATGCGCTAACACGACATGACCGTTATCAAGCTGGACGCGAAACATCGCATTCGGCAACGCTTCTTTGACAACCCCTTCTACTTCTATCAGGTCTTCTTTGGCCATATTTTTACTGCGTTAAAATAACCGGTCCGGATCTCATGATGGCAACGGTATGTTCAAAATGGGCCGATGGTTTTCCATCTTGAGTTACCACGGTCCAGCCATCATCTAATATTTTGGTCCGCCATGTTCCCACATTCACCATTGGCTCAATGGCCAAGACTATTCCTTCTTTAAGGATCGGCCCGGTTTGCGGTAAGCCATAATTTGGAACTTCCGGATCTTCGTGCAATTCCCGTCCGATGCCATGCCCTACAAAATCTCTGACAACCGAGAAATTATTTGATTCAACGTAATCTTGAACCGCAAACGAAATATCCGACAAATGATTCCCAGGCACAGCTTGCTCGATGCCTTCTAAAAGAGCCTGACCGGTGACATCGATAAGGCGCTTAAGCTCAGGATCGATCTTGCCAAATCCAACGGTAAATGCCGTATCGGAAAAATAGTCATCATGAATGATGCCGATATCAATACTGACGATATCGCCTTCTTTAACGACTCGTTTTCCCGGAATTCCGTGCACCACTTCCTGATTGACCGAAACACACGCGCAAGCCGGAAAACCGTGATATCCCTTAAAGGCCGGCTTGACTTTCGCTCGCGCGATCAAGTCTTCGGCCCTTCGGTCGATATCCTTGGTTGTCATTCCTATTTTTAAAGAGCGTTTTAATTCTTCGCTGATTGTTGCTAAAATCTTCCCGGCCTTTTTCAGGCGGTCAATTTCGTCTTTCGACTTTATCTTTATCGATCTTGCCGTCGGCATGGAAAATCTTTATGAGATCATTTTTTAAATGTGCGGCATCCTGATCGCCGTTCACTTTACGCAATCTATTTTGCACTTGGTAATAATCAAAAATCGGCTGTGTATTCTTCAAATAAACTTCCATGCGCGTCTTGATCGTCGCTTCATTATCATCCGGACGCTGATAAAGTTCGCCGCCGCAACTGTCGCAAACGCCTTGTTTTTTGGGAAGCTTATTTTGCATATGATACAAAGCGCCACATTTTCGGCATACCCGACGGCCCGTCAAACGCTGAATGACAACCGGTAAGCTGGCATCCAGATAAAGCGCGTAATCAATCGGCTGGTCGATCTTGGTTAAGATCTTATCTAAGTCTTCAGCCTGCGCTTTGGTGCGCGGAAATCCGTCAAGCATATACCCTTTTTTGACTTGCGGGTCTCGGCTTAACTTATTTTCAATGAGCTTGGTCACAACTTCATCGGGAACGAGCTGGCCCGATTCGACATACTGTTTAATTTCTTTGCCCAGCGAAGTTTGATTCTGCATTTCTTCGCGAAGCATATCGCCGGTTGAAATATGAAGAATTCCAAAAATCTCTTTTAAAAGCTTTGCTTGCGTTCCCTTGCCGGCTCCGGGAGGCCCTAACAGAACAATTCTCATCGCCGCCCCTTGATGTGGCCGGATTTCATAAACCCGTCGTAATGCCGCATCAATAAATGGGATTCAATTTGTTTCATTGTATCTAGCATAACACCGACCATGATCAGAACTCCGGTACCGCCAAAAAATGATGCTACTAAATAAGGAACTTTAAATGCGGCCATGATCCCATCCGGCATAACCGCGATAATACAAATAAACACCGCTCCGGCCAATGTAATTCTCGTCATAACAAAATCTAGAAAATCAGCCGTCGGTGTTCCCGGTCTTACACCCGGAATAAATCCGCCGACTTTTTTCATATTCTCGGCAACATCTACCGGATTAAAAACGATCGCGGTATAAAAATAACAAAAGAACAAAATAAGTAAGCCATAGATCGAATAGTAAAGAACATGTCCGCGCATGATCATGTTCGCCACCGAATGCAACGCTTGATTCGGAATGAAACTGGCAATGGTAGCCGGGAATAAAAGCACCGACTGCGCAAAGATAATGGCGATAACTCCCGACGTATCAACCTTCAAAGGAATATAGGTGCTGTGTCCGCCGTAAACTTTTCGCCCCACCACCCGTCGAGCATATTGAACTGGAATTTTTCGCTGTCCTTGCGTAATAAGCGTTACCGCAATAACAACTCCCACTAAAAAGAAGATCATAATGAGAAGCGTTAACGGCTGGATCTGCCGCATGGAAGCTGTTTTAGGTGATAACAGTAAAATCAAATCGCCCAAAGCTTCCGGAAAACGAGAAATAATACCTGCCGTAATGATAAGCGATATCCCATTTCCAATGCCGCGTTCCTGAATTTGTTCACCTAACCACATTAAAAGCAGTGTTCCCGCTGTTAAGCTAAAAACTGTGATCAGGCGAAATCCAAGCCCGGGGTTATCCACCAACTGAACTCCTTGGGCCAATCCCTGCACCGCCATAGGGCTTTCCAGCCATAAGGCAATGAAATAAGATTGCACCAAAGACAGGATCAACGTCCCATAGCGCGTATACTGATTGATCTTCTGATGTCCGGCGTGGCCCTCTTTGGCGATCTTTTCTAAAGCAGGAATAACCGCCGTCAAAAGCTGCATAATAATGGAGCTTGAGATATACGGCATAATCCCCAAGGAAAAAAGCGTCATCTTGGAGAGAGCGCCTCCGGAAAACATATTGATCATGCCAAAGATCGTCCCGCCGGCCGTGGAGCTTAATGTCTTAAAAAACTCCGCTAACGCTGCCGCGTTGATGCCGGGGGTAGGAATGTAACAACCAACTCTATAAACAGCAATAATCCCTAAGGTAAATAAGATCTTTACGCGTAATTCGGGAATTTTAAAACAATTGGCAAAAGCTTTAAGCATCGATATCGTTTTATTCTCTTAAACGTTTATTTTTTGATTTCTGCTTGGGCTTTTTGCTCACTAACAATTTCAGCTTTGCCGCCGGCCTTGACGATCTTTTCTTGCGCGCTTTTTGAAAAGGCATCAGCACGAACCGTCAAAGGTTTTTTTAGATCTCCGTCCCCTAAAACCTTAAACGGTTCTGATGTTTTGCTGATCAGCCCATGTGATTTTAGAAAATCGGCATCGATGACACTATTTTCCTTAAAGCGAGTTAAACTCTCAAGATTAACGATCTGATACAGCGTTGGATTCTTGCTGTTAAATCCAACTTTAGGAAGCCGCTTAATCAAAGGCATTTGTCCGCCTTCGTGCCCTAAGATCGGCCCGCGCCCTGAACGAACACGCTGCCCTTTTTGGCCTTTGCAAGACGTTTTTCCGTGACCGGAGCCTTGCCCGCGTCCGACGATCTTGCGGCGCTTGCGTGAACCAACGGGAGATCTTAATTCATGGATTTGCATTATACTTTTCCTTTCGGTTCTTCAACCGCTAAGGGCTGCGCTTCAGGAAAAGCTTTTAAACGGCTTAACCCATCGATCGTTGCTTTAATAACATTAATGGGATTGTTAGATCTATGACATTTCGTTAAAATATTTCTTATGCCGGCGGCATCGCAAATAGCGCGAACCGGGCCAGCCGCGATAACTCCAGTACCTTCGGAGGCTGGTTTTAATAAAACGGTTGCCGCACCGCATCGGCCGATAATTTCATGAGCAATGGTGGAACCGCGCATAGGGACCTTAAACATACTTTTTTTGGCACCGATCAAAGATTTCTTGATCGCCGTCGCAACTTCACCCGCTTTATCCAAGTTGTAGCCTACACGGCCTTTCCCATCACCAAGGACCACTAAAGCACTAAAGGACATTTTTTTTCCGCCCTTGGTTACTTTGGTCACGCGGTTAATGGCAACAACCTTTTCAATAAATTCTGAAGGAACTGTTTCGCGAGGACGAAATGTTTTTCTTTTCTTCTCCCGGCGCGAAGCCATAGGGTCAGCGGCCGCAACATCCTGCACAGGAGCCACTGGTTGTTCCGGTTCCGGCTTTTTATTCTCAGTATTTTCGTTTGATACGTTTTCCATTAGAACTCCAACCCACCTTTTCTTGCCGCGTCAGCAAACGCTTTAATACGTCCGTGATACATATACCCGCCGCGGTCAAAGCTGATTTTTTTAATTCCTTTTTCTAGAGCCTTTACGGCAAATGCTTCGCCTAGTACAACAGCCGCTTGAACATTACCTCCGCTTTTAGCTTTGCTGCGAACATTTTTATCCAGCGTTGACAAAGCGAAAATGATCTTTCCGGCAATATCGTCAATGGCCTGCGCCTGCAAGTTGTTGAGGCTTCGGTGAACACAGACTCTCGGCCTTTGGGATGTTCCGCTGACCTTTTGGCGAATTCTTTTGTGGCGATAAAATCTTTTAACTTCTCTCTGATTAACCATAGAATTATTTTGTAACTTTCTTACCTTGTTTTCTGCGGACAGCTTCGCCCGAATAACGAATACCCTTACCCTTGTAAGGTTCCGGCGGTTTGATCTCACGAATTTTGGCCGCCACTTCGCCGACTAGCGCTTTATCAATTCCTTCAATTTCAATTTCAGTTGGTTTTGGTGTTTTAACAATAACACCGGCCGGAACGTTATAATCAACCGGATGGCTAAAGCCGAGGTTCAATGAAAGTTTTTGCCCTTGGGCTTGCGCGCGAAAACCAACGCCCTGAATTTCTAAATTTCTTTTGTATCCTTGCGTAACGCCTAAGACCATATTGGCCAAATGCGAACGAACGGTTCCGTGATGGGCCTTGATCTGCTTTTCGTCGTTGCTACGATGAACGAAAAGCTTGTCTTCCTTTTGTTCTACAGAAATTCCGGATGGGATCGACAAGGTTAGCTTTCCCTTCGGCCCTTCAACAAGCGCCTGGGCATTGTTAACCGAGATCTTGGCTCCCTTTGGAATACTAACCGCTATTTTTCCTAATCGTGACATAGTTTTTTACCAGATTGTGCAGATGATTTCGCCGCCAATTTTTTGTTTGCGCGCTTCTCTGTCCGTCATAATACCTTTCGATGTTGAAACTACGGCAGTTCCAAGCCCGTTTAAAACACGCGGAATTTCTGTGCCCTTCGCGTAAACTCTCAAACCCGGGCGCGATATTCTTTTTAGGTCAATGATCGCCGCTTTACGGTCTTTTTCATACTTCAAATAAACTTTTAAGACGCCTTGCTTGTTATCTTTCAACAAACGAAAATCTTCGATGTAACCATCTTGCTTAAAAATGCTTAGGATTTTCTGTCCAAGGTTTGATGCCGGAATATCCACCGTTTCTTTTTTGGAGCGAACGGCATTTCTAATGTTGGTCAATAAATTACTGATCGGATCGCTTAATGACATAAACTCTTTATCCTTTTATTGTGATTACCAGCTGGCTTTTCTTACGCCGGGGATTTCGCCTCTCCAAACGAGTTCACGAAAACAAATACGGCAGACGCTGAACCGTCTCAAAAAACCTCGCGAACGGCCGCACATTAGACAACGATTGTGCTGACGGACGGGAAACTTCGGTTTTTGACGAGACTTATTAATTAATCCTTTTCTAGCCATAAGTTAAATAACTTTCCTTTAATTGCTAAACGGCATTCCCAAAAGACGTAACACTTCAAACGTATGTTCTTTGGGGCCACGGTTGAACACAAATGTAATATCCATCCCCTGCGCGTGATGAATTTTATCCGCTTCAATCTCAGGGAAAATGGTTTGCTCTTTTAAACCTAATGTATAATTTCCTTCTCGGTCAAATCCGGTCTTTGAAACTCCGTTAAAATCACGAATACGAGGAAGGGCAACGTTAACGAGCCGATCCAAATATTCATACATTTTATCTTTGCGTAAAGTAACTTTACATCCAACCGCAGCATTTTCTTTAAGCTTAAAATTAGAAATGGCTTTTTTGGCAATGCGCACGATCGGTTTTTGGCCGGTAATGGTCGCTAATTCTTCCACGGCCTTGTCCATGATCTTGATATCATCAATGGCTTCGCCCACACCCATGTTGACAACGATCTTGTCAAGGCGAGGAACCGCCATGGCATTTTTTATGCCAAACTTTTCCTGCATAGCCGGAACGATCTGCTTTAAGTAATGTTCATGTAAACGAGGTTTCATATTAAATCGCCGCTCCGCATTTTTTGCATTCACGAATTTTAGAACCATCTTTTAACGTCGCTGTCTTAAAGCGCACCGGTTTATCGCACTGCTTGCAGACCAACATGATATTAGACATATGAATTGGCGCTTCAATAGCGACAATGCCACCCTGTTGATCTTGGCGAGTTTTTCTGCGAGCTTTCTTGACAAGATTAGCCCCTTCAACAATGGCCCGCGATTGTGCCGGTAAGATCTGGATGATCTTGCCGCGTTTGCCTTTGTCTTTTCCGGAAATAACCGCTACCATATCATCTCTGCGAATACGTAACATCTTAGACAACCTCCGGCGCCAATGAAATAATTTTCATATATTCAAGATTGCGAAGCTCTCTGGCCACAGGCCCAAAAACACGCGTTCCTTTTGGATTTCCGCCGTCATCAATAATAACAACCGCATTATTATCAAATCGGACATAGGTTCCGTCGCTGCGGCGCACCGAAAATTTTGTGCGCACCACAACGGCCTTGACCACTTCGCCTTTTTTAACGGCAGCTTCCGGAGCGGCTTCTTTAATGTTAATGCGGATCACATCGCCGATCTTGGCCGTAAATTTTCCCTTCTTATTTAACGTCCCGATCATGGACCCTTTTCGAGCGCCCGTATTATCCGCAACATCAACAATGCTTTTTAGAAAAATCATGGCTTAATTAGTTTTGTTGTTAACGATTTCTGTTACGACCCAGCGCTTTTCTTTGGAAAGCGGACGTGTTTCCATAATGGTAACCGTGTCGCCTGTTTTTGAAGCATTCTTCTCGTCATGCGCCTTGAATTTAACAGTTCTCTTCATGGGTTTACCATACATCGCATGCTTGGATGTCCAACGAATTTGAACCACGCGGGTTTTATTCATTTTGTCGCTAAGAACCGTACCGACAAGAAATTTTCTTTCATTGCTGCGTTCTGTCATTTCGTCTCGCTTTGTTTTTTCAATTCTTTTTCTTTGATAATTGTTTTGATCCGAGCAATGTCACGGCGAATAACCTTGTAACGCCCTGACTTTTCTAAGCTTCCCACTTGACGCTGAAAATTTAGGTCAAATAGATCTTTCTTTAACGTCTTTTCCTTTTGGATCAGATCGTCAACATTCAAATCTCTTAGTTCTTTTGTTTTCATTATTTAAGCTCTTTTTTAATGCGCCGCGCCGCGCGTAATAAATTTTGTTCTGACCGGTAATTTAAAAGCCACTAAGCGAAAAATCTGCCGGGCGAAATCTTCCGGAACACCGCTCATCTCAAAAAGGATCATTCCACGTTTAACGACCGCGACCCAATGGCTTAAATCCCCTTTTCCCTTACCCATGCGGGTTTCCGCAGGTTTTTTGGTAACAGATTTATGCGGGAATATCTTGATCCAAAGCTTTCCTGCGCCGTGAGATTTTCTGGCAACAACAACACGCACAGCTTCGATAATATTATTACGAATAATTCCGTTCTCAAGTGTTTTAAGGCCGAATTCTCCGAAGGTGAGCTCGCTACCGCGAATAGCTAGCCCACGGATCTTTCCGCGCTGGGACTTGCGATACTTAACTTTTCTTGGCATGATCGCCATGTTATTTACTCTCCCTTTTCCTTAACGGCTTCTTCGGTAACAACCGCTTTTGCCGCAACCGGAACTTTCTTGCTTTCCTGCATAACGTCGCCTTTATAAACCCAGGCTTTGATCCCTAAAATACCATAAGTCGTCATGGCTTCCGCAAATCCATAATCGATATCGGCGCGAAATGTTTGTAGCGGAAGTTTTCCGACTTTGTATGTTTCTCGGCGAGACATTTCGGCTCCGCCTAAACGCCCTGAGCAGCTGATCTTAATTCCTAACGCTCCGGACGTCATCGCTTGCTCAATTGACCGCTTCATAGCGCGACGAAACGCAACGCGTTTTTCCAATTGAAAAGCAACATTTTGAGCGACCAACTGCGCATCAATAGCCGGATTTTTGATTTCTTCGATTTCGATCGTAACTTCTCGGGGAGTCACTTTGGCTAATTCTAATTTTAATTTATCAATATCAGCGCCGCGGCGGCCGATGATGATCCCGGGGCGTGCCGAACAGATCCGAATCTTGACCTGGCTGGCTAATCGCTCGATAATGACCGTAGAAATCGCTGCCTGCTCAAAACGCTTCTTGATAAATCGTCGGATCTTATCGTCTTCTAAGACATTTTTGCAGAATTCTTTTTTATCCGCAAACCAAAGACTTCTCCAATTCTTGATATATCCGATCCTTAATACTAATGGACTTACTTTTTGTCCCACAAATAACTCCTTACTTGATTACGATTTTACCTTCACGTCTAATTCAATGACTAAATGCGTTGTTCGTTTCAAAATGGGTGATCCCCGTCCGAACGCCGCCGCCTTCGAACGTTTCCACATTGGGCCTTTATCGGCAACGATTTTAGAAATGAACAGCTGATCTTCGCTTAAGCCTTTTTGTTTGGCATTGCTCAGCGCCGAATTAAGAAGCTTCTTGATCGTCTCCGCCGGTCGTTTAGGCGTATGCTCCAAAAGAACTAAGGAAGGCACAACATCTTTTCCGCGGACAAGGTCAATAACTTGCTTAACTTTAAGCGGAGAGAGTCGAATAAATTTTGCTTTAGCTTGAGCGATCATGTTTTATCCGCAGCCTTTTTAGCTTTAACGCCGCCGTGTTTTCTAAATGTTCTCGTCGGAGCAAATTCACCAAATTTATGCCCCACCATATTTTCCGTGATAAAAACCGGAACGTGCTTACGGCCGTCGTGAATGGCAACCGTATAGCCGACAAAATCCGGCAAAACTGTGGATTCTCTCGACCATGTCTTGATCGGCTGTTTTTGCCCCGTGCGCTGCATTTTTTCAAGTTTCTTTAAAAGATGTTCCGCAATATACGGACCTTTTCGGATCGAACGTGACATATTATTTTGATCTTCTCTTTACGATTAAAAAGTTAGAATACTTTCGCTTCTTCCTTGTTTTATATCCTTTGGTTGGTTTGCCCCAAGGAGTAACAGGATGCGGATTACCCTGCGGAGACTTACCTTCACCACCACCGTGCGGATGATCATGCGGATTCTGGACAACGCCGCGTACGTGGCCGCGATGGCCTAACCAGCGTGAGCGGCCCGCTTTTCCGACGGATAAAGATTCGTGCTCAACATTACTTAATTGCCCGACTGTTGCCCGGCAATTGACTCGGATCATGCGAACTTCGCTAGATGGAAGGCGAATATGAGCAAAATCCCCTTCTTTACCGATGATCTGAGCCGAAGTTCCCGCCGAACGGACGATTTGTCCGCCTTTGCCGGGTGATAATTCAACATTATGAATAGCTGTTCCTAAAGGAATACGGCTGATAGGAAGACAATTTCCCGGACGAATTTCAGCATCCATGTCGCGCGTACTAATGACTTCATCACCTGTTCTTAGCTCTAAAGGAGCAAGAATGTACGCCTTTACGCCGTCCGCGTATTGAATAAGCGCAATGCGCGAAGAACGGTTAGGATCATATTCAATCGCAATAACTTTTGCCGGACTATCAATGCGGTCACGCTTAAAATCAACCAACCGATACATTCTCTTGTGTCCGCCGCCGCGAAATCTCAAGGTCACACGGCCCCGATTATTGCGTCCGCCGCTCTTACTTAAAGGAGCAAGCAAAGCCTTTTCAGGATAGCCTTTAGTGATCTCCGCAAAATCGGCGATCGTTGTGTGGCGTAATGAATTTGTTGTCGGTTTAAATCTCTTAATACCCATAGGTTTATGTCGTTTCTATCTTTTGGCCTTCTTTAAGCGTCACAATGGCTTTCTTCCAATCCGGTGTACGGCCAAGCTGCTGGCGGACTCTTTTTTCTTTTCCCGTCACTAAAACTGTATTCACGTCTTGGACTTTAACTTTATATAATTCTTCAACGGCTCTTTTAATATCAATTTTAGTTGCCGACTTGGACACATGAAAAAGATATTTTCTTTCAGGCTCTAGAAAAGTCCCTTTTTCCGTACGGATCAATGTTTCGATAATATCGTAGCTTGATTTCATTTAATTCTCTTAAGCAAGACCTTTAGTGCTGCTTTTGTAATTAAAAGTTTCTTATTGCGCAAAATATCATAAGCCGTCACATCATCCGCGCGCATCAGATTAAAAAACGGAATATTGCGCGACACTTTAGAAATATCACTATCGCTTTTATCTAAAAGCGCTAAAACTTTTCCTTGCAAATTAAATCCCTTTAACGTCTTTGCAAAATCTTTTGTTTTAGCTGTTGTCGCCGCTAGATGATCCACGCAATACAGATCATTGGTGATAAATTTGGCGTTAAGCGTTTCACGCAAAGCCGCAATCCGCACTTTTTTCGGAACACTGTAACCAAAATCTCTGGGATGCGGGCCAAACACAACACCGCCGCCTTTACGAATTGGGGAGCGTAGATCGCCGGCACGGGCGTTGCCTGTTCCTTTTTGACGAAAAAGTTTTTTACCGCTTCCTTCAACAGAGCCGCGTTCTTTAGTAGACGCATTTCCCTGCCGCAATGACGCTTGATACATCACAACCGCTTGGTGAATGATGTGATCATTAACGCGTTTTGAAAAAACCGCTTCAGCAACGTCGATCTCTTCGACTTTCTTACCATGATTGTCATAAACAGGAACGGACGGCATCTTATTTTCCCTTAGCCTTTGCTTTACTTTCCTTCATCGGGTTCTTCTTCGATGAACGAACATTGCCACGCTTGCTTTCATCTAAAGAACGGAAGGCTTTCTTGCGAGATTTATTAATGGATAAATAGCTGTGGCGATGACCGGGAACAGCGCCTTTTAAAACGAGAAGGTTATGTTCACTATCTACTTGCATAACACGCAAACTTTGAACAGTCACGGTCGCGGCACCCATATGTCCGGGCATATGATGCCCTTTCCATATACGTGATGGTTCGCTGCTGGAGCCAATAGAGCCAACCCGGCGATGATGCATAGAACCGTGTGTCTCAGGGCCGCCGGACCAATTCCAACGCTTCATACCGCCCTGAAAACCTTTCCCGATCGAAATACCCGTCACATCAACATATTCACCCGGTTTGAACAGATCAACCTTGATCTCTTGGCCGAGTTTATAATCTTTATTGTCACTTGAACGAAACTCTTTGATAATGCGAAGCGGTTGAACGCCGACTTTCTTAAATAATCCCAGGCGCGGTTTGCTGGCTCTGGATTCCTTGACCAAGTCAAAGCCAATTCTCACCTTTAATGGCGCGTCTTGAAGGCCCAAAATAAAACAAGGACCCGTTTCGACAACGGTAACCGGGACAATATCTCCCTCTTTGTCGAAAACTTGAGTCATGCCAACTTTTTTTCCTAATAAACCGCTTATCATTTTATGTCCTATTGTTTTATTTCAACATCAACGCCTGCTGGTAAATTCAGCTTCCGCAATGCCTCAACTGTTTTTGCCGTTGGCTCAATGAGATCAATCAAGCGCTTATGCGTCGTTAACTTAAATTGTTCTCGTGACTTTTTATCAATGACCGGAGAACGCAAAACCGTATACAACTCTTTTTTAGTCGGTAGGGGGATTGGTCCCGACACTTTTGCGCCCGTGCGCAGAGCCGTATCGACGATCTCTTGGGTCGACTGATCAATGAGTCTATGGTCGTAAGCCTTCAGCTTTATGCGGATTTTTTGCATGATGTTATTTAATGATCTCTGAGATAACTCCTGCGCCGACGGTACGTCCACCTTCGCGAATAGCGAAACGTGATTCTTTTTCCATGGCAACCGGAGAAATAAGTTCAACTTCGAGCATAACATTATCACCAGGCATACACATTTCAACGCCTGCAGGTAATTCGGCGGCGCCGGTTACGTCGGTCGTTCTAAAATAGAATTGCGGACGATAACCTTTGAAAAACGGCGTATGGCGACCGCCCTCTTCCTTGGTTAAAACGTAAACCTGGGCTTTAAACTTGGTATGAGGCGTAATAGAACCTGGCTTGGCTAAAACCATGCCTCGTTCCATGGAGTCTTTATCCATACCGCGCAAAAGTAAACCTAGGTTGTCGCCGGCTTGACCTTGTTCCAATTCTTTGCGGAACATTTCAACGCCTGTAACAACCGTTTTACCGACGGCAGGACGAAGACCAACCACGTCAACTTCTTCGCCAACTTTGACGACGCCTTTTTCAACACGGCCTGTGGCAACTGTTCCGCGGCCGGAAATCGAGAAGACGTCTTCGACGGCCATCAAGAACGGTTTATCCAAATCGCGTACCGGTGTTGGAATAAATTCATCAACAGCCTTCATAAGATCAAGAATAGGCTTGGTTTTCTCTGCATTATCGATGTGATTCATGGCCTCAAGAGCGCTTCCTCTAATAATAGGCGTCTTGTCCCCGGGGAACTTATATTTGGTCAAAAGGTCTCTGATCTCGAGTTCAACCAAATCTAAGAGTTCTTTGTCCTCAACTTGATCGCATTTGTTCATGAACACAACGACCTGAGGAACATTAACCTGGCGAGCTAAAAGAATATGCTCTCTGGTTTGAGGCATCGGGCCGTCAGCGGCAGAAACGACCAAGATCGCTCCGTCCATCTGGGCAGCACCGGTGATCATGTTTTTAATATAATCGGCGTGTCCTGGGCAGTCGATGTGAGCATAATGCCGATTGGTTGTTTCATATTCAATGTGCGAAATATTGATCGTAACGCCACGCTCTTTTTCTTCAGGAGCATTGTCGATCGTATCATACGCACGAGCTTGGGCTAAACCTTGCTTGCTTAAGACAAGCGTAATGGCCGCGCTCAATGTCGTCTTACCATGATCAACGTGACCAATGGTCCCGATATTTAAGTGCGGTTTATTTCTTACAAACTTTTCTTTTGCCATAACCCCATCCCCCTTTTTTTATTTTTCCCTAATTTTCAATTATTTTTTTTCAGCAGTAGCTTCTTTTTTGCCGATAATTTTTTCGGCTACGTGATGCGGAACCTCGGCATAAAATGCCGGCTCCATAGAAAACGTCGCGCGCCCTTGCGATAAAGAACGCAGTGCGTTCGCGTAATTGAACATCTCCGCCAAAGGCGTTTCGCAACGAGCGGTCTTTAATTTACCGCGTGTTCCCATGGCAATGATCTTGGCGCGGCGCGTATTTAAATCACCGATGACCGATCCCATGAAATCTTCCGGAACAGTAACCTCTAGATCCATAATTGGCTCTAAGAATATTGATTTGCCCTTTTGAAGCGCTTCTTGTAAAGCATATTTTGCCGCCAATTGGAACGCCAATTCGCTGGAATCAACTTCGTGATAAGAACCATCCACTAAGGTAACGATCAGATCGGTCACCGGATAGCCGGCTAAAATTCCTGACAAAGCGGCATTACGAATTCCCTGCTCAACCGGCTTAATATATTCGCGAGGAATTGATCCGCCTCTGATCTTATCAACAAAAATGACACCCTTGCCGCGCTCTTCGGCAGGAGAAACATCAATAATAACATGACCGTATTGACCGCGGCCGCCGGATTGTGAAATAAATTTTCCTGTTACGCCGCTGACCTTATTCGTAATCGTTTCTTTATAGGCAACCTGCGGGCGGCCCACATTGGTATCTAATCCAAATTCGCGTTTCATGCGGTCAATGATGATTTCCAAATGAAGTTCACCCATTCCAGAAATGATCGTTTCCGCTGTTTCATGGTCATATTGAACTCGCAATGAGGGATCTTCGTCGGTAAACTTTCTTAGCGTCATACCCATCTTGTCCTGATCCGCTTTTGTTTTTGGTTCAATGGCCATGGACACAACAGGTTCAGGAATACGCATATTTTCAAGAACAACAGGATGAGCCGCATCGCAAATGGTATCACCGGATTTTGCTTCTTTTAACCCGACCAAAGCAACGATCTCCCCGGCTGACGCATCATTAATAATTTCCTGCTTATTAGCGCGCATCAACAACATCTTGGCAATTCTTTCTTTAACTTTTTGTGACGAATTATAAATGGTCGAACCGGAAACAAGTTTCCCGGAATAAATACGCGTATAATATAATTTTCCGACGTAAGGATCGAGGGCGATCTTAAACACAAGCCCGCAAAACGGTGTTTTAGGGTCGGTATTTCTTTCTACGGCTTCATCATTATCGGGATTAATTCCTTTAACAGGAGGGACATCGAGAGGTGAAGGCAGGTAATCGCAGGCGGCATCAATGACCATCTGGACACCTTTGTTCTTAAGGGACGATCCGCAAAGGATCGGGACAAATTCATTTTTTAGCGTGGTACGCCTAATGGCTTCGTTAATATCTTGAATGGAGACTGGTTTTTCGTTAACAAAATTTTCCATGATCTTATCATCAACTTCGGCTAATTTTTCTATTAGCTTGTGGCGAAATTCCTTCGTCTTTTCTTTATAGTCTTCCGGAATTTCTTTAAGAACAAATTCATCTCCGTCTTCGCTCGTATACACAATTAGCTTCTCATTGACCAGATCAATAATGCCGCCAAAATTTTCGGCAAATCCCATTGGGATCTGGATAGGAGACGCATGGGCACCAAGCCGATCATCAATCTGCGTTAAAACATTTTCAAAATTAGCGCCCATTCTATCCATTTTGTTGATGAACATAATGCGCGGAACTTTATAACGGTCAGCCTGACGCCAAACTGTTTCGGTTTGAGGCTGGACACCACTTGTGGCGCATAAAACAACGACCGCGCCGTCCAAAACTTTTAAGGACCGTTCGACTTCAATTGTAAAATCAACGTGGCCAGGAGTATCAATAATATTAATACGGAAATCTTTCCAGTAAACGGTTGTATTGGCGGATGTGATGGTAATGCCTCGTTCCTGCTCTTGGGGCATCCAATCCATCGTAGTCGTGCCTTCATCAATATCACCGATCTTATGGATCATACCGGTATAATAAAGGATGCGTTCCGTGGTCGTGGTTTTTCCGGCGTCAATATGGGCAATAATGCCGATATTGCGCGTTTTATTTAAAGGAATGTTTGCGATAGTTGCCATAAAATTACCACCGAAGATGAGCAAAGGCCTTGTTGGCTTCTGCCATCTTATGTGTCTCATCTCGTTTTTTAATTGCCGGGCCTTCACCTTTATAAGCCGCCAAAAGTTCTTCAGATAACTTGATCATCATGGGCTTGCCCTTTTTCGCTCTGGAGAAATCTCTTAGCCAGCGCATAGCAATTGAGTTTCCGCGTTGCGATGTGACTTCCACCGGAATTTGGTATGTTGCCCCGCCCACTCTTCTGGGCTTCAACTCCAGTCGCGGACGAACATTATCGATCGCCTTGTTGAAGATCTTTAATGCATCCGTTTCGGAAGTTTTTTGTTTTAAGATCTCAAAAGCCCCATAAACAATTTTCTCGGCTAAGGATTTCTTTCCTTCGACCATTAAGGTATTAACAAATTTTGCGACCAAAATACTGTTATATTTTGGATCTGGGATCGCTTCTCTTTTTTCAGCAGCTCGTCTACGCATTATTTAGAGGCCTTTGCACCGTATTTTGAACGTGATTTTTTTCTATTTTGTACACCGGCCGTGTCAAGCGTCCCACGGACAGTATGATAACGAACACCTGGTAAATCTTTAACGCGCCCGCCCCTAACTAAAACAATTGAATGTTCCTGAAGATTGTGCCCTTCTCCCGGAATATACGACGTCACTTCCACCCCATTGGAAAGACGAACTCTGGCGATCTTACGTAACGCCGAATTCGGTTTTTTAGGCGTCATCGTTTTCACCTGTAAACATACACCACGCCGTTGCGGGCAATTGGTGAGAGCCGGTGACTTACTCTTTTTCTTCTTGAGGTTTCTGCTCTTTCGTATCAGCTGCGCTATCGTTGGCATGTTTTACTATCTCCACATCATGATGTCGGTAGAACCCTGTCCCCGCAGGGATCAAATGGCCTACAATGACATTTTCTTTGAGCCCGCGTAAGAGGTCAGTTTTACCAGAAGCAGCGGCTTCTGTCAAGACTCTTGTTGTTTCTTGGAAGCTGGCCGCGGAAATGAAACTTTCCGTCGTCAACGACACCTTTGTGATCCCTAATAATAGCGGTGTTGCCGAAGCGGGTTTTCCTTTTTCTTTTAAGACTTTTTCATTTGCCCTTTTGAATAATACGCGATCGATCTGTTGGCCCACTAAAAACGGCGTGTCGCCGCCATCATCAATGCGTACTTTTTTAAGCATTTGAGAAATAATAAGTTCGAGATGTTTATCATTAATGCGCACGCCCTGAAGACGATAAACTTCTTGAACTTCATTCAATAAATATTCTTGCAAAACTTTATCACCGCAGACTCTTAAAATATCTTGCGGAACAACCGGCCCTTCCGTCAATTGTTGCCCGGCAAAAACACGGTCACCTTTATAAACGGTAGGATGTTTTCCGTGAGGAATTGTGTAATCTTTACTCATCCCGGTCGTGCTGCGAACAACGATAGTACGTAAGCCTTTTTTATCTTCGCCGAATTCCACAAAGCCGTCGATCTCACTGATAACTGCCGGATCTTTCGGGCGTCTGGCTTCGAACAATTCCGCAACGCGAGGAAGACCTCCGGTAATATCGCGTGTCTTACCAACACCGCGCGGGATCTTGGCCAACAACTCTCCGCCGTTTACGGTCTGATTATCTTTAACCAAAATATGAGCGCCGACCGGAATGGAATAAATCCCTAAAACTTCTTTTTTCTCGTCGGTAACAATGATCTGCGGATGAAAATCTTGTTTATGCTCGACCACAACGCATTCTGTGATCCCGGTCACCGGATTTTGTTCCTGGCGAACCGTCACGTCATCTTTGATGTCTTCAAAATTCACAACACCTCTGACTTCCGTGATGATCGGAATCGTATAAGGATCCCAGCTAACGAAGATAATACCCTTGCCGATTTTTCCGCCGTCTTCCACCGTAATGGTAGCACCTTGAGGAAGTTGATGGCGTTCAAATTCGCGGCCGAATTCATCATTGATGCTGATCGATCCGTTCCGGTTCAAAACAACAAATTCTTTTCCTTTTTGGACAACGCGTAATTTGTGATATTTAATGAGACCTTCGCTCTTTGAGCGAATATAAGATTGCTCGATCGCACGGCTCGCCGTACCACCGATATGGAAAGTTCTCATGGTCAACTGCGTACCGGGTTCACCGATACTTTGCGCGGCAATAATTCCAACCGCTTCCCCAATTTCCACAAGTCTTTGCGTTGCTAAATTGCGCCCGTAACATTTAACGCAAAGGCCACGCTCAGATTCGCAAGTCAAAACACTGCGGATGCGCACTTTTTCCATGCCAAGCTGTTCGATGACTTCCGCTTTATCTTCGGAAATTTGTTCGCCGGCTTCGACGATCAGCTGATCCGTAATAACATCCACGATATTATCTAAAGCAACGCGGCCAACGATTCTTTCTTTTAAGCTAACGACAACTTCGTCTCCTTCAATAATGGCAGAAACGGTAATACCGTTAACAGTGCCGCAATCAATTTCGGAAATAACAATTTCTTGAGCAACGTCAACCAATCGGCGTGTCAAGTAACCGGCATCCGCGGTTTTTAAAGCCGTATCAGCCAAACCTTTTCGCGCACCGTGTGTTGAAATAAAATATTCCAAAACTGTTAAGCCTTCACGGAAACTGGCCGTGATCGGATTTTCGATGATCTCACCCGACGGTTTCGCCATAAGTCCGCGCATACCGGAAAGCTGACGCACCTGAAGACGCGACCCGCGCGCTCCGGAATCCGCCATAATAAAAACCGGATTAAAAGGATCCATTTCTTTGAAAACGAGATCTGACAATGATTCAGTCGCATGCGTCCAAACGTCAATGATCTTATTGTAGCGTTCACGTTCGGTAATAATACCTTTGCGATATTGATCTTCCACCTTGCCGACTTCTTGCTTCGCTGATTTGATCGCATCTTCTTTTTCTTTAGGAATAAGCAGATCAGCAATGCCGATCGAAATACCGCCGAGCGTGGCCCATTTAAAACCGATATCTTTCAGGGCATCCAAAAGAACAACAGTTCTGTGCTGTGCAAAGCGTTTATAGCAATCGGAAATGATAGCACCGACTCTCTTTTTATTTAATGTTTCATTCACATAACCAAAACCTTCCGGCAGGATTTCATTAAGCATAACTCGCCCGACGGTTGTCTCGATAATAGGAATATGCTGATGGACCTCTTCGGATTTTTTCTTGTCGTCTTTTTTTCCGGATTCTTCCTGAGGAATGACTAAAGAAGGCTTCTCATCTCCCCAAACATGCCCTTTTAATTTAAGTTTAATGCGCGTATGCAAATCAATGAGCCCGTCATTATTCGCGATCAGAACTTCTTGGGCATTAGAAAATAATTTTCCTTCCGAATTTCCGCCGGCTTTATCCTTTGTAAGATAATAAAGCCCCAAAATAACATCTTGTGTTGGAGCGATGACCGGACGGCCGTCGGCTGGAGAGAAAATATTATTAACGGAAAGCAGCTCAATACGGCACTCGATCTGCGCTTCCAAAGATAAAGGAACGTGCACGGCCATTTGGTCTCCGTCAAAGTCCGCGTTAAAAGCCGCGCAAACTAATGGATGGAGCTTGATAGCCTTTCCTTCGACTAAAAGCGGCTGGAATGCCTGAACGCTTAAACGATGCAATGTCGGAGCACGGTTGAGCATCACAGGATGATCTTTGATAACTTCATCTAAGATATCCCATACTTCGATCTTGGCGCGTTCTACCATTCTCTTAGCACCCTTGATCGTATGGACAAAACCTTTTTCGCGTAATTTACGGATAATGAATGGTTCAAAAAGTTCCAGAGCCATCTTTTTAGGAAGCCCGCATTGATGCAATTTCAATTCCGGTCCGACGACGATAACAGAACGTCCGGAATAATCCACGCGTTTACCTAAAAGATTCATACGGAATCTTCCCTGCTTACCCTTTAACATATCTGATAAAGATTTTAAGGGACGATTTCCGGAACCAAGCACCGGACGTCCGTGACGGCCATTATCTAAAAGCGCGTCAACGGCTTCCTGCAGCATACGTTTTTCATTACGAATAATAATTTCCGGAGCATTCAAATCCAACAATTTCTTTAAACGATTGTTGCGATTAATGACACGGCGATAGAGATCATTTAAGTCTGATGTGGCAAAACGCCCGCCTTCTAGAGGAACTAAAGGACGCAGGTCGGGAGGAATAACGGGAAGGACATCTAAGATCATCCACTCCGCCAAATTGCCGGAATTCTTAAATTCCTCGGCGATATTAAGCACCTTGGCGATCTTTTTGATATTCGTTCCGGTCGGATTTGCTTTTTCTAGATCTTTACGAAGTTTTTTGCAAAGAGCGCTGATATCAATTTCTCTTAAAAGATCGCGAACGGCTTCGGCGCCGATCTTCGCTTTAAAACCACCGGGATATTTTAAAAGACATTCTTGATATTTGTCCTCATTGAGTAATTCTTTTTTCTTAAGAGAAGTTCCACCGGGGTCAACAACAATATATTCTTCATAATAAATAATCTTTTCTAGGTCACGTAAGCCGACTTCGAGAAGAGCCGCCAAACGGCTTGGGACAGCTTTATAGAACCAAATGTGTGTTACCGGACACGCCAAATCAATATGGCCCATGCGTTCCCGACGGACCGATGAGCGAGTGATCGTAACGCCGCAACGATCGCAGGTAATGCCCTTGAACTTAATGCCTTTATATTTACCGCAATTACATTCCCAGTCACGAACCGGGCCAAAGATCTTTTCGCAAAAAAGCCCGTCCTTTTCCGGCTTCAAAGTTCGATAGTTAAGCGTTTCCGCTTTTTTCACTGAACCGTGGGACCAAGAGCGAATGACCTGCGGTGAGGCAATCTTAATCGTAATGCAATCGTATTCTTTCTGTCCTTCTGTCAGCATAGTTTGAGCCTTATTTTTGCTTATCTTTTTTTGCTTCGGTTTTTGATTGAGTGCTGAGATCCGTGCGGATATCCAAACACAAACCCTGCAGTTCTTTCATCAAAACGTTAAATGATTCGGGGGTCCCAGAGGTAAGTTTTTGCTCGCCTTTGACGATCGCCTCATAGATCCGGCTTCGCCCGGTAACATCATCACTTTTAACCGTTAGCATTTCTTGTAATGTATATGCCGCGCCATAAGCTTCCAGCGCCCAGACTTCCATTTCTCCGAAACGCTGTCCGCCGAAATGAGCCTTACCACCTAAGGGCTGCTGTGTAACTAATGAATACGGGCCGATGGAACGTGCGTGAATTTTCTCATCCACAAGATGATTAAGCTTCATCATATAGATGTAGCCAATGGTCACCTTTTGGTCAAACGGCATTCCTGTATAGCCGTCATAAACGGCTGTTTTACCCTCTTCAGGTAAATTGGCTTCTCTTAACAAGTCGCGAATTTCTTGTTCGGTCGCGCCGTTAAAAACAGGGGTTTCCGCATTAAATCCAAGCGCATGAGCCGCCCATCCTAAATGTGTTTCTAAAAGCTGTCCGACGTTCATACGAGACGGAACGCCTAAGGGATTTAAAATAACTTCAACCGGTGTTCCGTCGGCTAAAAACGGCATATCTTCTTCGGGTAGAATCCTGGCCACCACACCTTTGTTCCCGTGACGGCCGGCCATTTTATCACCTTCGGAAAGCTTGCGTTTTGTTGCGACATAAACAATGACTTTCTTTAAAACACCTGCGGGAAGTTCATCGCCGCGTTTAACGCGTTCAATTTCCTGGATCTCTTCTTCGGCTAATTCTTTGATCTTGTCATTAAAAAAGGCCATGGTATCCCGGGCTTCTTCGTCGCTGTTGATCTCACCGGTTTCCATTTTGGCGAATTTCTTCTTATCAACACCAAGGATCTTGCAAAGCTTTTTTTCTTTTTCATTCTCTAAGAATTCAATTTCTTGTTTGTAATATTCCTTGATCTCGCGAATAGCCGCTAATTCTTTAGTTTTATCTTCTTTGGATTTACGGCCGCGCTCGCTACGCTGAAAGATCTCAACATTAACGACCACGCCTTCAATTCCAGGAGGAAGCGTTAATGATGTGTCCCGAATATCCGCCGCCTTCTCGCCGAAGATGGCTCGCAAAAGACGCTCTTCCGGAGAAAGTTCTTTTTCACTTTTTGGCGTTACTTTTCCAACCAAGATATCCCCGGCTTTGACTTCAGCTCCGACGCGAATAATACCGTCTTCGGTCAAGTCTTTTAAAGCATCTTCGCCAACATTAGGAATATCACGGGTAATTTCTTCGTTGCCCAGGCGGGTTTCGCGGGCTTCAACTTCAAAGCGCTCGATATGAATGGAAGTAAATCTATCTTCGCGGGCTAATCTTTCATTAATGATAATAGCATCTTCAAAATTATATCCACGCCAAGGCATAAAAGCGACCAAGGCATTGCGTCCCAAAGCGATCTTTCCGTCTTTGGTGCCAATGCCATCGGCGATCGTCTGGCCGGCTTTCACATATTCGCCAAGCTCAACGATGGGCTTTTGATGAACGCATGTATTTGAATTGGAGCGTAGGAAATTCTTTAAAGGATACGTGGTTTTTCCGACAACGATCTCTTTGGCGTCAACGCGGGTTATTTTTCCGTCTTCCTTCGACACCACCACAACGCCGGAATCCTTCGCAACTTTAGCTTCCATACCGGTTCCGACATACGGAACTTCGGTACTCATGAGCGGAACAGCTTGGCGTTGCATATTTGATCCCATTAAAGCACGGTTGGCATCGTCGTGTTCCAAAAACGGAATAAGCGCCGTAGCTACCGAAACGAGCTGCTTGGGAGATACGTCCATGTAATCTACTTTTTTGGGAAGAACCCTCGGGAAATCAGTTTTATGACGGCAGGCAACGTCTTTTTCGGTGAAATTTCCGTCCTTATCAAGAATGGCGTTGGCTTGAGCAATATATTTCGTCTCGTCGACATCAGCCGTTAAATAATCAACGCGTCGTGTAACACGGCCATCTTCGACTTTTCGATAAGGAGCTTCAATAAAACCAAATTCATTGATGCGCGCGCAAGTGGTCAAAGAAGAAATTAAACCGATGTTCGGGCCTTCCGGAGTTTCAATAGGACAAACGCGGCCGTAATGGGTATGGTGAACATCGCGAACTTCGAACCCTGCTCTTTCGCGCGATAAACCGCCCGGGCCGATGGCGCTTAAACGGCGTTTGTGCGTCATTTCAGCTAAGGGATTAACCTGATCCATGAATTGTGAAAGCTGGCTGCGGGCAAAGAAATCTTGAACTTGATTTGAAAAAAGCCTTGAATTAATCAGATGATGCGCGGTCAAATTCTCAAAATTGCTCATGACAACCAAACGCTCTTTAATGGAGCGTTCCAAACGCGCTAAACCGATACGAACTTGATTTTGAACCAATTCTCCGACGGTTTTAATGCGGCGATTTCCGAGATGGTCAATATCATCGGTCGTTCCCCGCCCATCGCGTAATCCCATCAAATATCGCATAACTTCAACGACCGTCGCGATATCTAAAACACGATTATCGGGAGAAATATTCATTCCCAATTTTCGGTTGATAATGTGTCGGCCAACCTTAGTTAAGTCGTAACGTTTGGGATCAAAAAATAATCGATAAAATAATGATTCCGCTACTTCTGCCGTTGCCGGTTCGGTAGGGCGCATCTTTCGATAGAAATCTAATAAAGCCTCTTCTTTGGAAGTGGTGTGGTCTTTTTCTAAAGTATTTTTAATTTTACTAAAATCATCGCCGAACATTTTCTGCATATCTTCGGCATTGGAAAGCCCCATGATTCTTAAAATCTGGGTTGCTGGGAAATTTCTGCGGCGGTCAATGTAAGCTAAGAGGATATCGTTAAGATCGTATTTAATTTCAAACCAAGCGCCACGGGAAGGAATAATGCGCCCGTGGTAAATGCTTTTTCCGGTAGGATGCATTTCTTCTTCAAAGGAAGCACCCGGCGAACGCTGGATCTGGGCAACAACAACCCGCTCATCACCATTAATAATGAACGTCCCCGTATCCGTCATTAAAGGAAAATCGCCAAAATAAACTTCCTGCTCTTTAATGTCCACAGGAGTGACTAAGCGAAGCTTCACCTTTAACGGCGCGGAATATGTCATTCCCCGGCGCTGACACTCCAGGCAAGAATATTTTTCCTTTCCCATGGAATAGCTGACATACTCCAGACGAGTCTGGCCGTCATAACTTTCCAAAGGAAAAACTTCACGAAAAACTTCTTCTAATCCCTGGTCTTTGCGCTGGTCGGAAGCAATTTCTTTTTGCAAAAAATCTTCATATGATTTCAGCTGAACATCCAAAAGACCCGGCAATTCAAAGGTATCTTGGATTTTGCTAAAATCTTTAATTTTTCTTCTCTGCATTGATAGGAAGCCTCTTTGAAAAAAACTAAAGAATCGTGGTTAAACTATTCAAAAGTTTTTTCTAAAACGATTTACTTGAGCTCGACGGTTGCGCCAGCTTCGGTCAACTTCTTTTGAAGCTCTTGAGCCTCTTCTTTGGTAGCGCCTTCCTTGACGGTCTTCGGTGCAGCCTCAACTAAGTCTTTGGCTTCTTTTAAGCCTAAGTTTGTCGCGGCTCTAACTTCTTTGATAACACCGATCTTGTTGCTTCCGGCTGCTTTCAAAACAACATCAAATGTTGTTTTTTCTTCAACAGGAGCAGCAGCACCAGCAGCAGGAGCACCCATCATAGGACCGGCCATCATCGGAGCGGCGGCTTTAATGCCAAACTTATCTTCCAAACCCTTGACGAGCTCGGAAAGCTCCAGGACGGTTAAGCCCTCGATCGTCTTAATGACTTCATCCAATTTTGGTGAGGACATTTTTTCACTCACGGCACTTTCTGACATGTTACTTACCTCCCTTTTGTTCGCTGATTTGTTTCAATAAATACAATAAGTCTCTTGTTTTCCCGGTTAAAGCACCTGCTAATCTGTTTAACGGCGCTTGCAGTGTTGAAGCAACCATCGTCAACAAAACGATCCGCGAAGGCAAATCAGATAATCTCTTAACATCATCTTGCCCAAGCATTTTTCCTTCAAGTAAGCCGCCGCGAAGCAAAATCCCTTCACAGCTTTTTGAGAATTTCACTAAAGCCTTGGAAACTTCGACGGAATCAGCATCGCTCCAAATAAACGCTGTTTGTCCGTCGAGCTTGTCGGCTAATGTATCAAATTTAAGTTCTTTGAGCGCGCGGCGGGCAATGCTGTTTCGCGAAACATAGAGATCAGCCCCGACCCGGTGAAGATTTTTACGAAAATCATCCATCTTAGAACTGGAAACGCGGGAATAATTGACAACGAAAGTGCTTGATCTCTTTTCTAAGCCTTCCTTAATAAGGCCGGCCATCGTTTCTCGGAATAATTTTCCGACTTTTTTATCCGCAACGATGCTCATAGCGCGATCCTAACTCCAGGCCCCATGGTTGAGGCGAGATAAAGACTTTTTATGAAATTTCCCTTAACACTGGCAGGTTTCATGTGGGTAATGGCTTCGATGACACAGTTGGCATTTTCGGTAAGTTTTAATTCGGCAAAGGACCTTTTTCCGATTCCGATATGAATTCCGGCTTGCTTATCAGCCTTAAACTCAACTTTACCCGCCTTGACTTCCTTGATAGCTCGTTCAACGTCAAGCGTCACTGTCCCGGCTTTTGGGCTTGGCATAAGTCCGCGAGGTCCTAAAATTTTTCCTAATTTACTTAACTCACGCATCATATCCGGAGCGGCGATCATACAATCAAAATCTAAAAATCCTTTGGAGATCTTCTCGATAAGTTCTTCAGCACCGACGTGATCCGCGCCTAATTCCTTGGCTTTTTGCGCCGGGGCGCCTTTGCAGATAACAGCAATGCGAATAGTTTTTCCTGTTCCGTGAGGCAAAACAACTGTTCCGCGCACGTTTTGATCGGTATTTTTCACATCGATATTTAAATTAAAATGAAGCTCGATCGTTTCGTCAAATTTAACTTTCGGAGATTTCAAGAGAAGGGCAACGGCTTCTTTAAGAGGAGCGGTGGTTCCTTCCGTAATAAGCTTTTCTGCTTCTTTCATACGTTTGCTGAGTTTAACCATTATTCTTTGACCTCAATACCCATGCTTCTGGCAGTTCCCTTAACAGTGCGGATAGCCTGTTGCATATTTCCCGTGTTTAAATCTTCTATTTTTTGCTTTGCGATCTCTTCGATCTGCTTAACCGTCAACGATCCGATCTTTTCTTTTCCAGCGGTTCCAGAAGCCTTGGCTAGGTTCGCGGCACGCTTGATAAGGACCGACGTCGGCGGTGTTTTAATGATAAAATCAAATGACTTATCTTTATAAACCGTAATAACAGCCGGCAAGATCAATCCTTCACGGCCTTTTGTCTTTTCGTTAAATTGCTTACAAAACATCATAATGTTAACGCCGTGCTGGCCTAATGCGGGGCCGACAGGCGGCGCCGGATTTGCTTGCCCGGCGGGAACATAAAGCTTGATCTGTGCGACTGCTTCTTTAGCCATTTTAGATTTTCTCGACTTGCCAGTATTCTAATTCAACGAGCGTTGCCCGTCCGAATATCGAAACACTGACCTTTAATTTTCCCCGATCCGGATAAACTTCAATGACCGTTCCGTTAAAATTAGCGAACGGGCCTTGAGCGATCCGCACGGGCTCATTGATCTCAAAAACGATTTTCGGGCTTGGCTTTGATTCTGTATCATGCGTACGTTTTAAAATATTTTGAACTTCGTCATCGGAAAGAGCCGTTGGCTTATTTCCCGAGCCGATAAAACCGGTAATTCCCGGTGTGCTCTTGATCAGATACCAACTCTCTTTGTTCATTTCCATCTTGAGCAGAATATAGCCCGGAAAGAATTTTCTTGCAGAGATACGTTTTTTACCGCTTCGAATTTCGGAAACTTGTTCGGTCGGGACAACAACCTCGCCGACATACTCCTTGAGCGCCGTGGTCGCTATCCTGCTGGCTAAACCCGCCCTCACTTTTTCTTCCGAACCTGTTTGCGTATGGACAACGTACCACTTCATATTCTTTACCTGATAAAGAGCGCTACAAACCGCGCCAAGAGAAAATCAATGCTGGCGATAAAGACGCCCAAAATCGCCGAGCTTGCTAAAATTAACCAAGTAGCGTCTAGAACTTCCTGGCGCGTAGACCAAGAAACCTTTTTTAATTCGACAACAACTTCAGAAAAGAATTTTTTTATTTTGCCAATCATGTTTTGAGGGCAAAAACCTACAGGCCTGGCAGGACTCGAACCTGCAACCTTCGGTTTTGGAGACCGTCGCTCTACCAATTAGAGCTACAGGCCTATCCTTATGCGTTCATTTTATTTTTTTAATTCTTTATGATTTGTGTGCTTGCGGCAGAAACGACAATACTTTTTCAATTCCAAGCGATCTGGAGTTTTTTTCTTGTCTTTCGTGCTCGTATAATTTATCCGACGGCATTCGGTACATTCAAACTGTATATTTTCGCGCATTTTAAACCAATGTCATTCTTTTTTAAAGCCCCCGACCGGTCTTGAACCGGTGACCTCGTCCTTACCAAGGACGTGCTCTACCGGCTGAGCTACAGGGGCATAAGGAAATGCTATAATATAACTGCCGATGTTTATTTTGTCAAGTTTTTATTTCTTTTATTTTGAGATTAAATCCTTAGAAAATATTGCGGTTACGTCACCGACGATGCCTTAGGTCAACTTAAGGAAACGGCGCTTGCCGACTTTTAAAATTCCCTGCTTTGGCTTGCTTTGTTCATCTGTAATTTTAACTCCGTCCAGATGGATAGCTCCCTGCTGCAAAAGCCGGCGCACTTCATTTCGTGATGCGGCTAACTTCGCTTGCACTAAAATATCAGCAACGGTTTCGCTTCCATCTGGCTTTAAGCGATACTCACTAATATCATCCGGAACATTTCCCTTGCTAAAAGTTTCCTCGAACTGCCGATGTGCTTCACGGGCACAAGTTGCCCCATGAAAATCTTCAACGATTTTTCCGGCGAGTTTTAATTTTGCTTCTTTAGGATGAAGTGTCTTTACTATGTTTAAATCAAAATCTGTCAATAATTCATAATAGCGGTACATCAATTCATCGCTGATCGACATTAACTTTCCGAACATCTCTTGGGCAGGTTCGTTAATACCAATATAATTTCCCAGTGATTTGCTCATCTTATTAACACCGTCTGTTCCCTCGAGAAGCGGCGTCATGATGACGACCTGAGGATCTTGCTTAAACGACTCTTGTAATTGCCGGCCCATCAAAAGGTTAAACTTCTGGTCTGATCCGCCTAATTCCACGTCCGATTTAAGATGAACCGAATCGTAACCTTGCAAAAGCGGATAAATAAATTCTAAGATGCTGATCTCTTTTTTTTGGTCAAATCGATTTTTGAAATCATTGCGGGCAAGCATTTGAGCGACCGTTGAACGAGCCGCTAATTCTAAGATATCTTGGGCTTTTAATTTGGATAGCCAGCGGCTATTAAAAACAACCTTTGTTTTTTTCTCATCTAGGACTTTAAAAACTTGCTTTCGATAGGTGGCGGCATTTTGCGTGATCTGACGCGCATTCATTTTAGGGCGCATCTGGTCTTTACCCGATGGATCTCCGATCTGAGCGGTAAAATCCCCTATCAGAAAGAAAACCGTGTGACCAAGCTCTTGAAACTGTCTTAATTTCTTTAAGAGGACAACATGCCCGAGGTGAAGATCGGGCGCGGTAGGATCAAATCCAGCTTTAATAGAGAGGGATTTCTTATTTCGAGCGCTGTCTTTAAGTTTCTTTTCTAAGCCCTCGACGTTAATGATTTCCGTTGTTCCGCGAGATATCTTCCGGATAAGATCGTCTTGGGACATAGCAAGATTTTACTTAAGTAAGATTTTTAGGAGAGCTTAGCGCTAACGCCGATTTTCATCTGCTCGACGTCAACTTTAATGATCTTTACACGAACTTTATCACCGGCTTTTAAGGCAGCTGCCATTGTTTTGTCAATTTCGGATGAATAGATCAAAGCCTCGACATCTTGATCTAATTTCACAAAGACGCCAAAATTTGAATTGGCAACAACCTCAGCGTCAGATTCAAAACCAACGGGATATTTTTGCGCTAATTCGGCCCAAGGATTGGCCGACAACTGCTTAAGGCCTAAAGTGATCTTGCGATTTTCTCCGTCAACAGCCAAAACCTGAACCTCAACGGACTGGCCCTTCTTTAAGATCTCTTGCGGATGATTGATCCGTCTTGTCCAGGACATATCGGAAACATGGATCATACCTTCAAGATTAGCGCTCAGTTCAATGAACGCGCCATAATCCGTAAAGCCCCTTACCTTTCCTTCGGTCTTTGCGCCAACGGGAAACTTCTTCTCCGCCTCTAACCAAGGATTGGATTCAAGCTGCTTTGTGCTGAGCGAAATTCTCTTAGAATCTTTATCAATATTGATAATTTGAACTTCAACGGTATCGCCAATGGCAAAAAGTTCTTGCGGATTGACCATTTTCTTCTGCCAGGAAATCTCTGAGGAGTGAAGAAGCCCTTCGATACCCTTTTCAATTTCAACAAAAACACCATAAGGCATAATGTTGACAATCTTCCCCTTCACCTTAGAATTGATCGGATATTTCGCATCAATATCGGTCCAAGGATTAGAGATGATCTGTTTTAGCCCTAAGGAAACTTTAGAGTTTTCTCGATCGAAATCCAAAATAAGCACTTCAATTTTATCACCTAAAGCCACAACTTCCGACGGATGATTAACGCGTGACCAGCTCATATCGGTAATATGAAGCAATCCGTCCACACCGCCTAAATCAATAAAAGCACCAAAATCTGTGATCCCCTTAACTGTTCCAACGCGTCTTTGCCCTTTTTCGAGCTTATCCCAAAGCTTGGCCTTGGCCATTTCGCGTTCTTTTTGAACAACATCGCGCCGCGAAAGAATAAGGTTGCGCCTTTGCGCGTTCATTTTAGCAACTTGAAATTTATATTTGTTCGCCATGATCTCATCGTTGGCGACACCTTTAAACGATGATAAAGACATTGGGAGGAAAGCGTCTACGCCTTCAACATCAACAATATAACCGCCCTTCACTAATTTAACAACGCGGCCTTCGACCAAGTCACCTTCATGAATATCATTTGCAATTTTCTGCCAACCGCGCATCCGCTCTACTTTTTGGCGGGAAAGAACCGTGCGGCCGTCTTCATCTTCAATGGTCTCAATTAAAACATCAATTTCTTGCCCTAAAGTCAATTCGCTTCTATCGCGAAATTCCTCTAAGGGAACAAAGCCTTCAGATTTGAAACCGATATCAACGACAACTTCCTTTTCGGTGATCTGAATAATATTCCCCTTAACAATTTCGCCCTCGCGAATGTTCTTAAGAGTACTCGAATACATCTGTTCCATGATTGCGTTTCTATCTTGTGTCATTTAAAAAATACCCCTTTTCGTCATCAATTCTTTAACTTCACCCAAAAAACATTCTTCGGGGAAATTTAAAGTACTAAATTATGCTCAATAAACTTTGATTTGTCAATCAAAATTTTTTTACCCACGAAACGACAAGGCGACCTTACACTGCCGTAGAAATTTCTTGGATTTGTTCCATGATGCGGCTGGCAATATTTTCGTAGGGTTCTTTGGAAGAATAATGAACACTCTTGCCGAAAACAACATCAACAGCTGCGCGTTTCAAGGCTTTCGCCCTCGGAGGAAGAACAACATCTGATCCCTTGATAAAAACAGGAATAACCTTAGCTCCGCTTTTAACCGCCAGAAAACCAACGCCGGGCAAAACTTCATCGGCTTTTTGCAGTGCCTTGCGCGTTCCCTCCGGAAATATAACCAAACCTCCGCCAGCCTTTAATCTCGCGATCGCTTCTTTGACCGCGCCAATGTCCATCGATTCGCGCTTGACCGGAAAGGCTCCTACCCAATTCAAAACACGGGCAAAAAACTTATTTTCAAAAAGCGACTGCTTAGCCATGTAGTTTAGCCGCCGCCCGCTGGCCAGTCCAAGGATCATCGGATCTAAATTGCTTAAATGATTACTGGCAAAAATAAAACTTCCCTGAGAAGGGATATTTTCAAGGCCGCTTACTTTGATCGGAAAGAAAATTTTGCTGATGATCGCAAAAATAATGTGCGCAATGCTATAAAACATCGGCTATTTTTTCTTTAAAAGCGCTTCGCCAAATTTTATCAACTTAAGAGCCCGTGATGCCGATTTAGCTTCTGAATACGCTCGCACTAAAGGTTCTGTCCCGGAAGGACGGAACATCAACCAGCTTTCGTCATCACAAACAAGCTTAACACCGTCGAAATCCTTAACGTCAACAACGCGGCGCCCGAGAAGATTTTTTATTTTCTTCATCCGGTCAAAATCAAACGGCTCCTTGCCTAATTTCAAGTCTGAGCGCTCATACGTATACTTGCCGAACTCTTTTTCCATTTCCTGGGCAATTTTCTTAATATTTTTCTTTAAGTAAACCATCATCTCTAATAAGAGAAGTCCGGCAAGGGTCCCGTCTCGTTCCGGGATATAATCCGGCAAACCCATACCGCCGGCTTCTTCACCGCCGGCGAGGATATTCTCGCTGATCATCAGATCAGAAATATATTTAAATCCAACGGGAGTTTCATAAAGCTTGAGCCCTAGCTTCTGGGCGATCTTGTCGATCATCATGGTCCCGCAAATCGTTTTTACGACACCACCGGTTTTCCCGCGGTTTTTCGCTAAATGTAAAATAAGCAAGCCAAGGATCTTTTGCGGATGAATAAATTCTCCGCCTGAGGCAACCGCCGCAATTCTATCCGCGTCGCCGTCTAAAACCAGCCCTAGGTCAAACTTCTCATCTTTGACACGCTTCATGATCCCGCCTAAATATTCCACAACAGGTTCCGGTTTACCTCCGTCAAAAATAGGGTTGACGTCTTCGCGCATGATCGACAAGCGGATCTTGGTGCCTTTTAAGATTTCCCTCATCAGGCCATTGCCGCTGCCATGCATAGCGTCCACCAAAACTTTGAAATTTGAATTCTTAATTTTCTTTAAATCGATATAACCGCGCAAAAAGTTAATGTAATTGACCTTAAAGTTATGGATGATGATCGTTTTATCTTTCTTGGCTTGATCAAGGTCAACTTTTTTAACTTCCGTTTTATAGAGGTATTCCTCTAATAGATTAGTAATATCAGTTGTCGCTGCGCCACCATTGCCTGTTTTGATCTTAATACCGTTAAATTGGCCGGGATTATGGCTAGCCGTAATCATAACTCCCGCGACGCATTTATTCTGAATAACGCCTAAACTCAATGCCGGCGTAGGAATAGCGGAATCGGAAAGAAAAACTTCAATACCGTTAGCCGCTAAAACGCACGCCACCGTCTGCGCATAACGATCGGATAAAAACCGCGTATCAAAACCTACAGCAACACGTTTATTATCTATTCCGTCTTTCTTTTTTAAATGACGGTTAACCCATTCGGCAATGGCTTGCGCCACAATCGCCACATTTTTAAAAGTAAATGTATCTGATATGACCGCTCTCCAACCGTCGGTACCAAATTTAATTTCGCCGATCGGAATTTGAGCGATAGCCCCTTTTCCCTTTATACCTTTCGGGGATAATTTTTTAGCAACTTTCTTAATGTTTTTCTTAGAAACTTTCCCTTTTTTCATAGAATAGCTCCTCGTAGATTTTATTGAGTTTGATAAAGTTTATGTTGATCAATATACTGACGGACTTTGTCCGGAATAAAATATTTTGTTGTTTTCTTTTGCGCGATACGTTGACGTAAATACGACGAAGAAATGTCAATGGCCGGCATAACAACCGGTGAATGCTTGATTTCGGTATTCTTTCTGTGGCGACCGGGACGGTTGACCACGATAAAACTGGCGATCTTTAAAATATCTTTAATATAGCGCCAATTTTTTAATTGGGAAGTCATGTCGCCGCCAACAATAAAAAACAATTTTGTATTCTTAGGATAACAACGGTCAAAATAACGCATTGTATCAATCGTATAGGACTTCCCTTGCCTTTTGATTTCAAAATCTGAAACCGAAAATGAAGAGTTGCCCCCAACAGCTAACTGAACCATTTTATACCTATCTTTGGAAGAAACAACTTCCTTAACATCTTTATGGGGCGGAAGATTGGCGGGGACAAAAATAACTTTATCCAGCCGCATTTTTTCCTTAGCCCATTGCGCGATCATCAAGTGGCCAATATGGACCGGATTAAATGTCCCGCCTAAAACCCCGATACGGCTCATGTGCGTACTTGACCTTTACCAAAAACAAAATATTTATACGTCGTTAATTCTTCTAGGGCCATGGGGCCGCGCGCGTGCAGTTTATCTGTACTGATCCCAATTTCCGCTCCCATGCCAAACTGATAACCGTCTGTAAAGCGCGTCGACGCATTCACATAAAGGCACGCCGAATCAACTGCTCGTAAGAATTCTTGAGCTTCCCTGCTATCCCGCGTGATGATGGCATCCGAATGATGCGAGCCATAGCGGTTAATGTGCCCAACGGCTTCATTCAGATCGCTGACAATTTTTACAGATAAGATAAGATCAAGATATTCTTCGCTCCAATCATGTTCGCTGGCTTTTTTGATACCTTGTTTAATGATTTTCTTCGTCGCAGAACAGCCTCGTATTTCAACGCCGGCTTTTTGAAGATCAGCGATCATTTGAGGAAGAAATTTCTTGGCAATGTTTTTATCCACCAAAAGTGTTTCCATGGCGTTACAAACACCCGGCTTTTGAACCTTCGCGTTAAAACAAACCTTGCGTGCCAGCGCAAGATCCGCTTTACTGCTCACATACGTATGACAAACTCCTTTATAATTCTTGATAACAGGAATTTTTGATTTTGCCATCACAGATTCGATGAGCTGCTGGCCGCCGCGCGGAATAACCAGATCGATCCATTGATCCAACCCTAAAAGAATATCGACGGCTTTGTGATCGGTCAAAGAAATAAAATTCACAGCGCCTAAGCTAATTCCTGCTTTCTTTAAGGCCTTATGCAAAACATGAACAACGGCCTGATTTGAGAAAATAGCTTCTTTGCCTCCTCGCAAAATAACAGCATTGCCTGATTTTAAGCAAAGGCCAATACAATCACTGGTCACATTAGGACGAGATTCGTAAATGATCGCAATCACGCCTAAAGGTGTACGCACCTTTTTAATCAAAAGGCCATTTGGCCTTTTATATATCGCAAGAATTTCTCCGGACGGATCCTTTAGCTTTGCCGTCGCCAAAAGACAATCAGCCATTTCTTTGATAACTTTAGGCGTTAAGGTTAGGCGCTGTATCAATGCCTTACTGTAATTCTTATTTCGCGCCGCTTTTAAGTCCTTTTGGTTTTCTCGGATCAAATAACTGCTTTGCTCAATAAGAAAACGAGCCATAAGTTTGAGCGCCTGGTTCTTTTTTTCGGTAGATACAGCCGATAATTCTTGCGCTGCCAACTTAGCTGTTTGAGCGATTGTACTAATTTTATGCTTTAGATCCATTGCTTACCTCTTACACAAAACTAAGTTATCGCGATGGATAACTTCTTTTTTTTGTTTTTTATCTTCGGTTTTATGAAGATCAGAAAATGAATAATTCGTAAGCCCTCTGGCAATCTCTTGGTCATCTTTGCCGGTAACAATGACCACATCATCAACTTTGAAATGCCCTTCCCAGCCAACTACGCCAGGTAAAAGAAGGCTTTTGCCGCCGGTTAATACGGCTTCGCGGGCACCATCGTCAATAACGATCGTTCCTTTTGGCTTAGCGATAAAAGAGATCCAATGTTTCGCGGCTAAAAGTTTTTCTTCCTTCTCGGCAAAGAAAGTTCCTAAGCGCTCGCCTTTAATAATGCGCAATAAAACATTTTCGGCTTCACCGCTGGCGATCACGCACGGAACATCGGCGTGCGTCGCGATCTTGATGGCTCCAAGCTTGGTAACCATTCCGCCTTTGGAAATTTGTTTCTTATTTGTTCCTGAGGCGATCGATTCGACCTCTTTGGTAATTTCTTTTATTTCACTTAAAACTTCTTTGCGGCCATTTTTATAGTCATAAAGCCCTTCCACATCCGAAAGGATCATGAGTAAATCAGCGTGCATCATACTGGCCACTAGAGCCGAAAGCTGATCATTATCGCCGAATTTAATTTCTTGAGTTGAAATGGTATCGTTTTCGTTAATGACCGGAATAGCGCCATAATCTAAAATCGCCTGGAGCGTTGTGCGCGCATTATTAAAACGTGTTCGGTCCGCAAAATCATCCCAAGTTAATAACACTTGCGCACATTTAAGATTATTTTTCTTAAAAAGCTCGCTGTAGGTACGCATCAAAATATTTTGCCCTACCGCCGCATTGGCCTGAAGCTGTGCCAGATCCGACGGGCGCGATCTTAAACCCAGTTCTCCCATCCCGAAAACAATAGCACCCGAGCTTACTAAAATAACTTCGATGCCTTGTTTGCGCAATTGGCTTATTTGTTTGACCAATGAATAGAGTCTGGCCCTTTGCGGTTTGAGCTGATAATCCACCATAACGCTCGAACCGATCTTAACAATTACGCGCTTGATTCTACGGGAGAGTTTTCTCGACATAAAATATCCTTAATGACGCCCATCAGCTTATCTAAGCCCTGGCGTTCTAAGGCCGAGATGGGAAAAACCTTTTCTTTAAATTTCTTCTTAAAGCGTTTCAGGTTTTCTTTGGCCGCGGGCACATCCATCTTATTGGCCGCAATGATTTTATGTTTAACCAAAAGATTGCTGCTGTACTGCTCTAATTCGTGATTGATCTTCTCAAAATCTTCAACCGGGTCGCGCCCTTCAGTTCCGGCCATATCAATGACATGTAAAAGTATTTTCGTACGCTCGGCATGCTTGAGAAATCTATCTCCTAATCCCCGGCCTTCATGCGCGCCTTCGATAAGCCCGGGCAAATCCGCGAGAATAAAATTAAATTCATCGCCCTCAACAATCCCTAAGATCGGCTGCTTTGTCGTAAAAGGATAGTTGCCGATCTTTGATCTGACCTTTGAAACCGCGCAAATCAAAGTGGATTTGCCAACATTCGGAAATCCGACGATCCCAACATCGGCAATTAATTTCAACTCCAACTTGATAGTCCGCGCTTCACCTTCTTTGGGAGGCAGTGGCGTTTGCTTGTGGTCATTGCCGCGCCCACCAATACCGCCCTTAGCCACAATAACTTTTTGGCCAGGCAAAGCCAAATCTTTTATCAATAAGCCGGTCTCAAAATCACGGATTAACGTTCCGACAGGAACTTTAAGCAAGCAATGAAGGCCATCTCTGCCTTTTTTCTGTTTGCTGGAACCGTGTCCGCCGCGCTCACCTTCGTAATGCTGCTTAAACCGGTAATCTAAAAGTGTTTGAATATTTTTGTCAGCAAGAAAAATGACATCACCGCCTTTTCCGCCGTCTCCTCCATCGGGACGCGGATAGCGCGTACGCTTGTCAGAATAAAAACTTTCGCACCCCTTACCGCCATTGCCGGCTTTGACAAAAATCCTTGCTTCGTCAACAAATGCCATAGGGTTAGCTTATTTACCGGAAGAGATTTTTGTGATCTGAAGGCGAGTAAGCTTTTGGCGATGGCCCTTTTTCCATTCCCAGCCTTCTCGGCGAGAATATTTAAAAGAAACAACTTTATCGGCCAAATGATGGCGGGAAACTTTTGCCGTGACCTTGACGTCGCTTAAGAATGGCTGGCCAATTTTAACCGTATCACCATCTTGAAACAATAAAACTTTGTCGATCGTAACGGCTTTACCTTCTTTTTCGTCTAAGATCTGCGTATCAATCAAGTCACCCTCGGAAACCTTGTACTGAGATGAACCAACCTGCACGATTGCTAACATCGTAATCCTCCTTAAGAAACGTTGCTTTTTATTGCGATAATCCTTTAGTCAATTTTAATTCGACCGCGGCCGTCACAATAAGGGCAATCTTGAAACGAGATAGACTCCAAAGTCTTTCCCGTCCTCGCCCTGGTCATTTCCACTAATCCCAAAGACGATATTTTCATAACTTCCGTCTTGGCATAATCTTTTTCTAAAGCAAGCTCAAGAGCATCAACCACTTGCCTTTTATGGTTTTCTCTCGACATATCGATAAAATCAATGACAATGATACCACCTAAATCCCTTAAACGCAACTGCCTGGCAATTTCGGGGGCTGCTTCTTTATTGACCAGAAAGGCAGCTTCTTCCGGTGAAGCATTAGCCTTAAAGCGCCCGCTATTGACATCAACGACGATCAACCCTTCCGTTGGTTCAATAACAATATAAGCGCCCGATTTAAGATAAACCCGCTTATCGTAAATCTTTTCCAACTGCCGAGAGACATTCTTTGCTTCAAAGATCGGGGCTTCACCCTTGTAACAGTGAATTTTGTCCAGCATTTCTTTTCCGATCAAATTGTGGACAAATCGGCGTATCTTACCATACTCTTCCTGAGAGTCAACAAAGACTTTATCGACGTCTTCTCTCAAGTAATCCCGAATAACCCGCCAAACTAGATCGTATTCCTTATAGATAAGAGCTGGTGCGCTTTTTTCTTCGGCTAACTTTTTGATCTTTCGCCAGACAGTGATCAAGAATTTTGCGTCCCGAATAAGCTCCCGCTTGCCTTTTTGCAATGATGCCGTCCGGACGATAAAACCTCCGGTCTGCCCAAAATCAAGTTCCTTTAATAATTCTTTTAGGCGATGACGTTCTTCGCCTTCCTCAATGCGTTTGGAGACTCCAACATGCTGATCATAAGGCATATAAACAACAAATCGCCCGGCAAGGCTAATATGCGTTGTTAAACGCGCGCCCTTGGTTCCAAACGGTTCTTTAACAACCTGGACTAAGACCTCGTCGCCTTCTTTAAATGGAATAGGCTTATGATCTTTTTTTTCTTTCTTTTCCGGGCGGTTAAGAAGCTTATTGATGAAACGCTTGGTCGGTGATATCTCTGCCTCGACTAAAGGGTTAATGGCATCCGTAAGATACAAAAAACCGTTTTTTTCATGGCCGATATTAACGAAGGCTCCATTAATTGACGGAAGAATGGTTTCAACTTTTCCTTTGTAGATGTTTCCCAGGGTAGAGTCTTGGCGGTCTAATTCGATATGAAAATCATCGAGCTTTCCGTCTTCAATAACAGCCGCGTAACGCTCACCCTCTTTAATATGAATGAGTATTTCTTTTGACATTTTTCCTCTTTTGCAATTTGACTATGGCTTCGGCGTGGTTGTTGCTTCTTTCAAAACCACAGGCTCGTTGGCAGTAATGATATGTGGCGTCATAAAAATCAACAGATCCGTTTTAGTCATTGTCTTTTCACTTTTCTGAAATGCTAAACCCGCGATAGGAATATCCCCCAGAAAAGGGATCTTTTTCTTAACGTCGGTTGCCTGATTTTTGATGAGCCCCGCGATGACAAGAGTATAACCATCTTTGATCATCACTTTTGTCGTGGCAGATTCTGAGCTGAGCCTGGGAAGCGAAGTGTTTTCAACAGTTACATAATCCAAGATCGCCGTTACCTTGGGTTGAATATCCATCGTAACAAACCCCGCATTATTAACATGGGGCGTTACCTCAAAAATAATTCCAATATCTTTATATTCCCAGCCCGACACCTGGAGCCTGGCCTGCTCTTCGTTGTACGTATATGTCGGAATGGGATATTGTGTCCCCACCGTAATGCTTGCTTTTTGATTATCTAAAGTGACAATGCGAGGATTAGAAAGAATGTTGGTATCTGACCTGTTTTTAAGCAATTCTAAAACGGCCGAAAATTGCGAGAAATCAAGCGTTCCATAAGTAAATAAATCAGCCCCTGCCGCCGGAATATTATCAGGAAGATACCTATTTTCAGATATCGTCGTAAAAGGAAAGATCGTAGGCCGCTCTGACCCCGATGCTGCCGCTTTAGCCACCCAGTCAATACCCAAATTCTCCGTATTGCTAAGCGTTGCTTCGATTATTTTTGCCTCAATTAAAACCTGGGGTGTTGTGGCGTCTAAAGAAGGCATGATATCACTGATCAGCGCAAGGTTGCTTGAAGTATCGCGAAGGATGATAGAGTTCGTCCGGGAATCAAAGTTCACGCTGCCGCGTGCCGTCTTCATTTTCTCAATGGAAGAGACAATTTCCTCTGCCTTTGCATAATTAAGGACAAATGTCTTGGTCATCAGCGGCTCTTGCTCCGACAATAATTGATTATCTTCCCGCCTTTTCTTAAGATTATCTACCGTTGTGACCAAGATGATGTTCCCTCTTTTGTCATATCCGTAGCCATATGTTTCGAGAATGACTTTTAGGGCTTCTTCCCAGGGAACATTGTTAAGCTGGATCGTTACTAAGCCCGTTACTTCCGGGCCGGCAACAATGTTAACACCGCTTTTATACGCTAAGATCCTTAAAACATTTCGTATCTCAGCATCGCGAAAATCAAGAGTAACATGCCCGGGATCAGGCAATGTTGAAAGCTCCGGGGTAGCCGGATTTGTTTCCAGTGAAACTGTCGGCTCTATTGTTCCGGGGAAAACTGCTTGCTCGCCATCAGATGGCGCTAACGCGCTTTCATTATCGGTTGCTTCGGCGACAGCTGAAACGGAAGATTCATCCGTAGAGCTGACAGCTTCACCGCTATCTTGCGCGTAAACCGCAAAACAGGTTAAGCAAAGAATAAATATCGCGATGACCGCTTTTTGTGTCATCTCATTCCTCCTTTTTCAATTCTAAAACAAAATTTTCTTGCCCCTTGGTTAACGTTACTCGCTTTGCTTCGATCTTTGAAACAACAAACGGGCCAATACGACGATTTTGCTCAACGACATTGCCGTTTATAATAGCGAGGCTTTTGCCGCTAGGATCAAAAATGATCCCTTCTAAAATCATATCCGAAACAAGGACATCGGAATCATAATTAATAATCGATCCGCTGGGAGTAACGAGCCGCCAAAGAGGATCACGCTTCCCCTGGTCGCTATACGTAAAATCAGCATCTTGGGCCCAGACAAGAACCGAAACGAAAAATACTGCCATAAAAGCAAGGATGTTCATTTTGCCTCCTTGCCTTCGATTTTCTCGAGGATAAATGCTTTAATCGTAATTTTGGCCAAATGTTTTAAGGGATCATCGCTGGTTGCCGCAATATCAAAGTCTATCACGCTCATAAAGATCTTATCGTTCTCTATTTTATTAAAAAAACGCCCAATATCATGGTAACCTCCGCGGGCATTCACCAAAATAGGAAGCGAGTAGTACTTCCCTTCATCATTCGATAGGATTAATTCCTGTGATTCTTTAAGCGGCATGATCTGACTAATGTGCACCTTAGATTGCCCGGCAAGTCTCGAGATATTTTCTAGAATCGCGGGAATTTCTTCTTTAGAAAGAATCTTGAGCCCGACCGTTTTCATTTTTTCTCGAAATTGCACAACCTGGGCTTGATAATTTTCAACATTCTTAATATCAGACAAAGCTTGTCGATAATCCTTAGAAAGCAAAGTAATTTTAGGGCTGATCTTCGTAAGATTGTTTAAAATAGGGCGCGTAACAATAGCATACATTAAAAGAAAGATGCCAAGTAAAACGCCGATGAGGATATATTGGCCATTTTTTTCTGTTGCCTGCAATAAAATATTTAAGATCTTATCTGGGATAATTTTTTTCATTGCAATTTAACCGTAATCAAGAAATCCGCGATCTCAATAGATTGAACTTTTCGGCGCTGAATAGAGCCTACTTCAACATTTTTTAAGCCATTCATAAATGTCTTTTGATTCTTTAGATTTGACGCAAAATTCCCGACACTGATCATTTCTTCACCAACTTTTGACACAGAGCTTCCATCGATCAAAAGCACTTTTTCGCTTAAGGAAATCTTATTCAGCCAAACCCCTTTGGGAATATTATTACTCAATTCATTTAGCTTCTGAGCCCAGCAAATTCTTTTTCCCGTTGTAACTTTCTCTACTGAAGCAATTTTGCTTTGGAGAGAACGCATCTCTCCTAAAACGCTATCAACCTTTTTTTTATCGAGAGCGATGATCTCCCACTGCTTATTCCCCCGAGAATATTGGACCCATTTAAAACACGTCACCACAAACAAAAGCAAGTTAAAAACAACTAAAAGAAAGAAAAGGCCGCCCACCAAGCCAAAGACCATTTCTTTAGGTATATTGGTGATATTTCCAATCGCGTCCTTGCTGGTTTTTGAACCGCGCTTTTTTCGCAGATCAGGCGGAAGTAAATTAATGTCAATTAGGAGCATAAGGCAAGTCCTAGGGCTACAGCCAGTTGGCTCGAATTCTTTTCAATTTCTGATCGGGAAACTTGAGGTGATAATTTTAAAGAGAGAAACGGATCCCACAATTCAACCGGGATCTCAAGATTCTTCGCAAGAAAGTCAGTAATGCCGGAAAACATGGCCGACCCTCCGGTAGCAAACAATCGGCTAACTTGCATATTATTTTCCGTCGCTAAATAATCAAAGGAAAGGCGTATTTCGGATGCTAAATTAATGAGCGTTGAATCGCATGCAAGCAAAACATTTTCAGATCTATCTTGGGGCTGGCATTTGATCTTTTCGGCTTCTTCCATGTTGACGTTAAGAGCGTTGGCAATGCGCCGGTTAAGCTCCCGCCCTCCAATGAAAATATCCCGAGTAAATCTGGGCACGCTATCTTTTGTGATGATCAAATTACTCACCACGTCGCCGATGTCTAAAATAGCAATGATGTTGGATTTTCCAGATTGTGGCGCAGAATTCTGGCCCAGGTTTTGGGGCGGAAAGGTATTAAAAGCATTGACGAGAGCAATGGCGTTGATACCGACAAAATCAGACGGAAGATTGATCTCAGAAAGCATTTTGAGCCGCTGGGCAATGACCTCTTTTTTCGCCGCCGCAATAAGAACAGCCATCTTGCTGTCTTTTCCTTGAGGATCAAGAATACAACAATCTGTATAAATCTTATCTTTAGGAAAAGGAAAATGCTTGTCAGCTTCCACATCAACAGACCGGCGCAAGTCTTCTAAGGACATTCTGGGCATATCGATATAACGGACTAACGTTCCTTGCCCGGAAATTGCTGTCGCAAAATTTTTCGTAGTTGTGTTAAGCTTAGCTAAGACTTTCCTTACGCTTTGAATGACATTAAGTTCGTTTAAGGGTTCCACGGCCCAATTGAGAATTTCCCGCGAAGAATCTTCACATACGACAAGCTCAACAGCTTTGCATGAGCTCGCGCCAATATCAAGGCCAACGAACGGTTCAATGACTCTCTTAGGAGCAAATCGGTTGGTAAAAGAAATATATTTATTTAGTAGGCTTTTCATTGCTGATGAAAACTATTGTATCAAAATATTGCTCTTTAGGGGAGCTTCATAGATAATTTCTTTTTCGGGTTGAGCGTCTCTTTTTGCAGCCTTTCCAGCAGATTTCTTGGGAACGCTGACAGAAGGTGCTACGCTTTTCTTTTCTATCTGACTATTATTCACGATAGGCTTTACTTCTAAACCTGTTTGAGCTTTTTCAGGTCGATAAGAAACTTCCGCGTCTTCCACTGATCTTTTCATAAACATACTCACAGCTAACATGACCATGACTAAAACAATGGCTATGATCAAAAAAACCTTTCGCATCGGATGAGTACTTGGAGATTGTTCTGACATTAAAATCCTCCCTCTTGCCAAGTGATTTTATCGGTTAAGTCATTTGTAAATGCAATGAATGTTCGCATACTCGGGAAATACGGAGGCGCAGCCCCTAAAGACATTCTATTGTCATATACAAAATTGCGGCCATAACCAGAAATCTGCTGTTCCGTTACGCTATTAAATTGTCCAAACGCACCATAGAACTGAGTAATAGACCCTCCTAAAAGCGTTGTAACACCGCGAGATCCAACAGCCGTATCGTCATAGTTATCGACGGTAAGAACACCGTTACGCGCCATAACAGAGCCATGAATATTTATGTCGTCCGGAGCTACTGTGCCGATCCTCACGTCGCCTCCCCAGGAAACAATGCCCAGCATGTTATTCGTGTCGTCAGCATGTGGGGCAACATATCCCGGAGTTCCCGGCGTTCCGACAGCCGGAGTATAATCTTCATACATGACATGGTTCGTCAAAATAACATCATTTTGACTGGCAACTGTTAGCTTTGTGTCTCGCTGAACCGTTCCTCCGAGGCTGGAAATCGCTCCATCAACATAAAGAATAGTTCCAACATCATCAACGCCATCCGGAAGTCCGGAAAAAGTTTGGATCGGGCCTGCAACCGTCTGAACAGTTGTTTGATTCCCGGAAATATCGACCGTGACAATTTTTGTTGTCGCGCCTTGCGTGATCGTATAAACAGCGTTTCCGCTTCCATTAACGCTCATATTGACATTGCAGTCGCCTCTAACAAAAATTCCTCCAATAAGATTGCTCCCATTATTGGCAACAAAAATGCCGTTACCCGGCGTTGTGTCGGTGCCCCTGGCTTGGTCAATGAGATCTTGTTGCTGAACAGATGACTCCAGATTGACTTCAGAAACGCCACGTTCATAATCACTATTAAATACCGGAACATCAATGGAAGCATTTTGATCCGCATCCGATAAAATAGACGACCCACCATTATGAAACCTGGCGCTATTATGATGTTGGGTAACCATGCCGTCAAAAGTTCCACTTGGATTAAACGCAAAACTATAGCGTTCGTTTGTATGGAGCGGCCCAGAAAAATTTGTCCGGCTCGTAAACCAGACTGTCCCGCCGCTTGGCAAGCTGTGATGATCTGTGAATAAGGCAAAACGCGCAAAATTATCTCTCTGGACACGAACTGTAAAATCGCCCGTTAAGGCTATTTTTCGCACAACGCCACCGACAGTTCCGGTTGTTTCAATCCGATAATAGTACGGAAAATCCCATTGCTCCGGAGTTACAGCAATCGGATTGCCCTTCTCGGTAACAATAATGCTGTGCTGATACGTTCCGCTTCCCGCCGCAATAACCGATCCCGTATAACGTGCTTGCGCACCATTCAATATAAATTGTGCTGCGCCACCATCGCGCGCATACTGGATCAAAAAACCTAAACCATCACCAGAAGCAACATAACCTGCTGCATCATTCGCAATAACTTGCGGATTTGTATTGTTGACAGTGGCCATCAAATTCGTATTGATCAATACATCCATCTGATTAATTCCAACCTGACTACCACCGTCGGCCAAATAAAAAGCTTGGGTCAGCATACGTTCACGGTCAGAAGCAGCTTTTTCTGAGATGGCTCGAACGATAAACATCGCACCCAAAATAAGGAGGACCGTAACAGCCATCAGAGAAACGATCAAAACTGTCCCTTTTGTATTTTTCTTATTCATAGCTTTACCCTCGATTCCTTAAATATACGGCCATGCTGGCAGCTGCCGACAATGCTCTTCCGGTCGGTGAGTTTTTCTGCGCGCTAATACTTAACGTAACAAGCCCTCCATCCACCGTGGCATCAACTTGAAAGTCACTAATATTATTGGCGAAAATATCTTGCCTCACAACAAGGCCCGCCCCGCTGATCACTTTTCGCACAAACTGATCTTGAGCATCCACGCCATATTCTATAAACTGATAATCAATGGTATTACAATCATTGTCAGCATCCATGCAGCTTGATTGTGTACAGCCCCAGATTAACGGAGCACGCCAATGCACAACGTCGCCGCTACTATCAACCACGCTATCCCCGCCATGGCAAACGGTAGGGATCGAAAACCTTAGAGTATCAGTTCCATTCGGGCCAACGCCATCGTTAATATTAGCCTGTAAAACTCCGTTTTTGTCAAATCCAGACTCATGTAATTCTCGCGTCGTTTTCTCAAGAACGATCCTTAAGTCTTGTTGCAATTCAATACTCGTATCCGTGTCAAACCAGGTTGATTTACCGCCTGATAAGACGATAAAGATCCCCGCGCCCATAATAGAGAAGATGCCAAGTGTTATCAAAACCTCGGTTAGGGTAAATCCTTTTACATTTCTTTTAAAAGAGTTTTCTTGCATTGTTTTTCACCGATCATAAATATAATCAACCGTTGTCACCAAAGAATCCAATCGGCCATTACCATTTAGATCTTCTCCCGCATCGAGTTGCGCGTTGAGATTTCTGTCCTCCCCGATTACGCGGCCATTAGGTTGCCGCCAACAAAACGTGCTAACAATGAAAAGTAATCTTGGATTTGAATCATCGATATAGCTTACTCCAATACCCACTAAATTAGCCGCTGCATATGAAGTATTGTTATATGCCGTTTTTACTTGATCAAAATTTGTATTCTTTATTGTTTCTATTTGTGATTTGACAGCAAATAGGGCTTGGGATGAATTTTTAGCAATTTCACTAAGTTCAAGGCAAGTCACATAGCTGAACAAGACCCCCAAGAAAGCTAGAGAAAAAACAACAGTTGTGACTAATGTCTCTACGAGCGTTAGCCCCCTTAGCAAAACTTTCTTATTTTGAAATTGCCTGCTCATTTTGCGCTCCCTAGAAAGCATTTTAATGTCGAAGATTAAAAAGTCAACGCTTTTACCCGATGTTTTCCGCGCCTTACAAAAACAAAACTATCGACTTTAAAAAATCGATAGTTCATAAAAATATTCGTGCTGCATTTTTCCCTTTAGTGCGAAAGGGGCTTTTAAGCCCCTTTCGCACTAGTTATGCAAAAACCACATTGCCACAACCACTACCTATTAGTTTCCCGTTAAGATACCTCCCGTTACCATGGTAAACGTTGCGCTTCCGGTTGTGCCTACCGTTGCTGGAGAAGCTATAAGAGTATAGCCGCCAGTATCCCAATCGCAATCAAAAGTAAAGCCAGCTGCTGTAACCCCGTCACAGTAATTTTTATTGATGTAGGGAGGAGTCGCGTTGGTTAAATCATCAACATCAGACGGATAGGTACCCTGATTACTCGTGGCAAAAGTTTCAGCTGCCGTTGATAAGGTACGCAGTGTGCTGCTCGCAACAGCATCGTTAGCAGCAATCTTAGCCCTGAGTAAATTAGGGATAGCAATAGCAGCTAACAAAGCGATGATAGCCACAACGATCATAATTTCAACCAATGTAAAACCTTTTCTGTTTTTCATATGTTTAACCTCCTTTCCGGACCAAAATTAAGCTTAGGCTACACTTCCTTGATCCAGAAAGCTAAGAAAATCTTTAACTGATTAGGATAATACCGCTGTTGTTTTTCTTAACCACCTGGACAACTACGGATTAGTACACCCAGCTCCGTCCATACGTTATCTTAGTTTTTATGTTATCAACCTCCTTTCTATGTGTCAAGCGATTTTGAGGAAAAAATTTATCAAAATAAAAAAACCCATTCCCCGTTATGAAAGAATAGGCCGCAAACTAACTTTGCCAGTGAAATATAATATAAATAATACCGGACATCCTATTGGCAACTGGCAATCCCATATGCTAACTCGGGACCCTATAGTTTTGCGCCCTACCCTTACGAGTAGTTTGCCTTTATCAACAGCTCTTACTTGTTTGAAGTATAACATCCATTTGAGGGATTGTCAAATAGCCCAATTCAGACATAACAACGATCACGTCAGAAAGCAATGTACTTATGAAAACAAAATAGGTTTTAACTAAAATTCTCTAAGGCGAGACCGGTAGCAACAACAAGCGAGGGAGAAAATAATTCAAGGCGTGATTGTGAGACAGCTGGAGCTGCGGTGAACCTCTTAACAGGGCTTAGGACGGAAACTTCTCTGTTAAGATTTTCCTTTAAGAAATCGGTTAGCCATTTTAAGCGAGCCGTACCGCCACTAACAAAAACTTCATCAACGACCAGCCCAAATTCACTTTCGTAATAGTCAAACGACAGATAAACTTCATTCAATAAATTTCCCAGAACCGGCTCAATGATCTTGAATTTCTCCTTGTCTTCCAGCGTAAGGCTGCACTTGATCTTTTCCGCTTCTTCCAGGCCGATATCAATCTTTTCTTTGAGCAGGTGCGTAATATTATCGCCCCCCAATTGGATGTCGCGCATAAAATAAGATGTCGGACCTTTAACAATATTAATATTTGAAGATTTAGCTCCGATATTAAGAAGCCCTACAACTTTATTATTCTTCTCAGGGTAATTCAATTGAAAAGTGTCCTTCAAAACGATAGCATCAATGGTAATGACTTCCGGATCCAAGCCCGCCTCTCGCAAGATCTTGATCCGATTTTCGACAAAATCTTTTTTTGCCGCAACAAGCAAAATCTTCATATTCTTAGAATCGGGACGTTCTTTAAGGATCATATAGTCATTAACAACATCTTTTCTCTCAAATGGAACATAACGTTCGATCTCAAATTCCATCGCTTTTTTAAGCTCATCCGTATTCATCTCAGGCAATGTTAAATACCTGACGATAACGCCTTCCGGCGTAATAGACGCATTAACCTTTTTTTGCGTGATACCCGCTTCAGCGCAAGCATTTTTGATAGCCTCTACGACTCCATCTAATTTCTCAATATTGATCTTTGCATAGCCAAAACTATCTAAATTAAAAGTATCGCCTTTTTGGCTAAGCTGGACAACCTTGACGGCAAAATTCCCGACATCAAGGCCAATAGCTACATCCGATTTCTTTGCAATTTTTTTCCCACCGAACACAGGCTATTCTCCCCGCAGAAAACTAATGCAGTTTTTATCTTTTATTGAGTTTAATAAAACGGTCATAATAGTATTGGTATGATGCCGTATCGGAAAGCTTCTTGTAGATTTGCGCTAAGTTGTAGTTCGCTTCTTTGTCGTTGGGATTGAGTTTTAAGACTTGCTTGTAATTCGCAATGGCTTCATCGTTTTTCCCAAGCTGGTCATAAACAAACCCAAGATTATAGTAGAGATCTTTATTTTTAGGACGTGCCGCGATCGCCAATTGATACTCCTCGATGGCTTTCTCGTATTCGCCATTGGCCGCATATTTATAAGCCAAAAGCTCGTGATTTGTTTGATCGACGGATTTTTTACTGCCAACGGTTTTCTTTCTCAACGTTTTTGTTTGGACATCAAGCAGTGATTCGATCATCGCCTTATCGCGATTGAGTTTAACAACTGAGCCCATCAATTCCGAAACTTTATTCTTCAGCGCGCTATTCTCTTCTTTTAGAGAAGCCGTTTGGCTGGCAATCTTCTTGTCCTTTGCCGCTGAGGGCACTTTTGGTAAAGGAGCAATGGCTACGCTTTCTAATTCTTGATTTTGCTTTTTGAGCTCAGCGATTTGTTGATTTAATTTATCAAGGTCTGATTTATACTGATCGCTGATGCGGATGTTCTCTTCCTGCAGCTTTTGCTTCTCCTGAGTGTGCGTTTGAATCAAATTTCTTAATCTTTCCAGCTCCTGAGACATTTTTTCTTGATCAGCCGCTAAAGCTACCGATTCCACTGATGGTTGTGCGGATCGTTTTTTGCTTTCTTCTAAATTCTTTTGAACCCGAGCAAGCTTCTTTTCGCTATCCACCAACTGCTTCTTTAATTCGCTTTTCTCATTTTCTGCTTTTTTAAGAAAGTTTTGATTATCACTCTTGGACAGCTTCAGCTCCTTTTCAAGCTGATCTATTTTTCCTTTCCATCCTTTGACTTCAGCCTCAAGCGGTTTTTGTTTTTCCTGACGCTGAGCAATACTCTTTTGCGTCTCATCTTGATCCGTTTTAAGCTGCTGAACTTGCGCTTGAATCTCTTGAATTTTCTTCTCAAGTAAGCTAGCTTCTTTATTTTTCTCATCTAAAAGAGCATTAAGCCGTCGCGGCTCTTGCGATAATTTTTCTTTTGCCTCTGCAGCTTTTTTTAGTTCTGACTGCAATTCAACGATCTTTTTTCTTAAGAGATCATTCTCAACAGAGAGGGCATCGTTTTGCTTTAAAAGCTCACTCATACTGCTTTTTAGATTTGATAGGCTTTGCGTCCATCCATCATTCGTTATTTCATCGGAAGCCTGGGCATAACCCGCCAGCATCAACGCTAAGAAAAAAACTGAAGAAAGAAAAAAATCTTTATTGAACACTGTCATTGTTAACGTCCCTCGTTAAGCAGCGCAGGCGGCTTGAGATAAAAAAGATCCGGCTCGGCATCTTCTTTCGCCCCGATTGTTGCCGATTTCGGCTCCGCTGTTCCCTCTCGCTTTTTTTGCTTCACCTGATCAAATTGATGAGCCCAATCCTCGGTTTCTTCTTCAAACAATTCCAAAGTATTTTCTTGTTTGTCGGTTAAATTGACATCCGTAACGATTGTTGGGGTCACAAAAATCATTAAGTCTATATCCGAAAGTGCCTCAACGCGTTTGCGAAAAGCTGAACCAATCAAAGGAATGTCTCCCAAAATAGGAAGCTTATTAACGGTGAATGTATCATTCTTTTTGCGCAAGCCCCCAATAACCGCAGTTTCGCGGTTCTTGACCAAAAGATTTGTTTGAGCAGAGCGACTATCAACAATTGGCTGATCATCGGCCGTAAATCCGGAACGAAAACTTTGCTTGACATCAATGGTCAAGTAAATGTAATTATCTTTGGTCGTGATGTGCGGCATAACCGTTAGATTAATCCCTGATTCTTTAAACGAAGTTGAAACAACGCTACCTCCTTCAGTTGAATCAGTCTGTTGTTGATACGGAATTTCCTCTGTTAAGCTGATCTTTGCCGCTAGGTTATCCAAGGTCATTATTTGTGGATGGGCCAAAATATTTACTTTTGATTGCCGTTGCCAAGCAGCAATTGTCGCATGGAGATCTTTATCGGTTAGCATGGTTGTTCCAAATGTGATGATCCCGCCCGGAGCGCCAAGAGAACCAAAATCCTGTTCAATAGTTCTTTGGGGAGCTCCTCCATCCGGCCAAGCGATATCCCAGTTAATACCCAATTGATCGTCTTGGCTAACAACCACATCCGCCAATAAAGCCTCGATCATGACCTGAGGAGTTCTTGTATCAAGCTCTACGGCAATTTCCTCGATTCTGGCGATATTATCGGGTAGATCCGTGATAATGAGGCTATTTGTACGCTCGACAACATCAATCCTGCCACGCGCGCTAAGCATCTTCTCGAAATTACTTTTCACTTCCCCGCCGCGAGCAAAATTTAGCTTAATGATTTTTGTTGCTAAAGGAACTTTCTCATCTTCAACCTGTAGCTGATCAAGCGTCATAATACGAATAAGATCGCCGTCCTTTTTATATGTCAAACTGTACGTCATCAGGATAACATCTAAGGCTTTTTCCCAGCTTATATTATTCAACTGAATATTCACCGTCGCCGCAACATCGGGCCCAACGATCATATTCACATGGCCCTTGTCAGCAAGGATGCGAATAACGTCACGAATATCAACATTTTCAAAATTAACGCTAATAAGGTTGTCGTCGTTTTTTTCTGTTCCCGGGGAGTTTACAGAAGGAACATTTTCTGAACCCGCATTCGTTGCAACATCCGCAGCAATGGAAGGCGCCATCGGTGCTATTGCGTCGGAAGAAGCCGCTTGAGGCTGACTAACCATGTTTTCGTCAACTTGCCGCGCTTCTTCTTGCGCCGACAACACCATCGGAAATGCGAGCATCACCACGGTACACATCAGAAAATAAATTTTTTTTGTTTTAATCATTTTTCACCGCTTTGCGTAGTTGGATAACGACAGGATTTCCATTGTCATTAAGAACCACATCATTAGGATTGATCTTCTCGACTATAAGTCCTTTTGTGATTTCGCTTCCCTGTCCATACACCTTATTGTTGATCATCGCTAGCGGCCTCGCCTCATCCCAGATAATTGCCTTTAATACAATATTCATAGAAAGCGACTTAGGCGCAATAGAAGGAAATAATTCTTCCTTAGCTTTTATTTTACCTTGAGAATTAACTAATGCAACAAAAGGGTCTCTTTTTTTTGTTGAAGCCGCGCTTTTCTCTCCTTGGCCAAACATTGTTCTCGTCGGGAAGAAAATAGTGGACAAAAAAGCCATTAAGCTCATAAAATAAATAACTTTTTTTTTCGCTTTAGTCGCCATTTTCACCTCGCGAAAAAGCACTGATCGTAAATTCAATGCCATGATCCCAATCCGCAGCCGGATCATCAATAATGACTAGATCAGATATTTTCATAAGCTGTTTTGCGGTTTCAATTTTCTTAAGAAAATTAACCATTTCATAGTACCCGCACCGCAATCTAACTCGGATGGGCAATTCTACAAAAGTATCATTTGTCTCCGCGATAACATGTTTCCGAATGGTTGTTGGCTCAAGCGAAGAAAACTTAAGGCTCGCCTTTTCAGTAATTTCCTGCAAGGTCTCAATGATCAAGTTTGTTTTAATTCTTTTGGGTAATCGAGTTTCGAATTCAACAACTTTGTTCTTAAAAATCTCTAATTCTTTCTGCATTTTACTAACATCCGCGCTGCTTCTGTCAACCATTGTTAAAATATCTTGTTTCTCTTTGATGCTAGCTTTAATGGTCGAAAGCTTCTGGTACGACGGCCAAATTAAAACAGCGATTCCCAAAATCACAACCAAAATAGGAGCCAATATTGGCGAGTGCTTGATCGCCAAATTCAGATAATCGTCAAGAGGTGTTGCCTGTTTTCTTGCTGGAGGTCTGGCCATTTATTTAATTGGTTTATTTAGATTCGCACAATAAATCAAACTTCATAACATCCAAGCTCCCTACAGTTCCCTTCGCGATTGTATTAAGTTTGATCTCTTGAAAATCTTTAGAAAAATCAGCGTTTTCTTGTAAATTCTTTATAAAGTCGCTAATAAGACCGACCGCATCTTGGATCTTGTAAGCAACAGCCGTGCCTTTTATAGTGAAAACTGTTTTTTCATCGCTGGGAGGAGCTTTAGCCGCTGCCGCATCTTTCTTACTGCTTGAACGTATTTCATTGATCCATACTCCATCTGGGATAAGATCCGCGATCAGGGCCAATTTTTCGGACCATAAAAATTTCCGAGAAGAAAGATTGTCGATAAGGTTAACTTTTTTTTCGAGAATGACGCGCTCAGTCCTGATGCGCTCTATCTCTTTGGGATTAGTGGCGAGAACAGAAACTTTTACTTCTAGCTCTTTCAGTGTTTTTTGATTTCCAGGAATATTGACCAAGAAAAAGCTCCAGATGGCAAGAATAATGCCACCGCAAATCGCGCAACGAAAACCCACCGCCGGCAAGACATCCAAGACACCTGAAGAGATCCCTGGATACACTCTCTCTGTTTTCTGCTGGAATTGAGATTGCGCCTGCGCCTTAGAGAAAGAGGCCGTAGACGGCGTCACTTCTCTTTTTTTAAATCCCGGTGCTAAAAGATTTATTTGCGGCATACGCTCCCCATATGAGCCTTAGGGCTTTTCTGTTTATAAAAAAATCCCTTTTTCTACTTATACTTTTTATTCTATATATAAAGTAGAAAAAGGGAAATTATTTTTTACTTTTTTTGCCTGATACTGCTCGAAAAACTACCTCTTGGCAATCGCTGTTTCTAACTCGCAGCCAGATTTGGGATTCAAATCGGCTAAGCTAATCCATTCAACCGTGCCATCATCAACGATGCGGCAGTCACCGACAACCCTATTGCCCCTACCTTTCCAGCAAACGGCAACTTTGACGGTTTTCAATTCACTCGCAAACCCAGTGACCCCTCTCACAATAATTCGATAAGCCCCCACCATGCCGTCACCATCCGCGGTCAGCTTAACCCCAGACTGATCATTACCAGATGGCACAGAAACAATATTGTCAAAATCCGATCTGCGGCTTAAAACCTCCTCAATTTTAGCTCTAGCAATATTCATGCCAATGGAAAGTTGCGCCGTGTGTTCATCCAAAACCATGGAGTTGATCAAAGACATTAAAACCCCTGTCACAACCAAAACCGCCACAACAATGGTGATCAAAAGCTCTATAATGGTAAACGATTTTTTATTCACGCTATTTCCTCCTTGAAAAATTTCGCTCCCAAATTCATCTCTTTGTTAATCCTCTAGGCCTGGATCATCGTTGATATCTTAATGATCGGTAAAAACAGGGCCACAACGATAAATCCGACAATGCCGCCCAAGAAACCAATGATCAAAGGCTCGATCATGCTAGTCAGCCCTGAAACAGCCGCATCCACTTGATCGTCATAAAAATCAGCGACTTTAACAAGCATCTTTTCCATTTCACCGGTTTTTTCTCCAACCGAAATCATCCTGGTGACCATGGGAGGAAAAACATTGCTTTTAACAAGAGGAGCGGCAATGCTTTCTCCTTCGCGGACATTATTTCGAACATTGTTAACGGCAATTTCCAAGACTTTATTGCCGCATGTTTTTCCGACAATATCCAGCGACGCCAAAATTGGAACACCGCTTTGCGTCAAGGTTGCCAAGGTGCGGCTAAAACGGCTCACGGAAACTTTAGTTAACAAATCACCGAAAACAGGCACTTTAAGCTTAATTCGATCGATCTGATACCGTCCATTTTCTGTTTTCCCATAAAAAACAAATCCGGTATAGAGAAGAATGGCACCGCCCAAATAGTAAATAAAATAGTGTTGTAAAGCATCGCTTACCCCAATAAGAAACTTGGTCGGCCCGGGTAATTCGCCGCCCAAAGAAGCAAAAATCCCTGTAAAGGTAGGAACGACCTTCATCAACAAGACGAGAGTAATCACAATGGCCATTGATATAACAACCATCGGATACACCATGGCTGCTTGAACTTTTCTTTTTAACTTAAGAGATTTTTCCATATAGCCGGCCACGCGGTCTAAAATGGCGCTTAACATGCCGCCCGTTTCGCCCGCCTTGACCATGCTGATGAATAAGGTATCAAAAACTTTTGGATATTTTGAAAACGCGATAGAAAGGCTGTTTCCCACTTCGATTTCGTCACGGATAGAAGCAATAACGCTCTTAAAATAAGGATTGGTCATTTGCTCTTGCAAGGCGTCCATGCCCTGCAAAAGCGGAATACCGGCATCAACCATGGTAGCTAATTGCCGGGCAAAAATAACAAGATCATCAGCCTTGACCGATTTTCCACCAAATGAAAGATCTTTAAATCCCGTTTCCCTGACCTCGCTAACGGAAATAATGATAAGCTTTCGCTTACGCAGCTCTTCAATAACATCGTTTTGATTATCTGCAACAATTTTACCCGAGATCGTCTGAGCGCTCTGGTCTTTTGCGACATACTTAAACGTTGCCATTTATCCTATGCCCCCTTTTTATACCAACGGCTGATAGCTTCATCAATTTCTGTTTTTGTCGCGATAAATGTCGCGATCTTGCACTTTGTGGTATTTTCCAATTCTTCGATCATTGGTAAATTAAGCGGGTTGGCCATTACAACACTTAAGACATCGCCAACACGATCAAGCGGGATAACGTGAAATTTACGCGCTGTTTCTTCCGCGATAAGTTGAGTAACTTTAGGGTCAATTTCATATTTATTTACGGCAATATAGGGAAAACCGCATTGAACGATCAATGCCACGACAATGTCCCGCTCGGTCACATAACCAAGATTGACTAAGATCTCTCCCAAAACACCGCCATCTTTTTTTTGAACTTCCAGGGCCTCTTTAAGCTGATCTGCCGCTAGCAAATTTCGCTTGATCAAGATTTGCCCCAAAAGCTGCTTTTTAGAAATAAGATCTCTGCGTGAAAAAGCCATACTGTTCCTTTTAAGCCTTCCTCTTATTTTTTATTTCCAAGAAATCCAAAACTCTTCGGATGAGTTTATCATATTTTGCAATAAACCGCTTCTTATTTTTTTGCAAAATCATTTCACAATAGCTACTTTTAAAAGCATTTACGCTTATTCTTCCGAAGTGACTCTCAAAACTTCTTCTAAGGTCGTCATCCCTGACGTAAACTTTCGAAACGCATCGTCAAAAAGCGTTAACATCCCTTTTTCTTTTACCGCGTAATCTTTGATTTCCCCCGAAGAACACCCTTTAACCAGCATCTCTCGTACAGGATCATCAACCGCAAACATTTCTAAAACACCCATACGGCCTCGATAACCGGTTTTTTTGCAATTATCACATCCTTTACCGTGGTAAAAAACTGCGTCCTTGGGGATTTTGTGTTTAAAACTTTTCAGGGCCGAATCCGGGATATTGACGGGCTCTTTACATTTTGAACAAATCTTCCGGCATAAACGCTGAGCACAAACCATTACCAAGCTGGATGCAACCAAAAACGGTTCAACGCCCATATCCACAAGACGCGTCAAGGCACCCGGCGCATCATTGGTATGCAGTGTTGAGAAAACAAGTTGGCCCGTTAAGGAAGCTTTAATGGCAATATCCGCTGTTTCGGAATCGCGAATTTCACCGACCATGATGATATCAGGGCTTTGGCGCAGCAAAGATCTCAATCCGGAAGAAAACGTCAGTCCGATATCAGCGCGAACATGCACTTGAGTCAATCCTTCGACCAAATATTCTACAGGGTCTTCAACCGTAACAATATTCCTGTCAACCGTATTTAATTTATTAACGATGGAATATAGCGTTGTTGATTTTCCGCTTCCCGTCGGCCCCGTAATAAGGATCATGCCGAAAGGTTTCGCAATGGCCTCCTTGAAATGTTCGACGGAATCAGGAAAAAAACCAAGCCCTTCCAGGCCGATCGATAAACTCGATTTATCCAAAATTCTCATAACGATTTTTTGGCCGAATGTTGTCGGAAGAAGTGAAACGCGAAAATCAACTTCCTTATTAGCGACCCGCATTTTAAACCGGCCGTCTTGCGGAATACGCGTTTCAGTAATATCCAGCCGAGACATAATTTTGATTCTTACGATCACCGCGTTTTGATTGGCTTTGGGAATATTGAGGATGTCGTTTAAAATACCATCAACGCGATAACGAACGCGCATATTATCAGGCGTCGGTTCAATATGGATGTCAGAGGCGCGCTGTCTTAAGGCCTCCTTAATAACAAGGTCGACCATCTTGACAATGGGCGCCTGTTCACTTTCCTCAAGAGAAACTTCCGCCGATTCCGACTGTTGTTCGCCGATAACTTCAAGCCCGTCTGCCGTGATATCCTTGGTAACATCTGCGACATTGACATCTTTTTTTGTTCCATAAAAATTATCAATAGCCTGGAGAATCTCTGTTTCCGTGCTGATCGTCACATCAATATCTCTTCCCGTGATACTTTTCAGATCGTCAATGGCAAAAATATTGAAAGGATCAGAAACCGCGATCGTAATAGTGTGCCCTAACTCGGAGATAGGAATAACGTGGTACTGACGGGAAATCCGCTCAGGAATGACCTGTTGTAAGCCGGGATCAATTTTATATTTTGCCAGATTGATCGGAGGGATATTAAGTTCCTTGACGAGTAAAATAAGAAATTCTTGCTCGGTGACTAACCCCTTTTCGATCAGAGCTTTTTCAAGACTTATCCCTTTTGATTTCTGCAGCGTAACAGCCGAATCAACGTCCTCTTTCTTTAGGCTCTTAAGCTCGATCAAAGAATCCAGAATTTTTTCTTTTAATGTTTTTGCCATTTATCCCTTGATCCCGATATCGTCCGGAGCTGTAATGCGCAAGATTTCCTCGAGCGTTGTGACGCCTGCTAGCATTTTTTGAAAACCATCTTCTCTCATGGTCACCATACCTTCCGAACGCCCTGCCTCCTTGATGCGAAATTCTCCGCCGCGTGCCATGATCAAATCTCTGACCTTGGGTGTTAAAACAAGGATCTCGCTAATGCCGACTCTTCCGCTATAACCGCTGTTGAAACATTGTTTACATCCCTTGGCTCGAAACAAAGAAATTTCTTTATCGTGTACAATTTTACCCAAACCTAATTTTTTTGCGGCTTCCGCCGAAAGCGTATAAGATTCTTTGCAAACCGTACAAACTTTGCGAAGTAAACGCTGTGACACGATCGCTAAAACAGAGGAGCAAAGTAAAAATGGCTCCAACCCCATATTCATCATGCGTACCACCGAACCGGCTGCCGTCGTCGTATGCAAAGAACTTAAGACCAAATGGCCCGTAAGCGCCGCCTTAACAGCAATATCCAAGGTTTCAAAATCACGAATTTCTCCGATCAGAATAATGTCGGGATCTTGACGTAAAATAGACCGCAAGCTCGCGGAAAACGTTAATCCCACTTCCGTTCTCACATTAACCTGACTAATACCTTTCATCTGATACTCGACGGGGTCTTCGACGGTGATAATATTTTTTTCCGGAGAATCAATATATTTTAAAATAGAATAAAGCGTTGTCGTTTTTCCGCAACCCGTCGGACCGCAAGCCAAGATCATCCCATGAGGACGCATGGAAACTTTTTTTAGATCTTCCATCGTGCTATCATTAAAACCTAGCTTTAAAATATCCAACATAGCCGAGGTTTTGTCCAAAATTCTAAGAACCACATTCTCTCCGTATGCCGCCGGCAGAATACTCACGCGCAGATCAACTTCTTTTCCGGAAATTAAAAGCTTGATGCGGCCGTCTTGGGGCAAGCGATGTTCAGAGATGTCCAGATTAGCGATAACTTTAATGCGTGACACAATGGAGACGTGAAGGCTTCTGGCCATGCGGTCCATTTCCCGGATCATTCCATCGACGCGATAGCGAATGCGCAAAGTTTTTTCCATGGGTTCTATAAAAATATCACTCGCCTTGGCATTGACTGCTTGTTTAATGATCGCATCCGTTAATTTAATGATCGGCGCATCTTGTGTTAAATGCTCAATATCATCCCTGGCCATATCAAGATTGGTTTCCTTGATCAGCTCAAGATTTTCCGTATCAACCATATCTTTAATGATCTTGCTGAATTGCGTTGTCGTGTCGCCGGTATAATACGTCTCGATGGCTTGCATGATATCTTTGGTGCGCCCGATGATGGGATTAATGGCAAGGCCGGTTAAAGCTTTCACATTGTCAATGGCAAAAATATTAAGCGGGTCTGCCATGGCAAGCGTGAGGCTGTCACCGATCCTTGAAACAGGAATGATCTTGTAATTAACAGCGACTTCCTGGGGGATCATTTTAACAACTTCGGGATCAATTTTCAGGCGAGTAACATCAATGGGCGGCATGCCTAAACCACGGCTTAATAAAAGCGTGAGGTTATCTTCGGAAATCAGTCCAAGCTTAACGAGGATCTTACTTAATTCCCCGCCGTTTTCTTTCTGGTCGGCCAAAGCCTTATCCAGATCTTCTTGCTTGATAATGTTATCCTGGATAAGGATCTCTTTTAATCTATCTTTGAGGGAAAACATTTTCTATTTTTTTATATAATATCGGTTAACAGAATTTTTAATATCAGTGGCCGTACTGACAAATGTCTGAACGCTACAGCCCGTAATAAGCTCAACGTCCTCGATCGCTTGCACATTCAAAGGATTGGCCATGGCCAAAGTCAGGCTTTTCCCGATCTTGTCAATCGGGATAAGACAAAACTGCCGGCAAACATTTTCCGGGATAGAGCCAATGACTTCCGCATCAATTTCATAATTGGCCAAAGGAAGGTACGGAAAACCATACTGACAGGTCAAGGCTTGAGCGATATCTTCTTCAGAGGCAAACTTCAATTCAACTAATACCTCGCCGATCAGTCCGCCTTTTTGCTGCTGATAAGTAATGGCCATCGCGAGCTGTTCGCGGTTAATAATGCCGCGCTCAACTAATAGCTCGCCCAAATGTTTATTGGTAACTTTTTTATATGTCATGTTTTATGCGCGATTCGATTATTACCGTTCTCTTTTTTCATTGCTTGAAGAATATTTCTTGCCTTAAGGATCAACTCCTCCGCGACAACGCCATCGACAGGATTTTCTGTGACAGCGCCAATACACGTTAGCCGTTTTCGAAAATCGCCTTGTTCAGAAAAAAGAAATTCTACTCTTCGTCGGATCGCATCCGCTATTTCAATCGCTTGGCGTTTATTTTTTTCCGGCAAAATCAAAGCGAATTCATAGTCTCCAAAACGCGCCGCCTTATCCACCTCGCTTATATTTTCTCTCAAGATAGCAGCCATTTGGATAAGAATACCCTCTCCCGCGATATGCCCAAACGCGCTGCGATATTCTTCAAATCGATCGATCGATAACAAAACAAAAGCACACGGCCTCTGAAAACGGATCGCGCGTTTTATTTCCTCATCTAAACGGTCTTTGACAAACACCTGGTTATAGAGCCCCGTGAGGTTGTCAATAACCTCTAATTTCTCAACCCGCGTCGCTAGAAGATCATTCTCGATCGCAATAGAGATCTGCTTGGCTAAAAGATCCAGCAATTCCAGATCGGTCGGCATACAGAAAAAATCATCCGCTTCATTACCGACGATAAGAAGGCCAAATACATTTCCCCGAGAAGAAATAGGGACAATAACGCCATTTTTTATAAGAAATCTTTTACGGAATTCCTCAAGATCCGCATTACTGCGAGTATCCCGGTCAACAACAACAGATTCGTGTTTTAAGATTATTTTTCCCAAAAATCCTTCATTGGGCTTAATCTTAAACTCTTTTAACCCTTGATCGATCACCTCCTTGCTTTTCGTGCCGCGTAAAGAATAAGCAGAAAATTCCCCGGTTTTTCTATCCTTCAAGATCAAACACCCCAATGTCATTTCTCCCGATGCTAAACACCGGTCAACGCCAAGTTCGATGATCTCCTCTAATTTCGCATTTTGTGAAATAAGATTACTGATCTGAAGCAAACTTGAAAGCGCTAAGATCCGTTTATTGATCTCCGAGTTGATCGTCTCTGTCTTTTGGCTAAAAACTTGCAATTCTTCCATGTTTTCTTTAATGCGCACGGTCATACGGTTCAAGGAGTCTCCCAGCTGCCCTAATTCATCATCTCGAATAAGCTTGATCGTATGGTCAAAATCACCTTCTGCGATTCTTTTTGCTTCGGTGCTGATCTTGATTACCGGTTCAATGATCTGCATCACCGTAACAAATCCTAAAATGACGATAATAAAAACGATGGCCAAGACAAGATGGACGTTGGCCTTCGCGGCAAAAAACGAGAAGTGCGGAAAGAGATAATTCAGTAAAACTAAAATAGCGACAAAGATCAACCCAAAGGCAATGGCCAGCTTGCGCCGCAAGCCCTGAGAATGAAAAGATATCTTTCTAAGAAAATCCTTCACAGGTCACCTCTCGCTTCCCGCTTCTAGTATTAATATTTATAATTCTAACTTGGGTAGCAATTATTTGTCAACCGCTTCCCTAAGTAATTGTAGCTAATGTTTCTGGCGAATGGAGAAATAAAAGATTATTTTAAAAGCTAAAACATCATCCGTTTTTTGTTTAAGCTTAATAAAAATCCGATCATAACAACAAATACCATAAACGATGAACGCCCATAGCTCACCAGAGGCAAAGTAATGCCCACCACCGGACATAACCCTAAAACCATTCCGATGTTAATAACAACTTGAAAAGCGATAATACTGACAATGCCAACACCTGCCAAAAACCCAAAACGGTCTTTCGTATTTTGAATGATCCGAAAAGAGCAATTAACCAGAACAAAGAAAAGAAATGCCACCAACAGGCTTCCCGCGAGCCCCCATTCTTCCCCGACAACTGAGAAAATAAAATCCGTGTGGCGCTCGGGCAGAAAGTTGAGCTGGTTTTGTGTCCCGGACAACCAGCCTTTTCCCAACAGCCCTCCTGAACCAACAGCGATCTTAGATTGAATAATGGTATATCCGGCGCCCAAAGGATCGATGTTGGGATTTAGGAAAACCAGAAGCCTATCTTTTTGATAAGGTTTTAAAATATGCCAGAAAAACGGCATGACGGCTAAGATAAGGGCAACAAATGATAGAAAATAACGATAGCGTATTCCGCTTAAAAAAAGCATCACCAGGAATATAAAGAAAAGCGATATCGCCGTGCCAAGATCCGGTTGCTTAAAAATTAACAAAACTAAAACAAGCGTTAAAAATAACGGAGAGAATAGATCTTGGAATAATGTTTCCCATAGACCACGCGACGAAGAAGAAAAGGAATTTTTTCGCTGACTGAAATACCGGGCCAAAATAAGAATGAGAGAAAATTTAGCTAATTCGGACGGTTGAAAATTAATGCCACCAAATTCGATCCACCGTTTCGCCCCCAAAATATTTCTTCCTAGAACTAGAACCAATACCAAAAGAACAGCCGTTACCCAATATAAAAGATTAGCCCCGTCAAAAAATCTCTTATAATCAAACCGGCTTAAGAAAAACATCAGCGCTAATCCTATGAGCGCCATAAAAAGCTGATCATAAAAGATCTTATGCGTTACGCGGACGCTAAATTGTGAAGCACTATAAAGCGTCACGAGTCCCGCGGCCATAATTCCAATGGTAGCGATCCAAATTGTTCTTTCAAGCTGACGTTGCATTTAACATAGTTCCTTGATTACAAAATATTTTGTTCTTTCATGCGCAGTAATAATTCTTTCGTTGCCTCGCACGCGTAATAACTTGTTCCGCCATGCTCAAGAAAAACACAAAAAGCGATGTTGGCTTTCTCTGACCGGCAAAATCCTACAAACCAGGCATGTGAAGCGCGCCCGCCGGATGACTGCGCTGTTCCTGTCTTTCCGGAAACTTCCAAGTCTTTAATGTTCAAAACCCGGGCGGTTCCCGTTTCACTTTTAACAACATCTCGAAGGGCTGCCTTTGTAATTTCAAATGTCTTGTCTTTCAAATGAACCGGGCGCGCCGTTAAAGATTTAAGCTCCACATCCATCGAATTAATAGATCTAATAAAATGCGGCTGGGGTTCTTTACCGCTATTCGCCACGCGCGATATCATACACGTAAGTTGAATGGGAGTGACCAAAAGTTCCCCTTGCCCGATAGCTAAATTTAACGCGTCTCCTTTTCCTTTGCGCGAGGGAATTAATCCCGAGGCTTCCGAGAAAACATCAACGCCGGTCGCCGTTCCTAACCCGAACATCCGGGCGTACTGCGCCATTATTTCTGACCCTAAAATATTTCCGACATTATAAAAATAGACGTTGCACGAATGCGCCAAGCCCTGCATGAGATCCTGAAGCCCGTGAACGTGCAAACAATGGAATCTCCTTCTTCCCAATTGATAAAATCCCGGACAGCTGAAAGAAGTATGCGCGTTGATCTTTCCGGTTTCCAAGCCGGCAATCGTATCAATGATCTTAAAAACCGACCCTGCGGGATATTGGCCATTCGTGGCGCGATTTAAAAGAGGCACGTTCGAATTCTTAAAATAATCTGACAGATTTTCTCCCCGGACAAAATTATTCGGATCAAATGAAGGCGAGCTTACCATAGCAATGATCTCGCTCGTATCCAAATCCATGACCACGACAGCTCCTCTTCGGCCGGTTAAAGAATCAATGGCCGCCTGCTGGACTCTTTGGTCAACGGTTAAAGCAATATCTTGTCCGCTCATAGGCTCTTTTAACCCCAAAAGCCTAACTTGCCGGCCAAGATTATTGACCTCGATTTGCAAACCTCCCCCTTCGCCTTTTAAATATCGGTCATAATATTGTTCTATGCCGGTTTTCCCGACAATGCTTTGCATCGTATAACCGTATTCTTTAAGCTCGGTCATCTGAGAGCTATCAATTTTCCCAACATAACCTAAAAGATGCGCGTTAGTTTGAGCGAACGGATAAAAGCGTTTTGAATTAGCCTGGACAACAACAGCCGGGAAACGGAACTTATTTTCCTCAAGAACAATCGCCTGGTCTTTATTAATATCTTCGGCAATAACGACCGGAGCGAACGGGGCAAGTTTTTTCTGCACAAATCTCTTTAAAAGTTTTTCTTTGGGAATCGCTAACGTGTTGCTTAAATGGGCGAATAATTCTTCACGGTCGCGAATTTCCTGCGGAATGATCATCACATCAAATGAGGCGCGATTGTCCGCGATAACAACTCCGTTGCGGTCAAGAATACGGCCTCGACGCCCTTCAATAGGAACAACGCGGATACGATTGTTCATGCTCAGGGCATGATAATAATCTCCTTGAACGATCTGGGTTTGGACCAGCCCGAAAACGATCGCAATAAAACCAAATCGGACAATTATACGGAAAATTTTAAAGCGCATTTTTTTAGTTTCTCAAAAATAAAGGAAAAAATAAGCAAGGTTATGATGACCTCCGGTAACACAATATAGATCAATGCTTCACGCGCATCGACCGTATAATAAGACGACTGAAGGAGAAAAACCATCACCGCATTAACAATGATCATGACGGATGTCATCAGTGTTGTTGAAAATTTAAATTCCATTCCAAAAAGATATTTCTTTAGCGCAACCATCAAATAAGCGCACGCGACAAATGAAAAAAGATATAAGCCAAAAAGACTTCCGCTAAAACTGTCTTTTAAAACCCCCGCGCAAACTGCCGCCACCAAAGCATAACGGATCCCTTGGTGCATATTAAAGAAAATAACCAACAGGATCAGCAGATTTGGTTTAACCCAAGATCTGAAAAAATAAAATAAAATAGATTCGGCAACAAAGAAAACAATGGATATTGCCGCAATAATAAAAATCTTTCTAACTGCCAGATTGTTTCGTTTTTTCATCAGAATTATTTCTTAATAAGAACTTCTTCGATCTGAGAGGGAGAAGCGATAGGCTTTACAAAACATTCCAGCGTGGGGCTACTTTGACTTTCTTGGACACTGATCACCTCACCGATCGGCAAACCCTCCGGAAAAATAGAACTTAACTTAGATGTGATGACCCGGTCGCCTACTTTAATGTCTGCTTGAGGCGAAAGATAGCGCATGCGGCAAACACCTTGCAAAGTCCCCGTGATCAAACCGGCCTCCCGGCTTCGTTCGATCACAGCCGCAACGCTAAAACCCGGATCGTTTAGAAGCATCACTTTGCTTGCTTTTTTCCCGACTTCAACAATTCTGCCAATGATCCCGGAAGCACCGACAACAGCCATCCCTTGGCGAACGCCTTCTCTCGATCCTTTATCAACGATAACCGCCGACGTCCAACCCGACGGGTCACGAGCGATCACATCCGCGGCGATCAAATTGATGGTCGTATTTTTCTTGAAATCTAAAAGTTCTTTAAGGCGGGCATTCTCACGGAATATTTCTTCCTGACGAGATAATTTGCTTTTTAGAGCATCAACTTGATTTTTAAGACGAGTATACTCATTATATGTCGCATGATAAAAGACGATCTTTTTAAGCTCCAAAAGAGGCAGCAGAATAATGCGCACCGGCAAAGAATTGCTCTGAACGATGCCAAGCTTAAAAGACGAAAATGCCGTTTGTTGAGATAGTAAAAAGAGGGCCGGAAGGATTAAAACGAGCAGATAAACTAAATACTTTTTATTTCGTTTGAACACACGTTAGGGAAATTTAGAAATCCAATTTTGTAGGGACAACCAACTGCCTGCGCAAACGAGCCGGCATATTAAGCGTGTGGCCCGTTCCTAAAACAACCGCTGTTAAAGGATCATCGGCAATATGAACAGGCAAACCTGTTTCTTCGGCAAGCAATTTATCAATGCCGCGTAAAAGCGATCCTCCGCCCGCCATCACAATGCCTCGATCGATCAAATCTGATGCCAACTCCGGCGGCGTACGTTCAAGCGTCGCCTTTGTTCCATCGACAATCGCCTGCACAGGTTCCTTGAGCGCTTCACGAACTTCTACAGAAGTAATGGTAACGGTTTTCGGCAACCCAGCGATCAAATCCCGGCCGCGCACATCCATGCTTAATTCTTCATCCAGCGGATAAGCTGAACCAATACGGATTTTAATTTCTTCAGCCGTACGTTCACCTATCATCAAGTTGTAAGTTTTTCTTAAGTATTCAATAACAGCCATGTCCATTTCATCGCCCGCGATACGAATAGATTTTGCATAAACAATCCCGCCCAAAGAAATAACGGCAAATTCCGTCGTACCGCCGCCAATGTCGACGATCATATTTCCCGCCGGTTCTTCCACCGGAAGGCCGACACCAACGGCTGCTGCTTTAGGTTCTTCGATCAAGTCAACCGACCGGGCACCTGCACGCTCAGCAGAATCTCTCACCGCACGTTTTTCGACCTCCGTAATGCCAGAGGGGATAGCAATAACCATCGCTGGACGGACTAAAACCCGTCGACGGTGGACTTTTTTAATAAAATAACGCAGCATCGCTTCGGTGATTTCAAAATCAGAAATAACACCATCTTTCATGGGACGAATAGCAACAATATTGCCGGGAGTACGCCCTAGCATCCGTTTGGCTTCTTCCCCGACGGCAACAACGCGATTGGTCTCTTTTTGAATGGCCACAACAGAAGGTTCGCAAAGAACAACACCTTCCCCTTTCACGTAAACCAAGGTTGTCGCCGTTCCTAAATCGATCCCAATATCATTGGAAAAAAGGCCTAGGACATAATTGATAGCTTTTTTGCAGAGTTTTATGATTTTTTGTAACATTATGATTTCCTTGTATTAACAGCAATCATATCGGAAAATAAAATCCCTGTCAACGATTTTTAACTTTAGAAATTCGCGCTCCTAATTTTGCTAAGTCTTTAACAAAATCAGGATAAGACTTCGCCGTACACTCAATGTCTTTTATGTTCGCGCCTAATTTTAATCCCAAAACACTAAAAGCCATGGCCAGACGATGATCATGATGAGGGTTCACGGAAATATTGCTTTTATAACAAGGTCTTGGAACGACAATAAGTTCGTTTCTTTTTTCTTTGACATTTGCGCCGATTTTAAGGAGCTCCTTGCGCAAATCGCTGATCCGGTCTGATTCTTTAACGCGGGCGTGGCCAATATCGTAAAGACGTGTTTTTCCCTTGGCGAATAAAGCTGCTACTGCCATGATCGGAACAAGGTCCGGACAGTCTTTTAGCGAAAAACTTCCTCCCGTTAGATGGAACGGGCCGGAGATCGTGGTCCCTTGGTTTGTCTTAACAAAACGAGCTCCCATTTTTCGTAGAAGATCCAGGATCTTTCCATCGGCTTGAAGCAGATCATCTTTCAAAAATCCTTTAAGGGTTATTCGAGACCTTAACAAAGCACCGGCCACAAGAAAAAATGCGGCTAGTCCGTAATCAGAGGGAACAATAAAATTCTTCAATCCTTTAAACTTCTGCCGTCCCGGAATATGGAAATATTTTTTCTTATCCTGAATTTGTATTCCCGCCTTTTTTAAAACCTGGCGGGTCATCGTAATATAATCTTGCGAAACTAATTTTCCCTTAACAAAAAGCTTCGTATCTTCTCGCAATTCAGGGCAAGCGATCAAAAGAGCGGAAATAAATTGTGAGCTGACCGTTCCTGCGATCGAAATCTTTCCGCCGCGGATCTTCCCCTTTTTTATATCGATCGGAATAGACTGCACCGAACCGCTTCCGTCAATACACGCTCCCATTGCTTTCAATGTTTTCACTAAAGACAAGTTTGGGCGCCCTTTAAGAGTTCCCGTGCCGATAACTCTTATGGAATTTCCTTGAACCGCCAATAGCGGCAGCAAAAAGCGCAAAACAGTTCCGGACTCTCCGACATCAATTTGGCGCGTTGTTATTTTTTTGTCGCGCGCAAGCACCGTCCAGATTTTTTTTGATAGAGTTATTTTCGCGCCAAGCTGACGTGCGACATCAACGGCAACTTTTGCGTCATCGCAATTTGAAGGAGAAATAATTTTTGAGGTTCCGCCGCAGGCGGCAATGATAAACGCACGAATAGAATAGGATTTTGAGGCGGGAAGATAAAAACTGCCCTTAAGAACAGGCGTGGGCCGGACAATCAAATTCATTTCTTCACAATAACTCTGTCGTTTTTCTGCACTTGCTGGCTGGTCAAAGGCGCGATAAAATCAGCCACCGACATATCAGCCTGGACGCGAGCCGCTTTTACATCGCCTAGATATTGATCATTGCGATAGACCGACAACACCACATCCTGGATAATCCCCTGCTGTTGGCCGAGGTTAAAGATCAGAAAATTATTTTCCGCATCAACGCTGACAACCCGCCCCTCGGAAGACTGATTGGGTATAACGACGATCTTTTCGAGCTCAACTCCGGATGGAATATCTTCCCCCGAAGACAATTCTTTTATTTTGATTTCCAGATCCATGCGCTGTTTTTCTTCCGCTTTTAATTTTTCTTGAAGCGAAACAGCTTTTTGCTGAACATCCGCCAAAGTTTTTTGCAGCTCCCCTTTTGCCTTGGTTTCGGCATCCATGGCTTCTTTGAGAGCCCCGTTTTCTATTTTCATTTGATCGCGTAAGCCTTGCTGTAGTTCCAGCTCATCCATCAAGCCTTCGATCTTGGCTTCGGCTTCTTTATTTTTTTCCTCTAAAACAAAAATTTGCTTTTTGGTTTGAGCGATCTCTTCGGTAAGTTTTGCCTCAACAGTTTTTGACTGGTCAATTTTTTCCTGCAAGGCATCGGCTCTTTTTTTCTCAACGGAGTAGTAAAATGTTTCGATGGCGGCAAATGATAAAAGCAAAACGGATAAAACGATAAGAATAATGGTAAGTGTCTTTCCTGAATTATTCATTCCCTCACGCCCCTTTTTGGAAGTTATAAAGCTTTGATATTATTATATGGAAAGCAGGGTTTAAGTAAAGCGTATTTTTTAATTCTTTGGCGTTTGCTTACGGCATCTCTTTAAAGTCGGCGGGAAATTGTGTGGTAAATTCCAGATAGGCTAAGCTAACGGGATGCAAAAAACCTAAAGACTGGGCATGCAGCGCTAAACGATGAAAAGAGCTTTTCTTGCCGTATTTCTCGTCACCTAAAATAGGATGCCCTAAATGCGCCATATGAACACGCAGTTGATGCGTCCGGCCTGTTTCCGGAAAAAGCGCAACCAAAGAATTTCTCTGGGAACGCCTTAAAACACGGTACACCGTTTTGGCTTCTCTGGCATCGTAAGCTAAGACAGATTGTTTTTCTCTTTGGCGCGGATGGCGTCCCAGCGAAGCATCAATAAGCCCTTCATCAAATTCTACAAGCCCTTCCACCAAAGCTAAATATTGTTTTTTAACCGTATGTTTTTCAAATTGCTCGGCAAGCCTGGTGTGCGCGATATTATTTTTGGCAACCACGATCAAGCCCGATGTTGCCTCATCTAACCGATGCACGATTCCCGGACGAAACGACGAATTAACATCTGAAAGGGTTTTGCAATGATAAAGAATTGCGTTAACTAGCGTTCCGGAATTCCTCCCTGCCGCCGGATGGACCAACATTCCGGGATCTTTATTGACGACCAGAATACCTTCATCTTCATAAAAAATATCAAGCGCAATATTTTCCGGCTCAACATTATCTCGAAAAGATAGCTCGGCATCAACATTGATCCGATCGCCGCAAAGAACCTTTTCGTGGGCCTTAACAACGCGCCCGTTAACCGTTACTTTTTGTTCATCAATTAATTTTTGGGCAAAATTTCGGGAAGGAATGTCGGCAAGATTTTTAGCTAAAAAAACATCCAGCCGAAGATCATTATTTTTTTCGTCGACTTCTAATAAGTAGGATGACATAGGTTGCGGCCGCAAAAATGGTGATGCTGACAATTTGAAAAATACTTAAACCCAACCAAACTTGTACATGGTCAGCGCGCAAAAATTCCATGCAAAACCGTTCTAGGGAAGCTAGGATCAAATAAAGAACGAACGTTTCCCCGGAATTTCTTTCTAGGCGCTGATATTTTTTCAGAATGAAGAAAATGATCAAAAGATCGAATGACGTGTACAGCTGAACCGGATGAAGATGAGCGCCGTGAACCGGAAAAAATAATCCCCAGCTCACAGCCTTGCCGTAGCAACATCCGTTTAAAAAACACCCCAATCGGCCGATCGCCTGGCCTAACGCCAGATACGGCGCAACTAAATCGGCTATTTTA